>DATKUS010000197.1:0-21694 GCA_035530535.1 Bacteroidales bacterium
CAAGGTACCTTTCCGTGTGGTGGCAAGTCCGGGTACCCTGTAAGTATCCACATTGTCATCGGAATGCTTTCTCACGGCCACGCCTATTCGTTGTCTGACAGGCGGATCGGCATCCGGAACAGCCGGTCTTTCTCCCCCAATAATCATCCTGTTGCACCCGGCATCAATCTTGTTGTGAAGGCTTGCATTTTCAGACAGTTCAACCATTACCCAGAAGTAGTTATCCCCGGGAGCAAGCATTTGCTCTCCTTTGAAGGTTATTGACGGAGCCGGTTTCATATCTTGGCCGAACTGAAGGGGAGAAAACTCATCGTACAGCGGATCAAGTATATTACCGGCCTTGTCAGGAACTGTCTCATATCTCAGCCAGAGAGAATCTTTCCCCATGAAAAAGAGCCTGATGGCTTTGATATCATCAAGGTCATCAGTGCCTGCAGTATTTATCTTTATTGAAGTGACAGTCTTTGCAACTGAGTCCCCGTTGACCACCTTCATCCGCAGTACCGGATTGTTGTCACGATATTTCAGAACAGGCACCTGCAACTGGTTAAGAAAAACTGAAACATTCTGTTCTCCACGGCTGCACCCTGACTGTATCAGAGCAGTGAAAGCCAATATAAATATGAGTGCTGTTTTTGATTTTTTCATTCTGCGGGTCACTTTCCGGGTTTGATTTCTTCATATCTTGGATTTGGTTCAGGCATCTGTGCATTTACCGACTTTCTCCAGTCAGCCAGCATTTTTTTCAGTTCAAGAACCTTCTCAGGATTCAGGGGTGCCAGGTCATTCTGTTCAAGGCTGTCAACTTTGAGGTTATACAGTTGTGCTGAACCATCCTCCAGTGATTCTATCAGCTTCCAATCCTTGTACCTGACAACATCGCACATGCTTGAATAGTGAGGGAAATGCCAGTACAGGGCTTCACGGTCAATTGATGGAGCACCTTTAAGCAGGGAAACAAGGCTCATTCCGTCAACATGCTGTTCAGGCATCATGTCAAGCCCGGCCATTTGAAGCATTGTAGGATAGAAATCGTTGCTGATGACCGGATAGCCTGATACAGAACCTTCCATGGTCACTCCCGGCCATCTTATAATCAGCGGAACCCTGATGCCTCCCTCATAGAAATTACCCTTCCCTCCCCTGAATGGATAATTGGTGGTGGATTTCAGCAAACCCCCATTATCAGAGTAAAAGATAATTATTGTGTTATCGTCAATCTTAAGATCCTTCAGTGTTTCAATGAGCGCACCCATGCTCTGGTCAACGCTCTCGATCATCGCTGCATATTTGGCATTATGGTGCCCCATAATAGTGTCAGCCTCCTTTTCCCTGTACTTCTCAATCAGGCTGTCTTTTGCCTGAATCGGAGTATGTACGGCATAATGTGATAAATAAAGAAAGAATGGCCTGTCTTTGTTTGTCTCAATGAATTTCAGGGCCTCATCAGTCAGGCGATCTGTAATATATTCACCGGGGACCCCGTCAGGGAGTACATTCCATTCAATCCATGGATAACCCTCTGTCATCCGCCATTTGTTATTATAAGGGTAGAAATAATTCTGTGTATTCCCGTGACCGTTACCTCCTACATTGATATCGAAACCCTGAAACTCTGGAAAATACTCAGGCTCATCACATACATGCCATTTCCCGATTGAAGCAGTTGAATAACCTGCTGACTTCAGTGCCTCGGCAATTGTCACCTCCTCCAGGGGGAGGTTCATGCAGTAATCAGGGTCTTTCAGGCGTGTTATATTACCTTCAGATTCCTGCCTTTTATGGGAAATGATGGGAATTGGTGCCGTGATATGAAGACGGGCAGCATACTTTCCTGTGAGGATGCTGGCCCGGGTGGGTGACGAAATCGTACTTCCGGCATAGGCCGAGGTGAATCTCATCCCCTGCTGTGCCACCATATCTATGTTCGGAGTCTCATAGTACTCACTTCCGTAACAGCTAACATCACTGTATCCCAGGTCATCAACCAGGAAAAATATAAAATTCGGTTTAGGTGCCTCTGTATTGCACCCACTCAACAATACAGGTGCCAGTGACATCTTCACCAGGCTCCTGCAAATTGATTTGTGACTTTTTTTCATTCTGTTTAACCTTATTTTTTGTTTCAGTTCAAAACATCATTAAACTGCAGCAGGGGTTTTTATGGTTTTAAGGTACCAGCCATGAAACATTCATTTCAGCTCATAAAGCACATTGAGCGGAATCCTGGTCACTTCAACATCCTCCTTGTTAACCGAATAGATTACCCAAAGATCATTCTCAGCCACCACCGAATGTGGATACTGGTATCCTATGGTCTTTTCAAGCCCCTTGTACCCGAGAGGGGGACTTATGAATCTTATTATGGCTGCGCGATCAAAATTCAGTCCGTCGCGGGAGAGAGATACCGCAAGCATTGACCGGCCTCCCAATCCACCCGGATTCATGGGAATGATATTATTTATTACATATACCTGCCCGTCAGGCAGTCTCCCGGCATTGCTTCTTGCGCAGGCATCAGGAATGCCTGTGCGTGTCGGTACCGTCCAGGTTTTTCCGTCATCAAAACTGAATGAAGCATAGTTTCTCCTGCTCTTTGAATCTTCCTTTTCCTTTTGGGTGACTGCATCCTTGCTCCCCATATCACGGTAGAGCCTGACGCAGGTGCCATCATCAAGCCTGTATGACGGGACAGGTTCTGTAAGGCGATGGTTATCATCTGAAAGAGGTTTGGGAGTATTAAAGTCAAGCTGAATCTCATTTCCCGGCTGGCTGAAGTAAGCAACAAACTTTTCGATCACCATCCTGTCGGCCGTTTTATATGACGGGAATCCCGGCCGAGGGGCAGGTGCTTCATCCTCAAGCCATAGAATTTCACCAAGGGAACCGTCTTCTTCAACAGAGCGGAATAATTTCCCTATGCCGACACGTTTCTTTTCCTCGATACTGTTTCCGGTCCATTCAGCTACATCTGTCACGGCATAAAGTTTATCATCTATTATGGCAAACCCGTTTGAGGTCTGGAACCTGGTGCCTATGAATGCCTCAGATGCATGCACCTGTCTGTCGTGCGGAGGAAAGATCTCTTCCACAGGCAACCAGGTCTTGCCACCGTCGGCGGAGCGCCTCATCAGACCCCTCTGTCCTGAACCGTTTTCATCATTAACCTGGTTATCCCATGTTGCATACAGAACACCTTTATGGTAACATATATGAGCATGGTGCGAGAATGTTCCGGTTTCAGGAACTGCCGTATAGAGGGTAAATGTCTCGGTATTTTCAAGAAGATCAAGTCTGGAATTCATATCATCAGACAATGCTGTCCACATGATAACAGGTTGCTTGTTGTCGGTTGATTGTTTTGCCTGGTTGCATGAATAAAGCATCATGATTGTTGACAATAAAACCGGCAAGTTTCTGTAAAGTGTTCTCATACAGGTACTGTTTGAATGGTTCAATTATTCAAATCGAGGATTCCGAATCTGATGGCTTTTCTTTTGTTGTCAGGATCATCCGAACTATCCCATACACACAAGAAAACCCCTGGTTCCTTCTCAATGAGAGTGGGATAACTGTTGCGATCATTGTTCCAGTAGAAGAGCCTTGGATCAGACCATTTGCCCCCGGGTTCTTTGACTACATAGTACAACCCTCTCCTTACCTGCCTGGCGTCATCATTGTACACATAGATATGTCTCCCTTTTGAGTCCTTTCCGAAGAAACCCTTGGATGCAGTATTCCAGAGAGCCGGTTCCTCAACAGCCATAGACCATGTTTTACCGTTATCCCTGCTTACTGATGACCATGCCCTTGGGGGATCAAGTGTTCCGACATTGGAGTATTTAGCCGTACGCTTCACTATTTTCAGTTCATCAGGCTTTTCTCCCTCTGCAATATTGCCTTCATGAAGCCATACATCCGCTGGCCGGGGAATGTAACCGGCAAGATTCCAGTCAAGGAGATTTGTGCTTTCAAGTACATATTGCTCCCGGTCACCCTTGGGATCATGACGCAGGGTATTCCGGTGTACCGGCAGCAAATATCTGGTCACCCCGTTATCCCTGACGGTGACAATACCAGCATTGGTTATAACAGGAGAATGAAATCCCATCCTCAACTCTACGTGCTGCCAGGTAATTCCTCCGTCGCATGAATAGGCAGCACACAATTCACTGTCCTCGCTGTCACTGTAGGAAATCGGGCATCTCATACCAAAAAACCATATAATCCTCTGTCCCTCAGGAATGAACAAAACCGGGTTGGCATAAGCATATTGACGGCTGCCATTGTACTCCCGGTGATCAAATATACAGCTGGGAGGTGACCATGTCTTCCCACCATCCCTGGTAACAGAACACATTATATCGGCCATGTCGGTTTTACCCCTGAGCTGGAGCCCATAGGCAACCACATAATGATCCTTATCCCATTGGGCAATAAATGGCTGGTAAATCCTGTGGTAAACAGTATTTTCCGGCAACCTGTCTATAGTGACAACATCCCTGACATCACCGGTTTCCTGTGCAACCGATGGCAGTACAAGTGCCATCAAAGCACTGACAAACAATAATTTTATAGGTCTGACTCTCATAATTGCTCTATTTTCTTCCATCTATCATAACTCCGGTTTTACGATCCATATATGTGTAAGTACCCGGATCAAAATAATATTTCTCTTTTGACGGCACAGGTTTGGCGAATGAGGCCGGAATCCATTTCCGGTGGCTTTCTATAACATCCTTATACTTCTCATCGCCCGCCAGGTTGTACCAGTCATAGACGTCGCTGGTTTTATCATAAAGTTCTTCGGTGCCATCAAGGTAATGAATGTACCGCCAGTTCTCCGTGCGCACGGCCACATTACCCACCTTAATCTCTGTTATGGCCGGATATTCCCATTCTGCCTGGGGATTCTCAAGCAGCGGAGTCATATCATGCCCGTCAAGCTCCGCCCTGGCAGGCAACCCGCATAAACTGACCAGTGTTGGAAAGACGTTAACCATGTCAACCGGCCTGGTACAAACGTTATCAGAATACTTTGCACCGGGGATTTTAATGATAAAGGGTATGCGGGTACATTCTTCCCAAAGGGTTTGCTTTGCCCAGTGCTGTTTTGTGCCGTGGTGCCATCCATGGTCAGACCAGAAGACAACGATGGTATTGTCTGCATATCTGCTCTTCTCCAGCAGATCCAGTACAGCTCCCAACTGGGCATCAGCAAAGGTTATACAAGCCAGGTATGCCTGCAATGCTTCCCTGTATTTCCCATATTCCTGTATTTTCACAAAGACATTATTTCCTTCCATGGCAAGCTTTCTTCCCTCGGCGGGGACATCATCAAGGTCATCCTCCTTTATGACTGGCAAGACAATACTGTCCAAAGGATACATATCGAAATACTTCTGCGGAACATGCAACGGCACATGGGGTCTGTATGTACCCATAGCCAGGAAAAATGGCTTCTCATGGTCCCGTGCCAGGAAATCCCTTGCAAAATTTACTATTTGTACATCACCATAATCTTTCTCCTCCTTCCCCGGAATGGGACCCCAGTCGTTATTGCCGATCTTTGGTATTCCGTTCAGAGGTTTCCAGTCAGGCATCGGAACCTTGGGATCACGGTAGCCGAAATCAAGCCAGTACTTCTCGGGTGACCAGTCCTGGAAATACCATGGATCATCAAATACCTGGTCCTGGAATTCATCCCAGCTGCACGGAGGATTGTTTCCGGGAGTATGATGAAAGACCTTTCCTGCACCCGCTGAGTAGTATCCGTTATTTTTAAAATACTGGGGCATGGTAACGACATCCGGCAGAGCTGCCTTCCACCATTGCCCGTTATTGTAAAGTCCTGATGTGGAGGGTCTCAATCCTGTGAGAAACGCATTTCTCGAAGGGCAGGAGACAGTTGCAGCAACGTGGGCATTTGTAAAAGCCACCCCCTGTGCTGCCAGCCGGTCCATATTGGGGGTATATACCTTGCCCTCATAACTGTTTAGAAAACCTGCGTAATCACGCATATCATCAACCGTAAAGATGAGGACATTATATTTCTCAGAAGCCGGCTTTTCTGCCGAAGGTCCTGTGCAACCGCAGATACTACCTGCTGTTACCAGTGAATAGAAACCTGTTTTGATAAGTTTCATAGTTTTGGATTATGTATTTTTTAACTAAGGATTGTTTGATAATTCAGATATCTCACATACTCATTGATTATCAAAGGGAATTTATCCTGTACAGTTCCGAAAGAGGTATCCGCGTCACCTGAATGTCCTCCTTGTTGACAGAATATATCACCCAGAGACTGTCTCCTTCAACTACTGAGTGGGGGTACTGGAACCCGATAGACTTTGCCCTGCCGCTGTAACGCATTTTCGGTGCAATAAAGCGGATCACTGCCACCCGGTCAAAGTTCAGGCCATCCCTGGAAAGGGAGATGCCAAGCAGGGACCGGCCTCCGTCTTTCGTTGAAAGGGGCAGGACATTGTTTATTACATATACCTGTCCGTCGGGAAGTTTACCTCCATTTGATTTTGCACATGCATCAGGGAATGAAGTACGTGAAGGTACGCTCCATGTAGTACAGTTGTCATAGCTATAGGATGCATAATTCCTGCGGCTTTTGCTCTCTTCAAGTTCAGTTTTGGGTCCCACCGCAGGAATATTTACGTCAATAAGTCCTGCATCCCGGTAAAGCCTCACCCATGTACCATCCTTCGCCCTGTATGAGGGAACCTGTTCAATCATGCGATGGTTGTCATCAGATATGGGAAATGGAGTCCATGAGTCAGTTGATGAATCAGATTCCGGGACAGGAGATGTGAAATCAAGCTGGATTTCATTTCCCGGTTGCTGGAAATATTCATTTATTTTTTTTACCAGGACGGGATCACCGGGCGGATAAGCCGGGAAACCGTCAACATGATCCGGGGCCACGTCAGTCAGCCAGAAAATTTCACCCAAACCACCATCAGGGTTGATGGATCGGCACAGGCGTCCGGCATGAAACCGTTTTCTGTTACTGATACTGGTTCCCCTGTGATCATCCACTTCAGTAATTGCATACAGGATATCATCAACCACGGCAAATCCGTTTGAAGTTTGAATGCGCCCCCTGTAACTTTTATCGACAAGTGCCTCTGATGAGGGAATATATTTATCCATTGGCGGGAAGAGCTCCTCAACGGGAGTCCATGTCCTGCCCCGGTCAGTTGAGCGCCGCATCATTCCATGCTGACCTGGTCCATGTTCATCTTTGGCCTGGGTGTCCCATGAAGCATAAAAGACCCCCTTAAAAAAAGTAATGTGCGAATGATGGTTGAAAGTACCTGTTTCGGGTGTCCCGAGGTGCAAAGTAGTTGTCTCAATGTTCTCCAGAAAATTGTAAATGAAATTCATATCATCACTGCCATATGCTGTCCAGCGCACAACAGGTCTTTCATTTTGAGGAGATGCTGCTGATTCTGCCATAGTAAATGACTTTTTGAAGTAGGGCATATCATCAAATGATTCCAGTTCACTCAGGGGTATCCTCATCAACTGAATATCTTCCTTGTTTATGGAGCTCAGCAGGAACAGATAATCGCCGGCTACCACAGAATGAGCCTGGAAACCAACAGCCTTGCTGCGTCCGTCATACCTCTTTTCCGGAGCAATAAACTGAAGCAAAACAGTGCGGTCAAAGTTCAGGCCGTCGCCGGACAAGGAAAGAGTTTGAATGGAACGCCCCCCTTTCTTGTTCGGCAAAGGCCAGCCGGCATTTACAATATAATACTCTCCGTTGGGGAGTTTACCGGAAGTTGATCTTCCGCATGCATCAGGGAAGCTGGTCCGCCTGGCAAGTGTCCAGGTCTTACCGTTGTCAAAACTGTAGCATGCATAGTTTCTCCTGCTCTTTGAAGCTTCATCCTCTTTATCACTTTTGGCCCTCTTCAGTCCGGAATCCCGGAACATTTTTACCCAGGTGCCGTCTTCAAGTTGCCAGGCCTGTCCCTCCCCGGTTGAGTGATTATCATTCGTCCCCGGGAAGTCATTCACTCCAAACAATAGCTGCGGTTCAGTAAGGGGGTTTGACAGATAATCATTAAGTCTTTCAACAATTAAGGGATCTCCGGGAAGGAATGCCGGAAACCCCGGAACAGGTTGAGGCGCTTTAACCAGCAGCCAGAAAATGTCACCCATTGTTCCATCGGCATTCAGTTGCCTGGCCAGTCTCCCAAGTTTAATGCGCGGACCTATCTTACCTTTTCCGGCTGCTGACCATTCGGCCACATCGGTTATCGCAAACAGCTTTCCATCCAAAACCACAAATCCGTTGTTTGTCTGGAAACGGGTATAAGGATAAGGATCAGCAGCCGGGACATTCATGGAAAGAGGAGGAAACAGTTCCTCGACTTCGGTCCAGGTTTTGCCCATGTCTGATGATCTTCTGATCAATCCATGCTGTCCGGAAGCATTTTCATCACGTGCCTGCTGATCCCAGCTCGCAAATAAAATCCCGTTATGGAAGGTAATCATGGTGTGATGGTTCCATGTTCCCGAATCCGGGTTTCCTCTGTATAATATGGTTTTGTCGGTGTTCTTAAGAAGGTCGTACTTGAAGTTCAGGGGATCGCTATTGGCGGTATACCTCAGCACAGGTAAGTTTTCATCGGAGTATTTCACCTGTGAAAATGAATCACGACAATGAGCACTGACCAGAAGCCCTAAAAGTATACACTGCCCGATGATGATCTTTCTTCGCATTTTTAATTCAAATAAACTAATGACAAAATATAGGCTTGACCATTTCAATTACTTACCGATAAGTTCAGTCAGTGGAATGCTTTCAAAAGTCATATCTGAAGTGCTTCCCTCATAAATGATCCCTATTGTATTCTCATCAACAGACGTCAGGCAGGAATACCCGCGGTTATAACCTTCATCAAGAAGCAGCCAGTATTTTTCAGGCCAGGTCATACCCTCATCAAAGCTTACCTTGATGGTGGTTCTCCTCCTCGGGTTTTCGCTTATATTCGGATTTGAAAACAGCAGAACAGACTTCTTCTCTCCGTCAAGAGTGTAGACATGCTTATAGAGAGAGCCCATGCATACAGGTTCAGGCAGTGTATTCCTTGATGTGGGGTGCTCCGTCCATGTCTCTCCAAGATCTTTGGTTATAGACACAGCGCGACCCGTTTTTCCCGCTTCAGGTTGCCTGTAACGCATGTTGAGCATGAGGGAGCCGTCAGACAACTGCACCACAGCACATTCGTTTGTACCTGAAAAGGCCGGGTTGCTGGACTTCCAGCTGTCACCTCCATCCTGGCTATAGGTAATATTTGAGAATGCCCGGCCATTTTGATCCCTTCCCTGGCTCGGAAAGACCAGAGTACCGTCTTCCATAGTGATTCCCCGTCCGGGGGCAGGCGCCCATAACCACCATTTCTTATCCTTGCACATCTCTGTCAGGTTGACAGGTTCCTGCCATGTCTGTCCGTCATCGGTACTTTTTGATACGATGAACTGTGAAGTCTGCTTAATACCTAATCCTGGCTGTGAACCTTTTCTGCGCCACTGGTGTTCCCATGCATCACTTCCCTGGATCAAACCTTCAATCCACCGGCCTGCAGTGTCCAGAACACCATGCATCCAAAGGCCGGCAACAAAAATATCTCCGGTGTTTTTATCCACCAGGATGCAGGCATCGCTAACCCCATTGTATTTCTGTGGAAGTCCTCCCCATTCGCCCATATCCAGGGCTACTCTCATGGGTTCCCATGTATTTCCTCCATCGGTACTCCGGCTCACGCCAATATCAATGTTTCCCTGAAGATCCGTATTGAATGTCCCGGGCCACCTGTCACGACGTGCATCGTATATTGCCAGCAGTGTACCGTTATTTGTTGTGGCCAGCCCCGGAACCCGGTAAGTATGTACATTATTATCCAGGTGCTGACGAAGGGCTACACCTATCCGCTGGACAACCTCGTCACTGGAGACAGGCTTTATACTACTGCCATCAGCAAAACCGATCTTTTTGCAGGCTCCATCTACTTTATGATGAAGATTCGCCTCATCTGTAAGTTCGTACATTACCCAGAAATAATTATCCCCGGGTATAAGTTCCTGCTCTCCAGCAATGGTTATGGCAGAAGCTGGAGCCATGTCATTGCCGAATTGCACAGGTCTCCAATCATCGATAATATCCTGGTCAGCATAATGAGCGGGGCCTGGAATGAAATCATCGGTATAAACGGGGTCAACGATACCACCTGCTTTGTCAGCGGCCTTTTCATATTTGATCCACAAGGAGTCTTTGCCCATATAAAATACCCTTACTGCTTTGATATCTGAAAGACTATCCGTGCCGTCAGTGTTGATGGAGAATGAGATGACCTTTTGCGAAGGGGCATCTGCGGGAATGGTTAGTCTAATCTGTAATACAGGATTGTTCTGCCTGTATTTCAAGACCGGCACCTGGTACTGTTTCAACTCGACAAGGGTATGTTTATTAGTCTTGTGGCACGCCGACAGCATGGTAACTGCAAGAATCATTAAAAGACCCACAATCAGGCTGCCCGACATCTTCTTTCTATTCATTTTGTTACTTATTAGTGAAATTGATAATTGTTCTTTTCGTTATATTGGATAAGTGAAGAATTCAGGTATCAGTCTTATTGCATCACTTTTTATAGTATCCGCAAATACTTTCGGCACAGATTTATAAGGCCATCGCAAGTTCTCGCCAACATCAGCCCAACCTCCGAGCAGTGCCATAAACCTGTCACACGCCTGATTAGAGTAACCATGGCCATCAATAAGCGGAACAATGAATTGCACCATGAACTTATTGATCCTCTTCTCCAGGTCGAATGCTGCATCCATGTCACTGACAATAAGGTCATACCATTTTTGTGCCGCAAACGGGTTCAGGCATGACATGTTAGAATAAGACCCTTGAGCACCTTCTTTTATACCCGTACAAAGGCGATGACCGGGGATAAAAACAGAAAGACCCGCACTGAATTGCCTGACACGTGAATACCATTCGGGATCACCGTTTTGATCGAAGACTTTAAGGCCCTGTAACGACGATACTTCTTTTTTCAATACAGCCCAATCTTCAGGTTCGAGTTGTTTCTTTGCGTGAGGTGGATTGTAAAGTACCAGGCTTATGCCATCAGAAACCTCTTCAACCTTGCCCAGAAAGCTTATGCTTTCTTCCAAAGTAGTAGGGAACCAGTCGGGAAGAATTACCTGCACGGCACTTGGTTTCAAATGCTTTGTTCGCTGCAAACGATTAAGAGTTATTTGTGGAGAAGTATGACTGACCCCAATCTGGTAGGGTATCTCCGACTTAGAGCATTTCCCGGCAAGTAGTGATGCTATTTCATCAAATTCGTCCTCCGTCAGTGTATAAAACTCCCCAGCTGTGCCATTGCAGTAAATACCATTGGGACCGGCAGCAATTAGGACGTCAATCTCATCAGAGAGTCTGCTGTAATCTATAATACCATTACTGTCTGTAGTCAGCAGAAGAGTGGCCCAGTTGCCAAAAATCTCTTTATGATCTAATACTTCCATCCAACTACCTGATTCTATGAATGAATAATTTGACCTGATGGATTCATTTACAATTATCTTAGTAATGGACCTGGTTTAAAGATTTCCTCTGGGGGAAAACTAACAAACCGGATAGTCTCATATGGCTTGTTGGTTCCACATTCAAACAGAAGGCCAATATTATCATCATTCGTTCTTACGATGCAGGAATAAGCTGAGGGGCCAGAAAATACAAGCTTGCTGTTACTCCATGAACTGCAATTATCAAAACTGGCTTTAATTGTCAGGTTTTTTCTACCAATGGGAACTGCAGGGTTGGAAAAAATATAAAGAATCCCGTCATCAAACGGGCCGTATTCCAGCAGGCTGGCCTGGCATTTTGATTCTACCAAGCTCAGGTCATGTTCAATCTGTGACCATGATGACCCACCATCTGTACTCATTGAAACAGCTCTGCAATACATATCGTTGTATGACCGCATATTCATCAAGAGTGTTCCGTCCCCGAGTTCCGTTACCTGGCTCTCATTACATCCCGGTCTGATCGGCTGACTCAAATGCCAGCTTATCCCATGGTCATCAGAATAGATAACATGTGAACCAAATTCGTACGGAGTGATCTGTAGTTTGCTTTGCGGGTCATCATAGCTGTGATTAGCCGGCACTACAAGACGTCCGGCATATATGCTCCTTTTAAGCTGTATCCCGATACCTGGGCCAGTGGCGTACCAACCCCACGAAGGTTCCTTTATGCCTTTCACGAGAGCCGGCACAGACCACGTTAAGCCGTCATCATCAGAATAACAAATGTATGGAAGACGAGTGTCAGTCGATCTTTTATTAATAATATCTCTTTCATGATCAGTGCCTCTATTCCATGTAAGGAAAAGCCATATCCTGCCTGTGACATGATCAACGACAGGGCACGGATTACCACAGGTATTACTTTTATCATCCCAGACGACAATCTCTTTGCCCCATGTTAGTCCATTATCAGTTGAACGCCTGAGCAGGAGATCTATATCCCCTGCGTCACCAGCCTCTCTGCCTTCGCAAAACGCGAGAAGAGAGCCTTTAGAAGTTAAAATTACTGATGGGATACGATAATTGTTATGATTACCCTCTCCCTGCTTCCATAAGACTACATCTGCCACCGTCTGGCAATTTACCATCCATGACCTGGTAATCAAAGCAAATACGGCAATGACCTGCAATACGTTTGAAAACCTGATTTTTTTCATAGTAATTGATAAGTTTTCTGATGAGCTCACCGAAAGCAGATGAGCTCATCAGAAAACAAAATAGAACCAAGGTTTTAAGTGTTAATAACCAGGTGTCTGAATTATCTTTGTATTTCTGCTAATTACGTCCTGATTAACTGGAAACAACAGAATGTTACCCTGGTTATCTCCTTCGCGTCCAACAAGAGAGGTAATAATTTCAAATGCCTTCCCAAATCTGATTATATCAAGCCATGATTTACCCTCCGCAGCAAATTCAATAAGTCTTTCCTCAAGAATTGCTTCATCAACCTCTGCTTTCGAAAGGGTGAGAGGATAGTAATCGTCAATCCCATAAGCGCGCTTAGCCACTATATTAAGGTTTGCGATGGCGACATCTTTATTGTCAAGTGCGTTTTCCACTTCGGCTTTAAACAGGTAGGCCTCCGCCTGCCGGTATATCCTGATATCATCATAGAAACGCCTTGTGCCTTCAATCAGGGTTCCAAGATATTTATTGATCCATTTTACAGTTCCTCCTGAAGGATTAGGTATCTCCTGCCAGTTAACAGCTGTTCTCTGGTCTTCGCTCTCAGGTTTCAGGAAACGAAGAGTGTAATCAGTCGAAAGAGTAAGCCATTGGGTAGATCCGCTATTGGGAACAATATCGCGCAATGAGGCAGGTACATAGTTTATGTTATTGACAAAATTCCATCCATACTGACCTATGTCTCTGCCAGTAGGATTAGGTTCTTCTGAATAATCAAAGTAGATTGAAAAGATAATCTCTTTGCTTTTATCATTACGGAAGGCATCTGCATAATTATTCTCTAAAATGAAGCTGTTAAGAAGAACTGCATCAATGGCATTGCGTGCCTCAGTAAGCTCAGCATTACCTCCTGCAGCTCTTTTTGCCAGCCAGAGGTATATCTCAGTCTTAAGCATGTTTGCAGCTTCTTTGCTTGCCATCCAGGGTTTAACACCCGGGGAAGAGCCAGGAAGTTTTGCAACAGCCTGTGCAATGTCCTCCTTTACAAGAACGTAAACCTCAGCTACCGGACTACGGGAATTGTATAATTCCTGGGTAATGGATTCAAACCCTTCGGTGACAATAGGCAGATCCCCCCAGAGCTGTGCAAGCTTGAAGTAAGCATAGGCTCTAACGAAATATGCATGACCCATTACTTCATCCTTGAAATTCTGGTTTGAGAAAGTAATTTCTGGAACATATTTCAATATAAGGTTACAGTCATTTATGAGAGTATAAAGAGACGACCAGTTTGTACTTGTCGTTGTAGCATCCATATTATTCTGCCACAGTTTTTCGTTATCACCGGCCCCGCCAGAAGTACCTATTGTCCAGAAACCGCTCCGGAAGTCCATCCAGTACAATATATTCTCATTGCTATTAAGAGTAGCCCTGAATTGGGAGTACATACCGTAGAGTGCACCTTCGGCATCGTCTTCCGTTTTCCAGAATGAACTTGTTGTAATTGAACTTATCGGGGCAAGATCAAGATTATTCTCACATGCATAGCTTATTGATGCAAGAAGAATTATTAGAGCTATTATTATTTTTTTCATGAGTTTCAGGTTTATTGATTATAATCCGATATTTAAACCAAAGACAACCGTTCTGAATGTAGGATATGAACCACTATTGTGTCTGATCTCACCACCTACTTCAGGTGAGTACCCTGGATATTTGGTGAAATAATGAAGATTATTACCAGCGACATAAGTCTTCAGTCGTTTAAATCCAATTTTGTTAGCGATCTTCTCAGGGATATTATAACCCAAACTTATTTCGCGGATACAAAGAAAATCGGCTCTGTAGGTATAATAGCTGTTATTTCTCGTATGATTCTGTTGGGCAGACGGATCATGATAAAGTATTTTTGGCTGCATAGTCCTGGCAGCATCTCCCGGTTCTTTCCAGGCATCAAGTACATCTGTTGTAGGTTGAACCTGCCTTGCTCCGACCCCATTCAGCCATGCTCTTGCCATATCAGTTATGGAGTGTCCAATGGCAAAATCTGTAAAAATATTCAGCTCGATACCTTTGTATCCGAAAGTATTTGTCAGACCACCTGTTGTGTGGGGTATTGAGTATCCCAGGACAAACTGGTCAAAGTCGGTGATTTTCCCATCTTCCCAGTTTTCGACCCATTCAAAGTCACCCGGGAATTTCCTCCCTTTTATTGCTTTTCTTGTTACAGGATCAAATCCTGCGGCTCTCTCATCATACAGTGCAGCATTTGCCTGTTCCTCATTGTCGATAAGAAAATCAACCTGCCAGCCTATTATGCCGTTCAGCTTTTCACCTACCGCTATTCCACCCACTCCGGTACCATCAGGAAATATTATACCATTTACCCTGTTCTTGTCTATACCTTCTCTCTCAGGCAGTTTCAGAACCTTGTTGGTATTGTATGCAATATTGAAGTCGGAATTCCAGTAGAAATTATTCTTGTTAATATTCTTTGTTGAGACCAGAAATTCAAATCCATTGTAGGCGACTGATCCGATGTTCATTTCCACGGAGTTAAATCCGGTTTCCCTTGGCAACTGCATGGAGAATAAAAGGTCGTCGCTTCTTTTATAATAATAATCAAAAGACAACTCTATGTTCTCCTTGCGGAACAGGTGGAGATCAAAGCCGGCATCATACTGTGTTGTTTTTTCCCATCTTAATGCCAGGTTAGGCATAACGGTTGCCCTGATTCCCGCACTGCCACCATATGGGTATGTTGCAGCATATGTACCCTGTGATGCGTATCTCCCAATATCGTTGTTGCCGGTCTGTCCGTATGTTAACCTTACCTTAAGGAAGCTGACGAGGTTACTGACACCGCTCATGAAAGGTTCACCTGTAACAATCCAACCAGCTGAAAAACTGGGGAAAAGTGCATACTTATTGTCTGCACCGAACCTCGAAGAACCATCATTCCTGAGGGAAGCCGTCAATAAGTACTTGTCATCATAATTGTAAAGTAACCTTCCGAAATAACTTACGAGCCTCTCCTCAGAAAATACTGATGATGCATTAGTTGGTGTCGGCGCTACGTTTAATGTTGGAATATTATCCGTGGGAGCACCATAAGCTTCAGCAGTAACATCCTGATCTTCAATGTACAGATTTGAATAGCCTGCCAGGATTGATAGGTCATGCTTGCCAATTTCTTTAAGATCATATGTCAAAAGCATTTCATATTGCCATCTCTGGCTTTGATCTCTCTCGGCTTCTGCAGGTCTCTGGGTATTAAAGGTATGCAGCTTTTCAAAATAGTCTCTTGTATAGTGTTCAGTGTAATAATTACCGCTAGGCCTGAAATGGAGGTTCTTGATAATCTCCCAGTCTCCGCTGAGGCCGATGGTTGAACGTTGGAATGTCCTGTTATTTATGCGGGTATAATTAACCCATAACGGATTGGCGAGAGTTGCATTGTTTCCCCAGCCTGGTGTTCCATCTGGGAAATAATCCCTTATGGTTCGGGCATTAAATGCTCCTCTTGTAAATAAGTTTGCTTCCTTTTCAAACTGGTTGGTTTTACTGAACGAATGGTCATAATTTGAAATAAGGCTCATCTTGCTGTTGAGCGTAAACTTTACATTATTCCTTATAGTCCATCGGTCATATTGTGTGCCGACAGCAACCCCTTCCTGCTGAGTATAACCAACTCCCGTGTAATAAGTTATCTTGTCAGTTCCGCCAGAAGCAGACAGGTAATAATTAGTCTGCATCGCTCTCCGGAAAAGTTGCTCCTGCAGATCATTATCCTGAAATACCAGTGTTTTTCCCGTAACCGGATCTAGGGTAGTATGCCAGCCTTCGGGTACTGTTTCCCCATCTTCCAGGAACCTTGTGGTCCAGGTGCTTTCATCGGTGTTAATACCTGTGGCCGTAGGCCCTGTCAGATAGTTGGCATTTGCGTTTGAAGCGTTGGCAGCGGCAGGTCTATATAGTAATAAATACTGTTCAGCAGTTATTGTTTCAATCTTCCTTCCGAACTCCTGGAATCCGGTTGTTACTGTGAAGTCTATGTTAGCAGTGCCCTTTTCCCCGGATTTTGTTGTAATAAGAATAACGCCATTTGATGCTCTTGCCCCATATATGGAAGTAGCTGCCGCATCTTTTAGTACCTCAATGGATGCAATATCCCTTGGATTGATATCATTAACCGCTCTCGGGAATCCGTCAACAATGTATAGCGGATCACTGCTTTTACTTATTGATGATCCTCCCCTGATAACAACATCGGCCTCTGACCCCGGCTGCCCTGATGTCTGAAGGATACGAACACCTGCAATTTTCCCCTGAAGGGCTTTAGACACGCTGGGCAGTGGAACATCCTCAATCTTATCTGCGCCAACCTGTGTAATGGCAGTTGTAATCGTCTTCCTCGACTGTGTTCCGTAACCAATCACAACCAGCTCATCCAATCCTACCATTTGTGTCCTTAATATCACATTAATAGTTCTCTGGTCAGTCACCATGACCTCCTGTGATTCCATTCCGACAAATGAAAACACAAGTACGGAGTTACGACCAGCCCTGATTGAATAGGATCCGTCACCAGCGGTGAAAGTCCCGATAGTAGTACCCTTAACGGTAACAGCTGCATCGGGTAGTCCTGCTCCCGATTCTTCACTGACTTTCCCGGTTATTGTCAGCTCCTGGGAAAATGCAGTAACTATACCAAATAACAGGAATAAAAGCAGTAAGAATACAACTTTTATCCTCCCGGAAGATGGAGAGATCGTTTCTTTTTTTCGAATAATTGTTTTTTTCATTTTAAAAGTTTTAGGTTATCAAGATGTATAGGTCTTTCCTTGTTTGATTTGCCACACACTTAAGTATTTATGAAAACCTCCTGACCGGATTACTTTTTAAAAAATTGTAATATGCTCCGAACTGTTCAATCATTCCTTTATGAAATCCCTCCCTGTCCCCTGCCTTAAGAAAGTTAACCAGGTCTTTGTGCGTGATAAGCTTTCCTTTTCGTGCAATCTCCCTGTTAACAGGCAGAAAGTAATCCTTGAAACGTTCATTTAGAAAAACTAGTACTGGATGAATAATCTTCTGAAACTCAATGATTGTACTGTTCCCGGTAATTTCGTAAAGTTTTGAATGAAACTCAAATTCGCTGGCGGGAGAATATTCACTGAACTCAATTTCCTTCCCACGTTCTACAATTGCATCAAGGTCAGCCAGATGTTTTTCATTCATGTTTTGAAAAATAAGTCCAGTCATTCCGATTTCAAGGGCTACTCTGAATCCAAGAAGTTCGAACATTGCTTCATCCCCAAGCATCCCGGGCTCTGCAATACGTTTCAGGCTTTCAAAAATGCATGGCTCTGTTATTATCATTCCTCTCTTCGTTCGTGATTCAACCAGACCGAGCATACGCAACCTGCTTAATGCCTCCCTTATGACACCTCTTCCAACCCCGATGGCATCGGCCAGTTCCTTCTCCGAGGGAATGGAATCCCCGGGCTTGAGATTCTTCGCACGGAAATAATTACTAAGTGCTTCTTCTACCTGATCGACCAGTCCAGTCTGCTGTTCAGTAATCTTCAGATTATACACATTTATATTATTTGTCTGACAAATATAAATAATGAAATAATACGAGTCAATAGATTTGATAAAAATTAAGCAAATTTTTAATTTAAAAGAGGTGAGACTTTTATATAAGCCTGATTTAATGGATTTTACAATAAATGATATGTCGGGAATATTTATGGTTAAATACTCCCTAACGGTTTTATGAGATAAACATCCTATGAAATGTTGAACAAAAAATACCTTGCATCAGCTTCCTGAAATATAAAAATCATTCCTTCAACTGTCTCAGGTAGTCAACTATCCCCTCGTAAATTTTCTCTGCCATCAGCTGGCGGAAGGCAGGGTCGGCCAGCTTCTCCTCGTCCCCGGCATTCGTCATGAAAGCCTGCTCGACGAGTATGGAAGGTATCTGTGACACCCTTGTCACGGTATAGTTAAATGATCCCACCACTCCGAACTCCTCGAGCCCGGTTTCCAGAAGACGGTCATAGATCCTCTCAGCCAGGGGTGCCCAGAAGGGATTATGCCAGTAAGTGCTTGTGCCTCCTACCGAAAGATACCCTCTCCCTCCCGCATTGGCATGGATGCTGATAAGCATATCCGCACCTGAAGAAACAGCAATATTACGTTTCTCCAGCAACAACATGTCTTTGTCTGAATCGCGCACCTGCACTATCTCTGCGCCCATCGACCTGCACAGCTCGCCAAGCTTAAAGGAAAGATCGAGATTAATATCCTTCTCCACCAGGCCTGACAATCCTATGGCTCCCATGCCTGACCCGCCATGTCCTGCCTCAATCGCGATTTTCATTCCTGTTAATGGCTTTTCATTGTTCAGGTCATATACAGGCGGATATTTGACCCTGAGTACCAGCCTCTTACCGTCAACGCGGAGATCATAGCCCCATATATCCGGCGTAGTCAGGTTCACATAGACTTTATATGTCTCCGGTGTGGTTTGATCCCAGGTAATTTTGTCAATTATTTTCAATCCTGCCCGGTGTGTTACCCAGGTACTGCTGGTCTGAACTCCAAAGAGAGTGACAACAATCCTTTTCTGATCAGGATCAGGGAAAACCTCGTAGGCAACGGGGTCCGGATAGGGTATGGTAAGTACATCAGCACCCCGCGAAGGACCGCATGACATACTGGTGATATAATAGGATGGGGTAACCGTTTCCGCGGGCATGATCTCCACATCCTCCTGGCTTATAAACCCGTGCTCTGTCAAGCTTAGCCTGACCCTGTAGTTTCGACCGATCTTTCCGTTGGCCTTAAGCACAACGCCGGGACCCAGTTCCGACCTTATGGGGCCGCCAAGACGTGGGGCTCCAAGGTTGTATGTAAGTCTTGAATTTTCATTCTTGATCCTGACCAGCGGGAAATCATACTCTTCCCTGACCCGGACTCCATTCTTCACAGCAAATTCAAAGGTTTTATTCTCTTTTGGGTTCTCCACCGCCACCAGTCCAAGTGTAATATTGTACGTACCTCCAGTAGCAAGCTTTCGCAGGGGCAGATCAGCCCTGTAAATGCTGTAATCTCCAAAGTTTTCCCGGACACACCTGATCCTGATACGTCCTGGATTAACAACAGCATATCCATCCTGTCCCAGTGACCCCCTGAAACTGACCCGCACTATATCTTCCGGAAGAAGATCCATTTCAGAGGCAGGCTCGACAGACCTTGCGTCAATCCAAAGTGGATAAGGTTTTCGTGTTCTGTCTACCTTCTTATAGATGAACTCTCCTTCATAAAACGCTGACAGAGAGTCTGGTGTGATTACCGTTGCCCGCACCCTGTTAGAACCCTCATTGAGTTTCACAGTACTGAAAAAGATGCCTGTCCGGTACTGCTTTACAGCATTACCGTTGATCATTACTGTGGCCGGATAATCGGTCTTACAGAGGAAATCATACTCAGGTATTTCCGAAATTTGTTTAGGCATCATCCGGAATTCCACCCACGGAGATTTTCTTATTATACTGTGATCCGGCAGAATAGAATATTTATAAGGAACAGACCAGTTTTCCGTTGGAAGTATTATGGCTCCGGATGTAGTTTCAATCACTATAGTGTCCGGATCCGGGCTAATAAAACCTATATACCCTTCCGTGTCAGTCACCTTTGTTTTGTTCCCCTGACTGATGGATAAAGTCTGACCTCCCGGATTATCCGGGAAAAAGGCGGAAAAGTTAAGCCCGATGACCTGTTGAGGTATCGTCTTTTTAAGATTATCGGGGACCAGTAACTTCCGTATTCGAAGGTCACCGGCAGCACTCTTGAATTCAGCTTCGGAGAGCATCATATCTGCAATACCATGCTCAACACATTCAGTTGCATTCTGATGTCCGGATTCTCCTGAATAAACCAGCGAGATGATAAGGTACGGTTTCAGCAGCATAGCTTCCACGGCAAGATCTTCTATCAGGTCGGAAGATTGGCCGGCGATTATCAGGCAGAGACCGTCAATATCGGGTTCTGTCACCAGATCGCGGACTTTTTTCTTCAGATCCGTTTTTATCTTCGGCAGCTGATTGCTCATATCTGCCACAGCATAATCATTAAGATCAAGGTATGCAAAAGCCTTCAGACTATTATGCTGAGGTTCTGCTTCGGCCGGACCAGGTACTATTACCTTAGTGGTTTTACATCCTGAGATAAGAACGATCAGGATAATGAACAACGGGACAATACGTAGATATTTCATTCATATGGTTGTTTATCGGTATAAAAGATATTTCTCGCGGATTTTCATAAACTCCTTAACATCGTCCTGGCATGCTTGTACCAGCGAGTCGACGGTCATTCCCGGCTCCTCCAGACGCTTTATTACTGCCGGAGGTGACCAGACAAGTGAATCAGGACTGGCTTTCCGGTATGCATCGAAGATATTCAGGGCTGTTTCCACTGATCTGTAAGCTGCATAGTCAGTAAGCATTATTTCCACTCCGCCGCTCATTTTGTTCCACGGCTTTCCCCGTCGATTGGAACCAGTGCCGGCCGATTCAGGGATGAAATATACAGGCCTGAATATTGCCCCCCTGATCCCTCTGCTGTTGAGATCCTGAGCTGCCTTTTCCGCATTAATCCATGTGGAACCTGTCAACAGGAATGGTTTGGTTGTGCCCCTGCCCTCTGAGATGTTTGTTCTTTCGAAAAGACACTGGCCGGGATAAACTATGGCTGTTTCAAGTGTGCCCATATTCGGTGAGGGCATAACCCATAGTAATCCTGTATCATTCCACAACATATTTCTGCGCCAGCCCTTCATCTTTATGACTGTCAGGTCAGCCCCGTACCCCTCTGTTTCATTCCACATAGTGGCCAGCTCGCCATAGGTCATGCCATGGCGCAGCGG
>DATKUS010000198.1:0-4106 GCA_035530535.1 Bacteroidales bacterium
ATGCATTTTGCGACAAGCGCTGCAAATGCATATACAATCTATGAAGATACGAATCCAGCACCTGATGGTAACGGTACTCTCGAAATAGCATCTGATTTCCGATTGCCCACATACCCAAAATCCGTTGAATATACGATCAACTGGACAGGGCCCGGCAACCAGATTAATTTTGA
Source organism: Bacteroidales bacterium (assembly GCA_035530535.1). GTDB lineage: Bacteria > Bacteroidota > Bacteroidia > Bacteroidales > VadinHA17 > SR-FBR-E99. The sequence continues at coordinate 174 of DATKUS010000198.1, forward strand.
CAGAAGGGGGATGATAGCGCCTGCTGGGAGCGTGCATTTAACTTCCACGGTAGATGCGGATTATGATTGTCTCACAGTATCTCAAACGAGAATAAATATGGGGAAATGGAATGGTGCAACGTGTGTTGAAAGATAACAAAGGATTGACACTTGTTGAAGTCTTGATTGCAATGGTGGTGTTTCTCCTGGTATCTCTTGCAATGATGCAGACAGCCCTCGTTGGGATTGACGCCAATTCGAGAAACTTCTTGAGAGATGAAGCTGTTAGTGTTACAGAGATAAGGATGAACGAGGCGAGAAATGTACCGTTTGCATCCCTCATCTCAGATGCCGCTGATGTGCCGATTGTAAAGAATATTAGGAACATAACAGGAGGGGTTACCTTTAATACACGCGTGGTTGTTACAGAACTCGACGGAGATGGCAATCTTGGCACAGATGATGCAAATATCAAGCAGATTAATGTAACCTCCACATGGGAGTGGCGTGATAATACCGTGGCGAACGGGAATGCTTACACCCACAGAATTTCAACAATAAGGAAAAGGTGATGATTAAGAAGCAAGCAGGATTTACGATGGTAGAACTTCTGATAACCATGGTTGTTTTTATATTTGTCATGGCTGCCGGTTCACAGATATTTTCCGGGTTGCTGACCCAGTTCAAACAGCAGAGTAAGATAGCTGAAACAAATATGGAAGGACTCGTCGGTCTTGAAATGCTGAGGCAGGATCTGGAACATGTGGGATACGGACTCCCATGGATTATACCGGCTGGTGTTACGTACAGTGAGTCAAGTTCCAATAACCCCTCCGGACTGAGCGGTCCTGCACCCTCCACCATGAATGATTCTCCTCTTGCGCCGAGGGCTGTTATAAGCGGTAACAATGTAACATATGGTGGGGCAAACAGCATTTTCACGGGCTCGGATTACTTAGTTATAAAAGCAGTGAATATAGCACTGGATGATGCATCCCAAAGATGGACCACACTGAAAATGGCACCTTTCTCAGTTCCGGATAATCCAAGGCAATGGATTCCTGCAAGTGAAAATTTGGAATCAACTGACAGGGTCATTGTTATCTCTCCCGGGGCTACAGACACAAATGCAAGGAGACTGGTCGACAACGGCGGGACTTTTTATACAACATTCGGAAATGTGACGAACTCTCCATGGCCCCCAACAGACAATTTAGAAACTCGACTGGTATATGGTATAAACAGAACAAGCGATCCAGCTCCTGTAAGGCCTTTCAATAGAGCGGACTATTTCATCAGCAGAGTTAATAATATTGTCCCCCAACGTTGTGCCCCGGATACAGGGGTGCTTGTAAAGGCGATATTGAATCATGGCGGTGCATATGACGGCGTTTTCCCTCTTTTAGACTGTGTTGCTGATATGCAGGTGGTTTATGCATTGGACAATGATGAAAACGGAAGTTTTGAAGATGGGGTTGGGACACCGCCTGACGCATACAGTGATAATATGTCAGCATTGACAGCTCAACAGGTAAGGAACAGGGTGAAGGAGATAAGAGTTTATGTCCTTTCTCATGAAGGGCAGAGGGATCAAAACTATACGTATCCTTCTGAAACTATAGGAGTGCCGGCAGCACCAGACCCAGGTGCTGGTCTGGGAAGAACCTTTGATATAAAAACAGCTATCGGTGATCCTGATTATCAACATTACAGGTGGAAGTTATACACAATCGTTGTCAAGCCTATTGATCTGAGGTAAATATGATAAGTCAGAAGTTTAATTTAAAATTGTCTAATGAAAGAGGTATTGCTCTTGTAATGGTATTGATTTTGTCAGCGATTGTCCTTGCGATTATTTCAGGGCTTATCTATATGATAACTTCGACCACACAGATTTCAGGCATGCAGAAAAGATACAGAACCGCACTCGAGGCCGGCATGGGTGGTGCAGATGTAACATTCCGGCTTCTTGCATTGCGGGGCGATCCGGAACTTACCATGAAAACTGCAATAGGATACTACAGAACAATTTCCGATGCATGCTTTGCTGCAAAACTGAACTCAACTACCTCTGCAACGAACTGGACAGCATGCGGCAGTTATGCAAATGCTACCACTATGGCTATTGATCCTGACGACCCAACCACATATGATTTCCGGTTTGATCTCGGGTCTGCGCCGTACCCGACATACAGGGGATATGGGAAAATAGTCGACACCGTTGAGGGTAATTCCGGCGGTGATGAAGGGTTGCTGAAACATGGGGTGGTTAGTTCAGGTTCAGGAGAAATTACTGTGGTGAGCATACCATATCTGTATACCGTTGAGGTTGACGCGGAAAATTCGGCTAATCCCTCTGAAAGGGCGAAACTGTCGATACTGTATCAGTACTGATTATGAACGATTACTTGAGATGTCATTGCGAGGAGTTCCGAATGCTTTCGGGACGACGAAGCAATCCCAAGAGCATGAGATTGCCACGCCCTGCGGGCTCGCAATGACGAAAAATGTTATTATCTGTTTATTTGTCATTCCGGCTTGGCCGGAATCTTTCCGGAAGGATTCCCGACGCGCTTCACTTGCGGGAATGACATGTAACTTATACTTATGTATAAATTAATAGGGATCATTATCACACTTTTTCTCCTCTCCTGCTCTTCTGATAAACCCGATGTCAGCAAGCAGCAAGCTCAGGAACCAAGTGGTGTACATTCCCAAACATCTCAACCTGTTGGCTCAGCAACCGGGGGATCTTATTCGCTTGAAATAGTTCCTATTAATGCCACCAGAACATCACGGGTATATGCGGTACCTCACGGGTTTAATCTGTCTGAAGCGAAAATCGAATGGCTTGTCAATGGGACACAGGTTGCAAATCCCAAGACATCAGAATTTGAAGCCTCAGTGACAAAAAAGAATGATAAAATTCAGGCCAGAGCAATTATACAGGGCAAAGAAATAATATCGAACATCGTTCAGATAGGAAATTCTCCACCTGAGATCAGCCGGGTGAAAATCATGCCGGAGGTTTTTAAGCCGGGGGATACCCTGAGTGTTGATGCTTCCGGGGCAGACGTTGATGGAGATGAGGTTACTTTCTCCTATGAATGGATTAAGAATGGAGAACCTGCCGGCAATAGCAGACAAATACAACTATCCCTTAAAAGGGGCGACAAGCTCTCGGTCAAAATAACGCCATTTGATGGAACGGATTACGGACGTTCGGGAGTTCTCAACAGAGAAATTGTTAATCTTCCACCGATGATTACCGATAACAGAAAATATCTTTTTGACGGAAAACGCTATTCACATCAAATTAATGCTACGGATCCAGATGGAGATAGTCTCACCTATTCCCTGAAAAAGGCGCCTTCGGGTATGCGCATTGATTCGGCATCCGGGTTGATTACATGGGATGTGCCTTCAGATTTTACCGGTAAGTCATCATTTACTGTTGCTGTTGCTGATGGTCATGGAGGCGAAGTAACCCAGGACCTTACCCTTGAAATCAAGCCGGAGCAAAAGAAGTAATTAAGTTCTAAGCTGCATTTTTTATAGCCCTCTCAATAATAAGCAAAAGCTATTGTAATATCCTTTTCCCCCAGATGGATTCCCCAATCAAAAGATTGTGTCGTAATGTCATCCTGAGCTGAACGACGAGACCCCTCGTTTCACTCAGGGTGACAAAGCGAAGGGCTCAGAATGACAGCGGCAGAAAATAATAAAAAAATATCTTGCAATAAACTTTAGCATATGCTAATATTGTCACGTGAATCACCCTGGAATAATTCGTGTGTATGTATTGTCGCCCCTCCCTTGAGCAACTGTGATTTTTGTCAAGGGTTTTTTGGTGACGGGCAAGTTGCATGATCAGCTTGCCATGGAATTCGATTTTTAATTATGGCATTAAGAATGCCTAATAACTTACGCATACATGCTGTCAGCGCGACCTTT
>DATKUS010000199.1:0-9591 GCA_035530535.1 Bacteroidales bacterium
TCCATGTGTCAAGCCACTCTTTCTCCCATGCCCAGTTCTCCATTATCTGCGAGGGCAGCTCCACAAAGTCGCGTTTCACATTCGTTCCTGACAGGCTTTCATAGGTGCAGTCAGTAAGCATTCCATGCAGTGCATGACCGAACTCGTGGAGGAAGGTTGTCAGCTCGCTGTGTGACAGCAGCGCAGGCCTCGAGGGCATGGCGCGTGTGAAGTTCATCACCAGAGACACTACGGGAATGATCCTTTTACCGTTTTCTTTCTTCTGTTCGCGGTAGCCTGTCATCCATGCACCTCCGCCCTTACCCTTTCGGGGGTGGAAGTCGAGCATCAGTATTGCTGTTACACCCTTGCTTCCGTCATGTACTTCCATGGCCGTCACCTCGGGATGATAAACGGGGATCGTGCTGTTTTCACTGAATGTTATTCCATATAGCCTTGTTGCCAGCCCCAGAACCGCCTCCTTAACCTTATCAAGAGGCATGAATGGTCTCAGAGCTTCATCATCAATATTGTAACGCTGCATCCTCAGTTTCTCGGAGTAGTAGGCCCAGTCCCACCGCTCAATCCTGTCATGATGCCCGTTATTATGTGCAAAAACCTCAATATCAGCAAGATCATGTTGCCCTGCACTTTTTGAAGAATTCAGGAGGTCCTCAAGAAATGTTTTGACCCTGACAGGTGTTGAGGCCATGCGTTCCTCAAGAGCATATGAGGCATAGTCAGGATAACCGAGCAGGTTTGCAACTTTCAGGCGCAGCTCCGACAGGCGGGTGACCAGTCTCCTGTTGTCATGCTCATTGCCACGGAATGAGCGGGCTGTGTATGCGCGGAACATCTTTTCACGAAGGTGGCGCCGGTCAGCATACTGCATGAAGGGCACATAACTTGGTGCATGAAGAGTAAAGAGCCAGCCCTCAAGGTTCTTCTCTTTTGCAGCTATGGCGGCAGCATCACGCATGCTCTCGGGCAGACCGGAAAGGTCACCAGCATCAGTCAGATGCATCACGAAGTCATTCGTTTCTGCAAGAAGATTCTCCTCAAACTGCAATGAGAGAGTTGACATCTCTACCGTGATGGCACGGAATTTCTCTTTTCCCTCCGCTGAAAGAGATGCACCACCGCGGACGAACCCCTTGTATTTGCGATCCAAAAGGATCGATTGTTCAGGGTTCAGGTCAAGGTCAGCCCGTTTATTCCAGATGCTCTCTACCCTCCTGAAGAGTTGAGGGTTAAGGGTTATGTCATTGGCAAAGTTCGTGAGGAGGGGGGAGACCTCCTGTGCGGCTGCCTGGAGCTCAGGGGTGGTGTCGGCGCTGTTGAGGTTGAAGAGCACGGGAGTAATACGGTTCAGCATCTCACCGGCATCTTCCAGAGTCTCAATAGTATTTGTAAAATCAGGTTCTTCGCCGGATGAGATTATTTCATCAATCTCTTTCCGGGCAACCTCAATGGCATGCTCAATCGCCGGCTTGAAATGTTCGGCCATAATCATACTGAAGGGAGCAACAGAATAAGCTGTATCCCAACGGCACAGCAATGGATTATTGTCCTTTTTGGTTCTGGTCATGTTGATCAGTTTGTTTATCCTGCAAGTTTAGGATTAAATGACATGACTGACTATTTAAAAGTAATCACTCGGACGGTGGGTATGTACTAATCAGGTTGTTATAGTTTCTGGTGAAAGAGTAGAACTCTTTGATCTGCATGGGCTTAAATCCTCTGCGGCGATTGAGGGCACTTATTTCAAACATCAGTGACTGGTATCTGAAGAGTTCCCGGTACATTTTAAAAATGGGTGTAGAAGCATCCCAGACATGGATAGCTTCTGCACCGGCACCATTCACTTCAAAGATGAGAAAGTCCTCACCATCCATAAGTTTCTCTATGGATTTAAACTTGATATCAAATCTTCCGAAATAAAACTCAGGCATGCTTTTACCAACAGCAGCAAAGCTTTTTTGAAGGGCCTCAGTTATATATTCAGACCCGTTGCGATACAATCCACCGACTCTAATGCTTCCAATGAATGCAAGTCTGAAGACCTCTCCTTTCTGAGGGATTGTATTCAGTTTCTTTTCTGAAAGTCCTTTGTGAAATGATTCCCTTCCCCGATAGAAATTTAGTTTGAAACGTGTGCGTTCATTCTTGTGCAAAAGCTGACTGACTGTGCTTATTCCATCACCTATTACATGAGGATAATAACGCAATGTAAGAGAGATGATCTTTCCGTTTTCTTCACCCGGGAGCCTTGAATAGAAAACTCCGGCTTCACCTTCCCATGGAACAAGTTGCTGGATAATAAGCGTTGTGTCTCTGGGATATGACAGCATATAACTCTTCAGTTCCTCCTCGTTCTTTATAGCCCGAACACCATAGCCCTGCCATCCTATGTCAGGTTTCACCACAACCGGGAAGACAGAGGAAATTGAGGCCATAGCCTCCTTTACAGAGGTCATTATTTCGTCTTCACTTATACCATGGGTGATACGGACGGCTGAATATGGCGCCACCCACTCTCTCTGGTCGGTGCCTATCTGATCCATCAGCCGGCTCTTGGACTCTCCCCACAGACCTCCTGCTTCAATGAGGGGATTGGAAACTGTAGGGAGAAGCAGGCTCCTGTATTGAATACTCATCAGAAGCCACCTGAAGGCAACGGGTGAATAAAAAATAAATGGCGGAATTTTTTCCGAGATAGCCACCCTCTTTGATATTGCCTTCAATGAGGGCATACCATAAAGTTCCTGGTCTTCATCAACATAATTTTCTTCAACGGATACTACTGCGTTGTCAGCTGTCATGGCAGCAAGCCTGCGTTGTCTTATTAACCTGTAGGTAAAGGTTGTCAGGCCTGTAGTGAACAATATTATCCATATCCAATGTCCGAAGGTGGGTATAAAAGCCTCGCCTATTTTTATCAGTATGGTAAGAAAGATAGCAGTATAGGTTGCACCGGTTGCCAGGGTAGTGATGACAAACTGGCCGAATGAGACACCTACAAAGCCGCAGGCAATATATGTTGGGAATAACAATCCGGGTACCAGTCTTACAAGGACGAGGGTGGAAGTAAGGTTTTTCCCGATCTTTGCCTTTGCATTCTCTACTTTTTCAGAGTAGATCTTTCGATACAGCCATGGTATTTTATGTGCCCCCCATCCAAGGCCAAAGATAAATATGTCTCCCGTGATAAATCCGGCAACCAGTGTAAGAAATACGACTATTACAGGAAGCGTGTCATTTACGGCAAGCACTCCCCCGGTCAGAATTGCCAGGTCCTCCTGTACAAAAGTCTCAAAAAAAAGACCCAGGCACTTCAACAACCATCCATGATCCATAAATTCTATTCAATTCTTTAAGCTATCCAAAAATATGATGATTATAAGTGACCGATAGTTAAAGATATCTTAATGTTTCCAGCTCTGCAAGCGCTTTACAAAAAACAGTCCGGAGAAAGATCTTCGGACTGTTTTGATAGAATGTTATTATCAGAAGGGCAGATCGTCGAGTTCAGGGTCAGGAGAGGGTACATCCTCAAGTTTCGGGTTACGGATGGCCTGCTGGCCGCCCTCCTCCGAAATGATACCGTGGGTGACAGACAGGGCATTGAGGTTGGTGATATAATTCACCATCCCATTCTTCTCCCACTTGTTACCCCTGATATTGAAAGTTACCGTCACCTCTTCACGGAGCCACGACTCATCAATAATCTCACATTTATCCTGTGTGAGCTGGAACTTGATGAAATCCACATAAGCCTGCCCGCTGGTGCTGTCTTTATGTTCAATTACGAACTCGCGCTTGCGGAAACGCTCATTGACCCTGTTGACCTGGTATACTTCGGCAATCTTGCCAGTGATCTGATATTCCACTATTCCTGTTCAGTTATCACAATCTTTTCGATCTTGTCACCAGCCCTGATCAGATCAATAACCTCAACGCCCTCTGAAACTTTTCCGAAGCACGTATGGTTTCTGTCAAGGTGTTTGGTGTTGGACCTGCTGTGGCATATGAAGAACTGTGAGCCGCCCGTATCCCTGCCTGCATGAGCCATGGAGAGAACACCACGGTCATGGTACTGCCTGGTGCCGGTAAGTTCACATTTGATCTTATAACCAGGATCGCCAGTGCCAACACGCGGATCACTCATATCTTTCGCGAAGGGGCATCCACCCTGAATGACAAAGTCGGGAATGACCCGGTGAAAGGCCAGACCGTCATAATAACCTTTTCTGGCCAGAGTCACGAAGTTCTCAACGGTGCCGGGGGCATCATCGTCATAGAGAGATGCCTTCATCACCCCTTTCGGGGTATGTATCTCGGCAAAGATCATTACTTCACAATTTCAAGAAGTTCAACTTCAAAGACAAGTGTTGAATACGGAGGAATAGGACCGGTGCTGCTTTCACCGTAAGCAAGTTCGTAGGGAATGCAAAATTTGAATTTTGAACCTACAGGCATAAGCTGAATTGCTTCCTGCCATCCTTTGATGACCTGGTTTAGGGCAAACTCAGCCGGTTCACCGCGGTCAACAGAAGAGTCAAACTTGGTACCGTCAAGAAGTGTTCCTGTATAATGAACTTTCACTGTCTGCTCGGCACCTGGTTTTGCTCCTGTACCCAATGTTATAACCTCATACTGAAGTCCGCTTGCGGTTTCGGTCACACCTTCACGGGCTTTATTCTCTGCGAGGAATTTTTCACCGGCATCGATATTCTTGCCGTACATCTCTTTCATCTGTTCGGCCTGCCTCTTCTGCATATACATCATAATGAAACCCTGTGCTGTTGTCTCATCAAGAGTGTTTTTCTCATTTTTGGAATCTATCATTCCTTTTGCAAAGAGAACCGGATCTATATCAATACTGTCACCCTGATAGTAAAAATAGCTTGCGATGCCAAGTGCATAGGCAAGAGAGTCATCAGCACTCTTTACTTTAGTACTTGTTATGCCTGACTGGGTGCATGATGTTGCGATAACAGCTGTGGCTACAGCGAGGATCACTAAACTTCTAATTTTCATATTTTCTGTTTTAAATTGAATTTTGGTAAAGATAACATTTTGACTGTCAACAAAGCTACTGATTTTATTCTTTTATAACCTCCAGCAATTCAACTTCAAAAATGAGTGTTTCAAAGGGTTTTATTATACTGCCGGCACCTCTTTCACCGTAAGCCAGATCAGAGGGAATATACAACATGTATTTTGACCCGGCAGGCATCAGCTGTAGTCCCTCAGCCCATCCGCGTACTACGTCTTCGGGACCTGGTACGGGGCCGGTGCCTGTGGTCACTGCCTTATACTGCAATCCGCTTGGCAGTGTTACAACACCTGCTTCCCGGGCGTTCTCAGCCAGAAACTTCTTTCCTGCCTCAATCTGGGGCCTGAACTGTGCCTGAAGCCTTTCCTTTTCACGTTTTCCCATGTAATTTACTATGAATGAACTGGCAGTTGTGTCATTCATCAGCGTCTTATTCTTTGATGCGTCTGTCATTCCTTTTGAAAATAACTTCGTATTGATCTGAATGCTGTCAGCCTGGTAATACTTGAAGTTGGCCACTCCCAGGGCATATGAGAGCGAATCCTCAGAACTGTCTAACTTAACCTTCTGTGCTGTTGCAGACATGGTGGTGATGACCATGAAAGCGATCACTGCAATAATTACATTTTTAGTTTTCATCCGTATCTGGTTTATTTTTTTCAAATTTGTGCAAAGGTAATAATACCGGACTAAAAGGTAGCACTGATGGAGGGGTCATTTTTTTTCAGCGCGGGTAATAACCCTTTTGCCGGGTGGCCCGGGCAACAATGAAACCTCAAACCCAAGACCATTAAGCATCCGCCTCAGACTGCCTTTGGCAGAATAGGTTACAAAAACAGTCCCCGCATGTGTGACAGCGTCGACTTTACCCATGACCTCCGAAGTCCACATCTCAGGTTGCTTGTCGGGTCCGAAAGCATCAAAGTAGATAAGATCGAATGATCCGGAAAGACTATCTGTGGTGAGATCAAACTTCTTTTTATGAATTGTAAACCATGGAGTCAGCTCTACAGGACTTTCCCACTTTGCCTCATGGATGGCATCAAACAGCCATTTGCCCCTGCTGCCGGTCATTGAAGCATGGTTCAGCTCACTGACCAGATCATTTTTAAGAGGATATTTCTCCAGGGTCACATAAGTGACATGTCTTTTCTTTTCCTCTGCATATATTGCTGTCAGGAGGGCATTAAGTCCCGTGCCGAAACCCACCTCGAGGACAGAGACTCTGTCTCCCTGGTAATATTCGATCCCGGCATTGATGAATATGTGCTTTGATTCTGTCAGAGCCCCGAAATGAGAGTGGTAGTGTTCATCAATTGAGGCTATATATAGGGTATGCGAGCCGTCGCCGGTTACCTGCAGCCTCGCCTGGTCAGCAGTGTTGTCATTTATGCCCATTAACAGGTAAATGTACTGCAAAAAAGTCTGAAAGTCTGAAAATCTGAAAGTCTGAAAGTCGAAAGTCCATAAAGTCCTTAATGTCATAGAGTCCATAAAGTCTATAAAGTCTGTAATGTCCATTTTGACTTCCCAAATCTTAATTCTTAATTCTTAATTCATATTTCCCTACATTTGCGGCACATTTCAGAAAGCATGATCCACGACATAACTCCGGGAGCAAAAGCCCTTATATTTGACCTTGACGGCACCCTTGCAGATACTATGCCATATCACTTTCAGGCATGGCAGAAAGCCTGCAAAAGATTTGGTATTGAAATGAATACGGCTTTTTTGCAGAGCTATACAGGAGCCCCGGGATGGATTATTGCTGAGGCCGTCATTGAACAGAACGGAATGACAGGTAAGGTGACCACTGATGAGATCATGCAGGTAAAGCTTGATGAGTTTTTTACTATCCAGCACCTTGTCACTGCTATTGAGCCTGTTGCTGCCCTGGCACGCAAATATTACGGGATACTGCCTATGGCTATTGGCACAGGAGGACACAGGGAGGCTGTTGAAAAAACTCTTGAGATCACCGGCCTCAGGAAGTATTTTGATATAATAGTTACGGCCAACGATGTGAATCAGCACAAACCCGATCCTGAGACCTTTCTGAAATGTGCCGACCTTCTTGGTGTTGAGCCACGGTTCTGCGAGGTCTTTGAAGACGGCGACCTTGGAATAGAGGCTGCCAGAAGAGCAGGCATGATTGCCACCGATGTCCGGGGGTGGTATCACTCTGACTGGCAGTAATTTATAAAATCCTTAACCCCTGCTGGGTATAATATGGGCATTAACCCCCAAATAAAATTCCCCGGAAGGGATATTGATTCAAAAAGAACATTTTCGTAATTTTGATAAGCTGCATTTATAAAAATTACAATCATGAAACCAGGAACATTTACCCAGATGTATGTCCAGCTTGTCTTTGCTGTCTGCAACAGAGAAGCTGTCTTGTCAAAAAATATACGTCCACGTGTTTTTGAATATATCAGTGGGATTGTTACAGACTTGAAACACAAATCAATAATCGTGAACGGAGTGGCAGACCACATTCATATTCTCATAGGTTTGAATCCGAACATTTCTGTTTCTGATACTGTACATGACATTAAAAGGGGTTCTTCTATTTTCATAAATCAAAATAAATTAGTATTAGGTAAATTCTTATGGCAGGGGGGTTATGGAGGGTTCACTTACAGCCGATCGCAGATAGACCAGATCTATACATATATACAAAATCAAGAGTCTCATCATGCAAAAAGGTCATTCCGTGAGGAATACCAGTCTATTCTTGATAAATATGAAGCTGATTATGATCCCCGTTTTTTATTTGATTTTTTTGATCATCCATAACCTACAATATCGTATGGTCTACGGCCAATGATATCTGCATTTTTTATCCTGTCAACAATACCGTATGGCCTACGGCCAACGGATTACCATGTTAATTTTTACCGCGTAGCGGTTATGGCATTGTAGATATTTGTATCCACCCCAATTAATATTCCCCGTAGGGGATATGGAAATACCTATTTTTTCACCGGCATTGCAACGGTTGTCAGCAGCTGCGTCGGGTCTTTAACCTCTGCCGGGTCATTGATGTAAAACTCCCAGGCATCACCCCTAAGAGTGATACTGTTGTCAGCTGCATATTTCTGTATAGCCTCATAAGTCGCCATCAGCTCTTCATAGGGTCCCGTATGGATCGCCATGACAGCGGTGAAGGCCGGGATTTTTGCCACTCTCACCTCTCCCGAATTTTTGGCGCCCGCTGATACTGGCATACCTGCAGTGACATCTGCCGATCCTGTTGCCTGGTCGAAGTTGGTATAAATGGCAAACGGTATCCCCTGTGGGTAAAGCTTCTGCTCCTCAATGGTCTTTATGATCTTGTCGTAATATTCTCCGAGCATCGAAGCAAACTGCTCAATGCTGCCACTTCCGGTGTAAACCAATGCTACAATGGATGGAAACTCATCGACTGCAATATCAGACGTGCTGCTCATTGATACCTGGTGCGTCTCAAGATAGTTCTTCAGATCAACCTTGCCACTGTCAATGGTCTTCTGTATCATCCCCTTGAACATAAAATTCATCAGCCGTTCAAGAGGTGAGTCAGATACCATCTTAATGGTCCACGTCAGATGAGTGCCAATTTCAGACGGTGTGAACGTCCACTCTTCCGGGATAGTCGATCCCTTCCTAAATGAGACACTGTTAAGGATATACGATCCGAAAACAACAGAGTCAACAACTAGTGTTCCGGTTCCTATTTTAGGCCCTTCCCACATATATTTTGAGCCAGTGTACCCTGATTTAATATCAAAAGTACATTTTGTGGCTGTGTCACTTTTTATCCACGGATCCCAGGTTGTCCGGTCAACAAAACCTGCGACGAAGTGGAAGACTTTCTGCGGAGGCTGATTAATCTCTTCTGCAGTGATTACAACCACCTCGCGCGGAAGCATATAACCGACTGCAGCAACAAGTACCACCACGATGACCACCGCAATAAGGATCCATTTCAAGATTTTCATAATATTTTGATTTTGGTTTAATAATTATCCAAAATTACTTTAAAATGTTTAATTCATTAATATAATTCTTCACCTGGGCAGCGACATTTTCTCCGGTGAATCCGAACTTCTGGTCAAGTACATTATAAGGAGCAGAATAGCCAAAACTTTCGAGTCCCCAGATTCTGCCTTCCGATCCGGCAAAACCGAGCATTGTCACTGGCAGTCCTGCCGTCAGGCAGAATACCGGTATCCCCGGTGTCAGAACGCTGTCGCGGTATTTTTTATCCTGCATTCTGAATAGTCCTTCCGAGGGTGCCGAGACTATCCGGGTCTTAATGTCTTCACCAGCAAGAAGTGCAGCACCCTCAACAAGAGTTGCCACCTCCGAGCCGCTTGCCACCATAATCACATCTGGTTTTCCAGAGGTTTCAGTAACAATATAAGCACCTTTCGCAGCCATCTCAGCTGATTCCATCCTGGATTTACCTGTTGCAGGGAGTGTCTTAATATTCTGTCGTGAGAGTATCAGTGCCGTTGGTGAATTTTTATTTTCCAGAGCCAGTTTCCATGCAATGTTGGTCTCAATGG
>DATKUS010000200.1:0-4553 GCA_035530535.1 Bacteroidales bacterium
CTCTGGTCAAATGCAAGCAGTCCAAAGTTCTGCTCCGGCGAAGTCTCATTGTGCCACAGTTGCCTTGTAGCAATTATATCTGATCCGGAACCTGTTCCATAAGCCTCCAGGTAGAGGACTATCCAGGTTCGTTTAAACCATTCATCCATCCATGCGAACATAAATCCTCCACCACAACCGGCTTCTAGAATATTGTTCAGCATCCTGATATTCTTCTCCCCCTGCTGTATCTCTGACCAGCCTCCGTGATGCATTTGGCTGAACGACTGGTGTGCGCTGCCCCAGCTGGAGGGTACGCCGTACTCTGCAATAATGAGAGGGATATTGCTGTAATGGTTCTTGAGATCTGTAAGGTAACCCAGGTAGCTGTCAGGTCCGTAACTGTCGCTGTAAGCCTGGTATGACGGCTGCTGGCTGATGAAGTTGGGGTAATAGGGATAGGCATGATAGCTGGCAAATAGGCCTGCATACTGATCAGCACCGCTGATCTTGCTTATATCAAATGATGCCACATCCTCATCAGTATTTACCTCAGTGGGATGATCAAGAGGGTCAAGGGTAGGCCAGCTGGAGAAGCTTACAGGCCTCCTGACGCCGTACTTTGAGGCTTCATATATGACAGTTTTGTCAAGCATCTGTGTGACAAAAACCTCGGTGGCCGTTGCTCCGGTAATGCTGAAGTGGGTTCCCGAGAATGAGTTGTTTGCAGGATGAAAGTGATCAGTTGAGTCTACCTCCTGTGAGCTTACTTCCCTGCCTATAATGATTCCGGCTGTCCAGCGTGACATGTCGGTACGATATATACCATATGCTTTTCCCGGCCTGTATGCCAGATCCCCTTTGCCATGCAGACAGTCAACTACCTCCTCTATTTCCCTGCTGAATGCCGTGACACGGTGGGTGAGATCATAGGTTGCCGGATCCCATGGGTCTTCCTGCTCTTCAAGCCACACTCCCTGGAATAGAAGAAGAGGATCATCAGGATGCCTCTGGTTGTATTCTGCCAGCTTCTCATAAAAGACAGGAGGATGGAGAGTGTAAACCCTGATACTGTTAAATCCTGCCCTTCCCATGCGTGCTATCCATTGCTCATAGAGTTCCGGAGAAATGGCATACGCAATCTCACCAGGAAAATATCCGGGAGGAGAAGACCCAAGGTTCATCCCTTTCAGTATTAATGACCTGTATCCCGTCAAGCCATACATTGCAATATAGTCACCGGAGACCTTGAAAGGCAGAGCCTGTTCTGATGCCATGACGAAGTCAATAATAGTGTCCCTGGCAACCGTAATATCTGTTAGTCTGACAGGATAATAACCTGTTTTGGTAACCTGAGAGATAACCGGAAAGCGGAGCCTGGTCTCTGCTGGTGCTGACTCCTGGGGCATCATGACCGGCTCCAGGCCTGTATGCGCTGAATAAGATGATACTCCAGCGGCCCTGACAAGTCTGCCTCCATAAGTTCTGCCCCTGAACGTAATGGCATAAAAATAGAGCCCGGGGCGCTGCGGCGACCCGTCCTGGCTGCGGCCATCCCAGATCAGCCGGTAGCTTCCGGCATAGACCGACGGGAATACCGTTTCCCTGATCTTCTGTCCGGCCATATTATATACAGAAAACTGAATATCACCTGTGACGTTGATGATGAAGGGTATGTTCACCGAATAGGAGAAAGGATTAGGAAAGGGTTTACCGGCTTCAAACTGCCCGGCCACATCACCGTAGGTGCCGGAGACCCTTACGGAGTATTTCCCGTCATTTCCTGTCATTGCCGCAAATTCTGTGGTACTGATGAAAAACGAGACCTTCGCATTTGCAATTTTGGCTCCGGTCTCATCAGTGACACTGCCTGTGAGATTGATATCCTTTGCTGAGACTATCAAAAATCCCTGCAATGACAGCATTGTCACTGTAAAGAATATATGACTTAGGCAGTTTCTTATTTTCATCCTCAGGTGGGTCTGAAAATTCTCCTGTTATTAATTTATTTTCAAAAGTAGCAAAAAGAACTTATTTTTTTGATGTGAGCCCCAAACCATGATATTTTGATTTGTCTTTCTTTAAGATATTATCTAAATTTATACGTTCTGCTGACAAAAATATGGAAAAGTACATAGTTAGAGAAACTGCCAAAACCCCGTCAATTATTTTTGACCCGGATCAGGGTCTTTTTGAGATCAAAGGGAAGTCAATACCGGAGAATTCACTGGGATTTTACACTCCTGTTCTTGAATATATTGATGGTTATTCCTCCAGTCCTGCTGACAGGACCGTTTTGAATGTTAAGTTTGAATTTTTCAACACCAGCTCTTCCAACAGGATCCATGCACTGTTTAAAAAATTCGAGAAGATGTATCAGAATAACAGTGAGGTTCTCATAAGGTGGTTCTGCAAGAACGACGATGAGAATATGCTTGAAGCCGGGGAAGATTTCAGGACTATCCTCCATGTGCCCTTTGAAATTATCGAGGTTGAAGAGCTCTGATTTTTTGAGATAGCCGTGCCATATCTTTTTTTTCTCTATTTTTAGATTCTCAGAACGATACCACAATGGTCTTGAATTATATATGGATAGCCTTTTTCCTGATTGGTTTCATTTTTGCCGTGGCTCAGCTCATTTTCAATGGCAACACCGACATTTTTAATAGAATCATTGAATCTACCTTTTCAAGTGCCAAAACCGGTTTTGAGATATCCCTGGGTCTGACAGGAGTGCTTACACTGTGGATGGGACTGATGAAGGTCGGAGAGAAGGGAGGAGTTGTCAAACTGCTATCAAAAGCCATTGGACCTCTTTTCAACCGGTTATTCCCGTCACTACCCAAAGACAGCCCTGCACATGGATCAATAATGCTTAACGTGGCTGCAAACATGCTGGGACTTGACAATGCTGCCACACCTCTGGGACTAAAGGCCATGAAAGAGATGCAGGAGTCAAATCCGGAGAAGGAGAGAGCTTCTGATGCCCAGATAATGTTCCTGGTACTGAATGCCTCAGGGCTGACCATAATACCGGTAAGCATAATGGTATACCGTGCACAGCTGGGCGCTGCAAATCCCGCCGATATTTTCATACCGATACTTATTGCAACATTTGTAGCAACAATTGCCGGCCTCGTAAGTGTAGCCATTGCCCAGAAGATAAACCTTCTCAACAGGGTTGTTATGGCTTACCTCGGAGGACTTGCTGCAGTCATTGCAGGCATGGTCTGGTACTTCAGCACCATACCCCAGGAGAAGATCACTATGATATCCACCTTCGCTGCAAACTTCATTTTATTTTCTATAATAATATCCTTCATACTACTTGCGATGCTTAAAAAGGTAAATGTGTATGATGCATTTATTGAGGGAGCAAAAGAGGGATTCAGCACGGCTGTAAAAATAATACCTTTCCTTATAGCGATACTGGTCGCAATTGGTGTCTTCAGGGCTTCAGGAGCTATGGACATGATGGTTCATGGAATCTCTTCACTCTTTGCCTGGCTGGGGTTCGACACCCGGTTTTCCGATGCTCTGCCCACGGCATTCATGAAGCCGCTGAGCGGCAGCGGATCGCGAGGGCTAATGGTCGATGCCATGACCACCTACGGAGCTGATTCATTTGTGGGACGCCTCGCATGCACCTTCCAGGGTTCAACAGACACCACTTTCTACATCCTGGCAGTATACTTCGGATCAGTGGGCATCAAGAACACCAGGTACGCAGTTGTATGCGGACTCATTGCCGATATTGCCGGAGTGATTGCAAGCATTTTAATAGCGTACCTCTTCTTTGGCTGACAGTCATAGTCAATATATTTTACCGGGCCAGGAAAAATCTCAAAATCTGATTGTATTTTTGCACACTTTAATTAGCTGATATAATCCTTCGATTTTTAACCTTAACTCTTAACTCTTAACTTTATAAGATGGGACGCGCATTTGAATATCGCAGAGCCTCAAAAGAGGCCAGATGGGACAAGATGTCCAAGCTTTTTCCAAAACTTGCCAAGGCTATAACCATGGCGGCAAAGGAGGGAGGACAGGATCCGGAAATGAATGCAAGGCTGAGAACAGCCATTTTGAATGCCAAGTCACAGAACATGCCGAAGGATAATATTGATGCAGCCATCAAAAGAGCCTCCGGAAAGGATACGGCTAATTTCAGCGAGGTGATCTATGAGGGCAAAGGTCCTCATGGTGTACTGGTTATTGCCGAAGCTGCAACTGACAATAACACGCGTACCGTTGCCAATGTGAAAGCATATTTCAATAAGAACGGAGGTTCAGTGGTGCCAACAGGCTCTCTCGGGTCCATGTTCCTACGCAGAGCAGTCTTTGAGTTTGACATGCCGGAAGAGATAACCACGGAGGATCTTGAGCTTGAACTGATTGAAGCAGGACTGGAGTCGGTTGAAGTGTATGAGGATACCGTTTATATTTATGGCGATTACACCAATTTCGGTTCTCTTTCCAAAGCCCTTGAGGATAAAGGCATTGATGTTAAGAAGGCATCACTGAAGCGAATACCGGTACATACGGTGGAACTTTCCGAAGAACAAATGGCTGAT
>DATKUS010000201.1:0-18622 GCA_035530535.1 Bacteroidales bacterium
CTCGTCAGCTCTGCTGCGAGGTAGTTCATTAAAAATTGGGTAGATATTGAATATGCATATTTTCAGGCTATATTATCAAACTACTTGCGTTATGTGAAAAGTGTGAAAGAAGGAGTTCCATTTGTAGAGGGAATTAACAAATGTCTGGATTTGATAAAAGGGCAGTTGGTTGAATACTTGTTAACCATTCCTACTGTAATTCCGAAGAATCCAGGAATTGAACAAACATTATCTCGTGAGATTGTGAATGTCCCATCAGGAAATATAAAATTTCTTGTCTTTAATTACACTAGAATCATTGAACAGTATTTGAGTCATATAGGTGTAAAATCAAATCAGGTCATTTATATTCACGGCAGCCTAGATGACGAAAAGAACCCTATAATTTTCGGCTATGGTGATGTGATGAATCCCTATTACAGCAAGATTGAAGACCTAAATGAGAATGAATATCTTAAAAATATAAAGTCCTTCAGTTATCTTAAAGCGACAAACAAAACACAATTAAAAGAGTTTATCGAAAGGGGAGAATATTCAGTGAGTATAATGGGACATTCTTGCGGGTTGTCTGATAGAGTTCTTTTAAATAGTATTTTTTGTCACAAGAATTGTAAGGGTATCCGTATTTATTACCACCAAAAAGGGCCTAATGAGACGGATTACTTTGAAAAAACTATGGAGATATCCAGACATTGCAAACCTGAGGACAAGGATAGAATTAATAATCTTATTGTTTCGGCAGCACTTTCTTATCCTCTGTCATAGTTAAAAGCTATTTAGGTATAAAAAGTGTTTGTAAAAAGGAAGCAGCATTCCCTCATTAGGTCTCGCTGCGTCTCAGAAGGTATCCCAAGAACGGAAAGACGGAAATGCTGCCGATATCAAATGTAGGAAAAATCTCAATTCAAAGCATTATTAAAATACAAATATCTAGTCAGGTCATTTAATTCTTACAATTATTGCATAAATTTGGTTTCTAAAACACCTAACTATGTCACTAATTAAGTGTCCAAGTTGCCAGAGGGATGTTTCTGATGATGTTCGATTTTGTAAATATTGTGGATTTGAAATAGTCACTGAAAAAAAACAAAATGAGCCAGTAATTCAATGCCCAAAATGCATTAAAGATATCCCTGGTAATTCCAAATTTTGTTCTTATTGTGGCCATCAGTTAATAACTGAAAAGATTGCTGATAACCAGTTAATAAAGTGTCCATACTGCTTTAAAAAAATACCAAAGACTTCTGAAAGGTGTCCAAAGTGTGGGTATAAGTTTGTACCCGAAAAGTCAATTGATAACGGTCACCTTGTTAAATGTCCAAACTGTAATCAGAATACGTTAAGTAGTGAAGAAGATTGTATCTATTGTAGAACTAAAATAACCCCGCAGAAGTTTGAACAGAAACACTTGATACAGTGTCCAAATTGCAAAAAAGATACAGTTAGCTCTGAAGAAAAGTGTATCTACTGTAGGTTCGAATTGTCACCAAAGAATCTAAAAAATTTGCATTTGATCTGGTGCCCTAAATGTAAGACAGATATAATTAGTACTTCCCAAACTTGCTATAATTGTGGATACAAGTTAAGTTACAGTCCTACTGCAGAGGTAGAAGATGTAAAAAGAGTAGATAAAATTTACACTAATGCAGGTCTTATCGGCATAGTTCTTATTATCTTTCTTTTTGTCAAGTTATGTTCACCATCCTCAACGTCAATAGATAAGACCCCATCATATTCTGGAACTATTACTGATACAGGATCGATTAATAAGTATTTTGTGAATGAAGATGTAATCTTTGCTGCTACCAATGAGGCAAACTACAAAATGCTTATGAATTGCATAACCAGTAGAGACATGCAAGCAATTGAACTAATGGTTGCTACCGGCCAAGTTAAGTATTTGTATAGAAATGATATTGTCTACCTTGTAAAAGGTGGAATACTCAATTGTATTGTAAGGCCCGAAGGATCAATGCAGAACTTATATGTAATTTGTGAACAAATTACAAAAAAATAATTTCAGTCATACAAAATTCTTTTGCAAGTATAGGTTATTAAGATAGCATTGTGCCATGTATGATATAATTAGTTTGGCTTGGTGAAGGTAAAATATATTTGAATTAGACAAATAATATATTTACCTCTCCTTCGTTGTTACCAATTTCAATAATGAAAACTGAAAATTTACGAGGGCCGAAACTTGATGCAATACTCCTTCGGGTGTGTTCTGTTTCGTTATTGACTTTTTGATTAATTAAACTCATTGAAGTTAAAACCCTGTTCAGTATTGGTCAGGGTTTTTATATACTGCCATTAATACTGTATGTTATCAAATTGCAATTGTATTTGCATAGACCAGGCTGCCGCCGCCGACACCTGTACCGGTGAGGATACTGGCAGTGGAGTAGAATGAGAGCTTCTGGAAACCAAAGAAGCGCAGTGCTGGCACCCAGAGATATTTAGGAAGGTTCCAGTTTGATTTCGGGAAATCACCGGGGTTGAATCGTTTGCCCTGCTCAATTGTCAGAACCTTATAGCCTTTTTCCGTGAGGCGCAGGCTGGCTACACTGCCGCCGAAGCCTGATCCGATCACTAAATAATCATAAATCACCGGCGAAAGTTTTAAAGAGTAAGGCGGCAAATATATAGAGTAAATCGGATATTTATCATAAATGGTTGCGAATAGCACGGAGCTTTGGACATGAAGTCTGGTTTAAGAAAGAAATCCTCCGTCCGGCACAGAAGTATGGAGCAAGGAGTAATTAACGGTCATCAGGCGGTAGGATTTGTGAAGCATTTGTCATAAATTACCGTCTTTATAATTCATCTCAACTTATTCTGAGTATCAAATTAATAATCATATTGACTATGAGAGGAAAACAGCCATTGTCTCCGGTCATGCTGGGCCTTATGCTCATCATTACCGTGGGGCTCATCATCCCTGCTAATGCAAGGGGTACTGACAGCTACAGCGATCCTGCAGCGGTAAACAAGAAAATAGAACAGATAAGGCTTAATTCAGGCGGACTGGTAAAAGTGAATAAACTGGCCGTCACCCCCGGCGGCACTGATCTTCTGATGATGGAGATAGGAAGCACGGGAGCTAAAAACCCTGCAATACTGGTTGTCGGTAACATGTCAGGGGTGACCCCTGTCTCCACTGAAGCAGCGCTGTCACTGGCAGAAAGAATAGTGGCAGATGCCAAACTATCATCCGGCTTAACCTGGTATATAATTCCCATGGGTAATCCCGATGCAGCAGGCCGCTATTTCCTGAAACCGTTATACAGTGACACCGGTAACGGCACTCCTTTCAATAATGACACTGATGATCAGACGGATGAGGACGGGTACAATGATCTCGACGGCAACGGTATCATTACGCAGATGAGGGTCATTGTGCCTGACGGCATATGGATCCCCGTAGCATCCGATCCACGCCTGATGCGCAAAGCGGATCCGGCAAAAGGGGAGAAAGGATTGTATAAATTATACAGTGAAGGTATTGATGACGACGACGATGGACAGTATAATGAAGATGCAGCGGGAGGGACAAATGTAAATATCAATTTTCCGCACCTCTTTAAAAGCTTCGACAGGCGCAGTGGGTTGTACCCGGGCTCGGCGCCGGAGGCCACAGCCATAATGAAGTTTTCTTTTGATCATCCCGAGATAGCAATGGTATTCGCATTCGGGTCAACCAACTTCCTCCTTGATCCTCCCAAAGGAGGCAGAAAAGGTTCGGTGGATATGGAAAAGATAACCATCCCCGAGGAGATAGGGAAAGTCATGGGTTTTGATGCCTCGCGCACTTACAGCATGGCCGAGATAATGGAGGCGGTGCAGCCGATGCTGCCTCCCGGCATGCAGATTGATGAGGGCATGATTGCCAGCTTCCTTGGTCTTGGCGCCGTGGTGAACCCGATGCAGGAGGATCTGGCTTTTTATAATAAGATATCCGAAGAGTATAAGGAATACCTGAAAGGAAAAGGGATCAAGGATGAACGATTTGACCCTGCACAGCCGGAAGACGGCTCTTTTGAGCTGTGGTCATATTACCACCTCGGGGTGCCGGTATTTACCATGGATATATGGGCGATGCCCAAACCCAGGGAAGAGAGTAAAGATGCCAGCGGGATCACCGTGGAAGCACTGGAGAAGATGTCTTCCGATGAATTTATGGCACTGGGAGAGGATAAGATAAACGCCTTCCTGAAAGAGAGGGGCGCCCCGGCACAGTATAATGCAAAGATGGTGATGGGAATGGTGAAGGGCGGACAGGTGACACCGGCACAGATGGCCGGTATGATGAAACAGATGCCCGGCCCTGCCAAAGATGAACAGAAGGGAGACCCCAGGGAGGTCGCACAGCTTGCTTTCTCAGACAAATGGCTTGATGGAAAGGGCTTCGTGGCCTGGAAACCTTATAAACATCCCACCCTCGGCGATGTGGAGATAGGCGGCTTTGTACCCTTCATGGATAACACGCCTCCGCCGGCAATGGCCGATTCACTAATGGACCTTCATCTTCCCTTCGTGTTCGAGCTGGTGAAGAAACTACCTGATCTTAAGATCAAAGAAACTAAAGTGATAAGCAAAGGTGGCGGAGTATATCAGGTAGAGGCATGGGTCATCAATGACGGTTATCTGCCATTCCCCACAGCCATGGGCAAGAGAAACAAAATACCTGTACCGGCAATACTGACCCTTGAGGGCACCGGCTTCGAGCTGCTGTCAGGCAAAAAGCGCATGCCCGTGAATGAAGTGGGAGGAGAGAAATCGGTGAAATATACATGGCTGCTCAGGGCCACAAAGAAAACCACAGTAACATTAAAGCTTGAGTCGAAGCAGGCCGGCTCAGACACAGAACCAGTAAACATAGGAGGCTAGCCATGAAACTAAGAATATCATATATTACAGGAATCCTTTTACTATTCACTTTCGCTCTTTCAAGTGCGCAGGAGATAAAGGTCCCGCTGCGGTTCGACCATTATTACAGTTATGATCAGGTGGTTGAGGCCCTGAAGGCACTGAATGCAGCATATCCTAAGCTTACCACCCTTGACCAGGTGGGTAAGAGCGAAGAGGGAAGGATAATCTGGGCGCTGACGATAAACAACCGCGAGACCGGCGAGCCTCTTTCCAAACCCGCAGTATATGCTGATGGGAACATACACGGTAACGAGATACAGGCCGGGGAGGTCTGCCTCTACCTGGCCAACAGGCTGCTGACAAACTACGGCAAGCTGAAGGATATCACTGAGGTGGTTGACCGTAATGCCTTTTATATAATACCGGTGGTGAATGTTGACGGCAGGGCGCATTTTTTTGATGACGGCAACACTCCAAGCTCCAACAGGAGCATCAGGATTGCCGTTGATGATGACCGTGACGGTCTCTTTGACGAGGATGGCCCTGAGGACCTTGACGGCGACGGCAGTATAACAACCATGAGGATGAGGGATACTCTGGGAAGGATGAAGACCGATCCCGAAGACCCGAGACTGATGGTGCCGGTGAAGCCGGGGGAGAAGGGTGAGTGGACTGTCATAGGGCAGGAGGGAATTGACAATGACGGCGACGGACAGCTGAATGAGGATGGCGAAGGTTATTTCGACGGCAACCGAAACTGGGGATTTAACTGGGCTCCGCCGTATGTGCAGAGGGGTGCCGGCAACTATCCCTTTGAAGCCGCCGGGATGAATGCCATTGCTCAGTGGATGCTGGCACGGCCAAATATCATTATGGTATTCGCATTTCACAATAGCGGCGGCATGTACCTCAGAGGTCCCTCATTCAAGTCGGCCGGCGAATTGCCCCCGGGAGACCTTACAGTGTATAACTACCTGGGAGAGAACGTTGAGAAGATTGTCCCGGGATATAAATACCTTATCAGCTGGAAGGACCTCTATACTACCTATGGCGATTTCACTGATTTCACCAATAACCTTATTGGCTCATACAGCTTTGTGGGTGAACTGTTCCAGACGGAGGCGGAGACCTATGGTGCTCCGGTAGAGGAGAAGGACGATATGAGTACGATGTTCGGCAGCTCGCCTGCCGCTGACAGGGCAAGGCTCAAGTTCAATGACAATGTGACCCAGGGCGAGCTCTACAAGGAGTGGAAGGCCTACAAACATCCGGTATATGGTGATGTGGAGATAGGCGGATGGGTCAAGATGAGCTCACGCCTGCCTCATCCTTTCATGTTACAGGACCTGGTTCACAGGAATGCTTCGACGGTGATCTTCGCTGCTAAGAATACTCCCGATGTGACGCTTGACGTCTTTGAGGTGAAGAAGCTCGACAATAATCTTTACAGGGTGAGGGCGAGACTGGTGAACAGCCATGCGATGCCCTCAGTAACCTACCAGACAGTAAAAAACAAGCTCTACCCCAGTGATATTTTAAGTGTCACCGGTGCATCAGCAAAGGTGGTCAGCGGAGGAAAAATAACCGACCTGTACCTTGATAAGGTTGAGTACAAGGAGTATAAACCTGAGGTGCAGTTCTGCCAGGTACCGGGTATGGGGAAGGTTGAATACCAGTTCTTCATTGCCGGTAAAGGGAGCGTGGATATTAAGTTTGAATCGCGCAAAGCGGGCACCAGGATGGCGACAGTGGAGCTTAAATAAAGAGTGGTATCCGGTTGACCTCTGAACCCCGTAGGAGTGACATTATTATAGATCGCGGAGCAGTTTTTCCCTGTCAAGCAGCACCTCCTGTGCTTTGTCAATAGATGTCTCGCGGAAATGGATAATGTCTCCGGGTTTCATTTGTGCCACCAGTGTAAGGTCAGCGGAGATGACGCAGGCTATGCGGGTATATCCGCCGGAAGTCTGCCGGTCTGCCATAAGGATGATGGGCTGACCGTTGCCCGGCACCTGCACTGTACCCCGGGAGATGCCTGACGAGATAATATCAGCACCGGCCTCCTTATGCACAATTGCCTTTCCTGACAACCTGTATCCCATACGGTCACTCTTCTCTGTGATCTTGTATTCCGAAGTGAGGAAGCTGTGAATTCCCTCCATTGTGAACCGGCCTGACTCAGGACCGGAAATTATCCGTATTGCCTGGTCTGACTGATATTGGGGTATCAGCCTTTCAGGGATCTCTGCTTCCTTAATTCTGCCCGTGATCTCTCCCAGGGGCAGTTCGTCGCCCGCCTTCAGTGCCCTGCCTCCGAATCCTCCCAGATTCGCCCTCAGGTAGGTGGACCGGCTGCCCATGACGGCAGGCACATCTATGCCTCCGGCAAAAGCGATATATGTTCTGAATCCGTTTTTCAGTCCTGTAAAACCCAGCATATCTCCCCGCACGACTTTCAGCGGTTTGTTGACAGGCACCGCGATGCCGTTTACTGTGGGGCCCATGTCTGCCCCGGTCAGTGCTATGAAACCGTCGCCTGTAAAGTGAATCTCAGGACCTGTAAAGGTAGCCTCCAGGCATGCAGCGCCACTGTCATTGCCCACGAGGGCATTGGCCAGTTGAAGTGAGAAAACGTCCATAGCTCCGGCTATGGGCATTCCATAACGCTGGTAGCCGTATCTGCCGGCATCCTGGATGGTGGTCAGCAAGCCTGCTGACTGGATTATCACTGGTGCCATGGTCAGACGCTTTTGGTTCGTTTCAGGTTATAAACCTCGTTTTTCACTTCTTCACTGACAGTCTCAAACTCCTCTTCCGTTATCGGGAAGAACCGGATGCGATCTCCGGCGCTGAAGAGGAATTCAGGTTTCTTTTGAGGAGTGAAAAGCTGCAGCGGTGTCTTTCCTATCAGTTGCCATCCGCCGGGGCTTTCGAGAGGATAGATCCCTGTCTGGTTGCCGGCTATGCCTACCGAACCGGCAGGTATCTTCAGTCGCGGTACCTCCCTTCGCGCTGTCGCGATAAGCTTATCCATACCTCCGAGATAGCAGAAACCGGGGGTGAAGCCAAGCATATAGACGAGGTAGGTGGCAGAGCTATGTATTTTCACCACATCCTGAGGCAGCAGGTAATTGTGATCTGCAACATCCTGAATGTCAGGACCGTATTCTCCGCCGTAAAGCACCGGAACGTCAACAACAAAAGTGTCTGGCAGTTCAAGGTCATCGATCTCAGCACAGCAGGCACGCAAAATACCAAGTATATGCCGGTACCCGGAGACAGCAGGGTCATAACATATCATCAGCTCATTATATGAGGGTATGAAGTCAGTGACACCTTCAATTTTCAAGTTCTCAAGCCTTACCAGCAGTTTCCTGACTGTCCTGTTTACTTCCTCAGAAATATCGTCCCCGGCTTTTATAATGAATGCCGAGTCTCCCGATGGAATATATTGCAGCATAGAATTATCTTTTTCCAAAATACTTCAGTTCAATACCATTTTTCTCCAGTGTCTCTGAAAGGTTTTCTGCAAACACCAGGGCCATCTCGTTATCACCGTGGATGCATATGGTATCAGCTTCAATTGCAATAATCTTACCGCTAATGGATTCGACTGTTTTTTCTTTTATCATTCTTACGGCACGGTCTATTACCATGGCGGTGTCATGAAGGACAGCCCCCTCAATGGTTCGGGAGACAAGGGTACCGTCATCGTTATAGGCTCTGTCAGCAAATACCTCTGATGCCCAGGGCAGTCCTATTTCCCTGGCGGCTCTAATAAGCTGCGATCCGGAGAGTCCCACGAGTATCAGGGAGCTGTCAAGGTCCTTCACTGCCCGGGCTATCACCATTGCCATTTCATAATCGGCGGCTGCGGCGTTATAGAGTGCTCCGTGAGGTTTCACATGCTGCATCGTTGCTCCTGCGGATTCAGCGATGCCTTTCACTGCGGCTGACTGATACAGTATCAGTGCTCTCAGTTCTTCATGGCTTATGGTCATTGGCCTGCGTCCGAACCCTTCGCGGTCAGGATAGCCGGGGTGAGCCCCTATGCCTATGCCATGCCTTACTGCTGATCTGACCGATCTCTCTATCGTCAGAGGATCCCCGGCATGGAAACCGCAAGCAATACTGGCGGAAGTGATAAAGGGCATTATGCTGTCATCGCCGGCAGCACCTTTCTGCCCGCTTCCCTCTCCAAGATCGCAGTTGATGTCAGTAACCATAGCCTGTTATTATCATAGTATGCCGAAGATATGCAGAATTGTTCTCACTCCCAAGCCAGTGGCCGTCAAAACTACCAGGACGCCTGCAATATTTGAAAGCACCCTATTTTTGCTGGTGCCCATAACCTTTTTGCTGTTCATAACGAATAAGAGGTATACGGCTATAACCGGTAGCAAGATACCATTGGCAGCCTGGGCAAAGACGATAGCCTCCAGGGGTTTGAACCCGACCATGGAAAAGACCACTCCCACCAGTAGTATTATCATCCATATCATCCGGAAACGCCATGATTTCATGTCCCTTTTCCAGCCCATGATGCCTGTTGTTGCATAGGCGGCTGCCAGGGGCGCGGTTATGGAAGAAGATATTCCGGCGGCAAAGAGTCCGGTGCTGATGAAATATTTTGACATGCCGCCCAGCAGCGGCTCCAGTTGCCTGCCCAGGTCTGCAGCACCGGTTACAGTGCTGCCGGTGCCGAAGAAGGCCACGGCTGAGGTCACTACAATGGCCATGGATATCAGCCCGCCGAGGATGACGGAGACGGATATATCCATCCGCGCTTCGGGAAGGTCTTCCGGGTTCTTCCATCGTTCCTGCACCGCCGAAGCATGCAGGAACAGGTTATAGGGCACCACGGTGGTTCCTATCAGTCCTGCCAGGGCTATCACAGATCCGTTGGGGAGTGAGGGTATGAACATCCCCTTTAGCAGGTCAGACAGCTGCGGTGAGACTATTATTGCCGTTGTCAGAAAGGTCAGACTCATCACTATCACAAGTACTATCAGCGCCTTCTCTATCAGCTTGTAGCTTCCTGCCATCAGCAGGACAAACGCAGCAGCACCGGTGATGGCAGCCCAGAAACGTACCGGCAACCCGGGTGAATTGAACAAGGCCTGCAGGCCTATAGATGCTCCGAGGATGTTTCCCGTTTCGAAAGCGGCATTGCCGATGGTGATGGCAGAGATGACAAGTAAGGCAGTAATTATGCGCGGCAACGGGGCGGTGAACTGTTTTCTGAGAGCCTCGCCCAGACCCTGGCGCGTGATGATGCCCAGACGTGCTGACATCTCCTGGAGAATGATAGTAGCAATGATAGAAAAGACAAGTCCCCAGAGCAGGGCGAAGCCGAACCCGGCCCCTGCCAGTGAACATGTGGTGATGGTGCCGGGACCGATAAAGGCGGCGGTGACAAGTGCACCCGGACCGAACCTGAATTTCCTGTTACTCGACATTTATCCCGAAGAGTATGAAATATGATTCGGTAATATAACTGTCGAGCCACCTGTAGTGTTCCTGGATGGCTATGTTCCTGTTTCTGCCTTCGGGCATATGTGCCACGAGATCATTTGTCTTAAGAAATATCTCATTTTCAACAGGCTCAATCAGCTGCATAATGCCTGTTCTCTCGGCATTGATGACCTCTGCCAGGTTGATATATTTATATCCTGATCCCCTTTTTATCGGGAAGCACAGGCTTTTAAGCTTCATGGCGGCATCACACAGCGGCGCGTGGAAGTCGGCTTTCATGCTCATCAGTCGGGGGAGTTTTTTTCCTGCAGAGAGCCATACCGGCACCACAACGGTGACGAGCGGAAATCCAAGCACCGTCCACATCATGGTATTGGCTGCATCTTCACCATTCTTTACCCCAACCACCATTATAACGGCAGCGGTGGAGTTGCGCGGTATGAAGTCGTCAAACGAGCGGAAGGCGGGCTGCCTGTTATCGGCAGGAATGCCTTCGCGCAGGTTCACTTTTGTCAGTGAGTGAGTAAGATTGCGTGAAACATTATTGATAAGATACTGAGGTTCAAGTTTATTCATGGCAGCAGCCATATACAGTGCATTGCTGGCCGTGGCATATCTGATATATCCTGATCCCTTATCAATGACGCCCGTGAATGAGTGGTTGGTTCTGATCACGTATCCGAAAGGAGCAATGGCAGGGTCATTGGCGTCTATCTTCTTAAATCCCTGCTGGCCTGTCTCATAATAGGCGGCGCCGCCGGCGGCATCTATGACTCCGAAGTTGGCATCCACACCCAGCGGTTTGGGCAGGTCCGTAAGGAGCTTTTCGAAATCGGCCAGCGTGGCGCATTGCTGCAGAGCCATCTTCATGAGAATGCCTTCGTGGTCAAGCAGCTTTGTTGTGTCGCCTATATTATTATTGTAAGCAGCCGAGTTCATTATTGCAAAGCCTGCTGAGTTATAACCGCCCCACACCATTGATTTGCCCTCCGCGGTGGCATCAACGAGACCTATGTAGGGATATTTACCGTCAGTGAAATATATGAGTGCATTATCCAGTGTACCCGTATCGCGGTGTTTGTAGAGTATCGGCCGGCCATCGGGTGTGTATTTTCCCGAGATGATGAAAGTGGTGCAGGCAGAGGCTTCGTTCACCATGCTGCTAAGAAGTGACACCAATATTAAAAAGAGTAATTTTTTCATGAGTTATATTTATTTGGCTGTATAAAGATATTTAATTTATCCCTGGACAGTTGGTCAGAAAAAAGGGGCAGGCATTAGTGAGCAAATAAATAAGAGGCGTTTAACATCAGTTTATTCCGTTTTTGTCATTTTAATCATAATTTTAATGTGTGAGAAGATGACAAAGAAGAAACAGATAATCAGATGACAATTTAATAACCATAAAAATGAAAAAACTGATCTCTTTAATGATCCTTAACGTCTGGTGCCTGTCCCTGGTTGCCCAGAATGCTGACAGTATATGGATAGTAAATCATTATACCAAAATGGAGAGGATGATAACAATGAGAGACGGTATAAAGTTATTTACTTCAATATATTCTCCTAAAGATGACTCGGAAGATCATCCCATATTAATGGTACGTACACCTTACTCGTGCTCACCATACGGAGAAGATCAATGGAAGGATTACTGGAACAATTATTCAAAAGCGTACTTCAGGGAAGGATATATCATGGTAACACAGGATGTACGCGGCAGATGGATGAGTGAAGGCGATTTTGAGGATGTCAGACCGTTTAACGGTGACAAAAAAACAAACAGGGATATTGATGAATCCAGTGACACCTATGATGCCATTGAGTGGTTGATAAGGAATATTCCGCACAACAATGGAAGGATCGGGGTGTTCGGTATTTCTTATCCCGGTTTTTATTCCACCATGGCAGCAGCAAGCAATCACCCTGCTCTGGTTGCAGTCAGTCCGCAGGCGCCAGTCACTAACTGGTTTATTGGTGATGACTTCCATCATAACGGAGCTTTTTTCATTCTTGATGCATTCAGTTTTTATCCGGCCATGGGTGGGGGCTTTGGTCTGCCACATCCTCATCCCACCGCTATGCGTCCGCATACTGTTGATGTTCCTGTCCACGACAACTACCAGTTTTATCTTGAGACAGGTCCCTTATCTGCTTTTGCAGAACTGGCGGGGGACAGTGTCCTTTTCTGGAAGGATCTGTATGCACATCCGGACTATGATTCATGGTGGAAGGCCCGCGACGCCCGGAATGCAACCAAAAACCTGAAGCCGGCCATGTTATGGGTTGGCGGTCTGTTTGATGCTGAGGATAACTGGGGTGCGTGGAATTCATACAAAGCAGCCGAGGCGAATAATCCGGGCAAAGAATTCAATAAGCTTGTGATGGGGCCGTGGTATCACACCCAATGGGCGAACAGCGACGGCACACACCTTGGCAATGTGACGTTTGGGTCCAACACCTCGCTGTGGTATCAGCAAAATATAGAGATTCCTTTTTTTAACTACTTTCTTAAGGGTAAAGGCGATGTTTCAAATATTGCGGAAGCAAATATTTTTATTACCGGGTTGGACATCTGGAGACAATTTGATAAGTGGCCTCCTGCAGCCAAAGAAGATAAGGTCATATATCTGCATGATAATGGGAAACTCGACTGGAACCGGCCGGGACCGGTATCTGGTTTCAGTGAATACCTCAGTGATCCTGCAAAACCTGTTCCTTACACTGACGGTGTCCATTTTTCAAGAACAAGAGAATATATGACTGATGATCAGAGATTTGCTGAGCGCAGGCCGGATGTACTCGCATTTAAAACAGCCATACTCGATGAAGATGTCACTGTGACAGGGATTGTCACAGCAGACCTTCTGACTTCTGTTTCATCAACAGATGCTGACTTTGTAGTTAAACTGATAGATGTTTTTCCTGACAGTCTGTCTTACAATATAGAGGATATTTATGCAGATAAAGATCATGTATGTGTTTATCCTATGGGTGGATATGAAATGCTGGTTCACGGTGAGGTTTTCAGGGGACGGTACAGGAATAGTTTAGAAAATCCTGAACCCTTTGTGCCCGGCAAAACAGAGCATGTGAAATTCGATGTCGGAGATGTTGCACACACATTTAAGAAGGGCCATCGTATCATGGTACAGGTACAAAGCAGCTGGTTCCCGCTGGTTGACCGAAATCCGCAAAAGTTTGTAGATATTTATAAGGCAAAGGAAAGCGATTTTCAAAAAGCCACTATCCGCATTTATCATAATGAGGAGAATGCGAGTAGCATCGTGCTTCCCGTGCTGAAAGAATAGAGTATAATATTTATAAAGCTCTTTCAGACAGGTCCCGGGAACAGGTCGGGAACCATCTGACAACGCCAGACTCTACTGAAACTTCTTCAGCAATTCTTTCACTGCATCCCTATGCACCATGAAATCCATCATTTTGAGCCTGACATAATCTTCGGAGAAAAAATAGTAGCCAAACTCTTTTGCATTGTCGTCGTTATTGCGGGAGCCTGATCCGGAATCTTTTATAAGATACCAGTCCTTCCCGTCTTTCTCAAGGTAACCCACGAGATGCAAACCGTGATCGTCAGTTGTGGTTCCGTTGGAAAAACGAAGCTGACGGGCATCGTCATTGATATTTGCAGACGGAATATCAAAGTCGGGTATAACGGCGCACTGCGTATAACGGTCAAAGCCGGGTTCAGAGACATCACCACCGATGCTGACGGTATAGCCATGTCTTACCACCTCTTTCAGTGTAGCCATAAAAACATCAAGCGGGACATTATAATATTCGGAACTATGCCACCAGTTGTCAGGCACTTCATATTCAACCTGGCTGTAAAACGGTTGCTGGGTGTATGAAAGAATATCCACATAGTCGTCAGGATTGATCTTTATTACCTCTTTAAGATATTGCAGAGGTGTCACCTTCTTTCCGTTCACAACGACTTCCGTGGGCGGCACTCCCATATAGTGGTTCATTATCGATTTTATGACTGCCACGGCATCATTCTCGTCCCATGCTGATCTTGTCTTCACTGATTCGAGATAGTTTTTCATCTCTGTGAGCATCTCTTCATGGTTTTGATATATGCGGCCTTCGGTCAGGCCTGTATAATCATTTTCAGGCACTACCCCATATTTTGCCCATATTCGTGTTACGGCGTTGGCCTCGGATCCTTCATCAAACACTGATTTACCCCTGGTATTGATATATTCCTTTGCCTTCTCCACAAACTCCCAGTATACGGTGTACATCTCTGAGAGCTTAACCTGTATCTTGTTAATACGGTAAGCTTCGGTTTCAAGAAATGATGTAGTGCTGTAAGACCAGCATGTGCTTGTATTACCTTGTGATAGAGGAGCATTATGCCACTGGATGTTCTTATACAGGTCGATCTTATTGGGCAGGGATGCCGTGGCCAGGTCAACGGCAAAGGTCTTTCTGACCTTCTCCGGCATCATCTCGTCTTTCACATGCCTGTCGTCTTTCAGTATCGAATTCTGGTAAAAGCCGGGTTTCGACTCCCTGAAGACAGCCTTGTCTTTATTCTGACCGAACAGGTTTACTGACAGTGCACATAATGCGAATAGACCGATAAACGTAACTTTTCTTTTCATAGTCTGAGAGTTAATTTTTTGTTTATGAAGGTATGGGTTTTCTCCTGCGATTGTATTTTCAGGGTTGGAAAAATTGAATCTGATGCCTGCCCGGCAAACAACAATATGATATATCAGTGACAGGAGGGTAGTGACAAGAACGAGAGCAGGGCACGTCATGGTAGCAACTTATTTGTATTTGCCCCGTATTTTCATTACCTTTGCGGCGATTTAAGCATAAGTTAGATCTGAATAGACAGTTCAACTCCCTGTAAATCACTTTCAGAGGAGTCTTTCTACAATCACTAGTTTACGCTGAATAATTTTCGCCAAAGGAACATTACCCTTTTGAACAGATATCCGGTTAATGTATTATCAGCGGCATTAACCAATTAAATTATAATGGAATATTACAAAGAACCTCGCTGGAGGGAAAAAAAGAAATTTGATCAAAAGAACACAGCAAAAAGAAGAACTCCTGACAAAAAGAAAAGCAACGTCAAGAGTCTGAATCCGGACCTCTTTATCAAAAAGGCCGGATCCGTTGAGAAGAAGGAGTATAAATCGTTCAGACTAATTGATGAGCTTCCGGTAAGCCGGAGCATCATCTCCAACCTGCAGAAAAAGGGATACATATCCCCGACAGAGATACAGGACAAAACAATAGATGCGATACTCAGCGGCAAGAATCTCATGGGTCTTGCCCAGACAGGAACGGGGAAAACGGGAGCCTTCCTGATACCACTGATACACAACCTCCTGCAGAAGGAGATTATGTTCCAGGTACTGGTAGTGTCACCCACGCGTGAGCTTGCCATGCAGATAGACGCAGAGTTCAAGAGCATCGCCATCGGGCTGAAGCTTTACAGCACCTGTCTGATAGGTGGCACCAGCGTTCAGCGCGATGTCAGCAACCTGAGAAGACCAAGCCATATTGTCATCGGAACGCCGGGACGAATAGCCGACATGGTGCGCCAGAGGGCACTAAGGCTGAACACTTTCACCATCCTGGTGCTCGATGAGTTCGACAGGCTTCTGGATATGGGTTTCGCAACAGAGATACAGCGACTTGTTGATGGAATGAATAACCGCAGGCAGACAATACTATTCTCGGCCACCGAGGATAAGAGCCAGCGAAAGCTGATAGGCGAACTGCTCGATAATCCGTATGAAGTCCGTGTGCGCAATGAGAATATATGTGCTGACAACATCGAACAGGATATAATCACGGTAAAGGACGGGGAGAAGAAAATAGACCTCCTGCTTAAAATGGTCCGCGACAAGAGTTTTGATAAGGTGCTTGTCTTTGCCGACACCAAGAGGGTGGTAAGCCGTATCTGCAGGGATCTTCGCAATGGCGGCATAAAGGTCGACGAGATTCACGGAGACAAGTCGCAGAACTATCGCATAAAGGCACTTGATTCATTCAAAAACCGGAAGATACAGGTGCTGGTGGCAACTGATGTGGCAGCAAGGGGACTCGACATTTCGCATGTGTCACATGTGATCAACTTCCAGCAGCCGAAGGATATGGAGAGTTATATTCACAGAATTGGACGTACAGGAAGAGCCGGCGCCTCAGGAAAAGCACTTACATTTGTAAACTAAACATACCGATTATGGCAGGACCGAATAACAGCTACATTAAAAAGCAGAAGACCGAGAAGCGCCTGAAGAAGAGGCGCGAAAAGGAGCAGAAAAAGATCGTGCGCAAGGAGAATTCTGCCGGCGGCGGCCTCGATAATATGACCGCATATGTTGATAAGTTCGGGCAGATAACCGATGAGCCACCAGTGGAGGAGACGCCGGAAAAGGAAGCGAAGGAATAGGTAAAATTACGATTTACGATTTGCTAATTCCGAATTTTTTAATGTACCAGCGTGCATTGTTTAAAGGGGTTTATGATGCTCAATCTATAATAATGTCACCCCTTCGGGGTTCAGAGGAATTTGTTTTGTTCAATCTATAATAATGTCACCCCTTCGGGGTTCAGAGGAATTTGTTTTGTACAATCTATAATAATGTCACCCCTTCGGGGTTCAGAGGAATTTGTTTTGTACAATCTATAATAATGTCACCCCTTCGGGGTTAAACCTTATAAACCAATCAACCCATAAACCCATCAACTTTTCAACTCTTCAACTTTTCCCCTCCCCTTGCCAGCGATATGCAAAAAGTGTAAATTTGCCCTGCACAAAAAAAATCATCATATGATAAGGGTAAATGAATACTTCGAAGGGAATGTCAAATCCATGGGTCTCGGGAATGAGGAGGCCTCGGCATACAAATGCATCTATAAATAGTTTAACCTGCCTCAATACGAAGATCATGGCCGGTCACAAAGGTTCACCCTATTATGATATTTTTCTCAGGTACGAGATATGGCTCGAGTCGGTCTCCGGGAATGCCGTGCTCAACGGCGAGGGTTTCAGACTGCTGCAGGAGATAGAGAAGGCCGGATCGCTGACGGGTGCTGCAAAGAACCTGCTGATAAGCTACCGCAAGGCCTGGGGCCTATTGCGGGAAGTGGAACAGCACCTTGGGTTCTCACTCGTTGACAAACGGCGTGGTGGCGCAGCGGGAGGCAGGTCAAGCCTCTCATCCGAGGGAATGCAGCTGCTGAGGGCTTACCGAAGCCTGCATCATGAGACTGATATCGCCATGAAGAACATTGCAAAGGTCTTCTTCGCCCGCATCAATGACATACCTGACAAAAGATGAAGAAAGTAATAATCCTGTCAGCATTAGTGGCACTTATCCTGTCTGGCTGCGGCAACACCCCAAAAACAAAAAATATTATCATCTTCCACGCCGGATCACTCTCAGTGCCGGTGCAAAAGCTTAATGAGGCTTTCGAAAAAGCAAATCCCGGCGTCAGAATACTCTCCGAGGCAGCGGGAAGCCTCGCCTGCGCACGCAAAGTGACAGAGCTGGGCAAGCCTTGTGACATTATTCTTTCTGCCGACTATTTCGTTATAGATAAGATGCTCATCCCTGGATATGCCACATGGAATATCAAGTTTGCAACCAATGAGATTGTTATTGCCTACCGGCCGGAGTCAAAATATGCGTCGGAGTTCACCGCTGATAACTGGTATGATATTCTCCTGCGTGATGATGTCATCTACGGCCGTTCAGACCCCGATGCTGATCCCTGCGGCTACCGCACCGTATTTGCAGCCCGGCTGGCTGAGGAATACTATGGCAGAAAAGGCCTTGCCGATTCGCTGCTGAACAAGGATCATGATTATATGAGGCCCAAGGAGGTTGACCTGGTTGCCCTGGTACAAACAGGTGTAATTGACTATATGTTTCAGTATAAGTCGGTTGCAATACAACATGGATTCAATTATACTGACCTTCCTGATTCCATAAATCTATCCGCCATTGAGCTGAAGGATCATTATGGCAGTGCATCATACATGATACCGGGGTCGGAGCCGGGAGTGCGTACCGAGGTGCGGGGCGACTATATATGTTATTCTGGCACTGTTCTTACCAGTGCCCCGCAGAAGACCCTGGCCACAAAATATTTCTGTTTTCTCCTTAGTGAGGAGGGCAGGAATATCTTCCTCGGCTCCGGTCAGGAGCCCGTCATACCTGCCATCACGGACCAGTCCGGCGCCGTGCCCCAGGAGCTTCAGTCTTTTATTGCCGGTAAAGTA
>DATKUS010000202.1:0-6206 GCA_035530535.1 Bacteroidales bacterium
CACCTGCGATAATGACTTTAATGCCGCGGCCGGCCGCGTTACGGGCAAACTGCTCCACTTCATCAGGAGTTCGGTGTGCCGAGAGTGCATTCATTTCAAAGGGTATCCCCATTTCGTCAAGGATACTTGCGGCTTTCTCCATGACACCAAGGTCTGAAGTGCTTCCCATAATTATGCTTACAAGAGGTTTCATATGCTCTTTTTTATTATATCAGTGAAACAGAGGCAAAAATAAGCTTTAAATTTATAATTTCGCATCATCAATAAACCACACGATGCAGGAGGTAAAAGTTCTTGACAGACAGTTCTCTGTATATCTTACCAGTGACGAGATACAGAGCAGGATATCTGCGTTGGCAGAAAAAATCAACGAAGACATGAAGGGACGCGATGTACTCTTTTTTGGCATCCTCAACGGATCTTTTCTCTTTGCCGCTGACCTCTTCAGGCAGATAACACTTGATGCCCAGATATCTTTCATCAAACTGGCTTCCTATGACGGCACCAGCAGCACAGGTAAGATCAAGGAGCTGATTGGATGGAATGAAGATATTACCGGAAAAACCGTAGTGGTAATTGAAGATATAGTGGACACGGGAAGCACTCTTGAAAGGATCATCGGCGAGCTGACCCTGAGAAAAGCAACGGAAGTAAAGATCTGCACCCTGCTCTTTAAGCCGGAAGCCTATACAAAAGACATTCCGATAGATTATATCGGATTTGAAGTACCAAACAACTTTGTTGTGGGTTATGGACTTGACTATGATGGTTACGGCCGTAACCTTAATGCAATCTACAAACTTATTAAATAGCAAAAATGATCAACATTCTTATGTTCGGCCCTCCCGGATCAGGGAAAGGCACTCAATCAGTGACTCTTGCGCAGAAGTACAACCTGCTTCATCTTTCCACCGGCGACATGCTCAGGGCGGAGATAGCAGCAGGCAGTGATCTGGGAAGACGCATGTCAGCCATTATGGCTGCCGGAGAGCTTGTGCCTGATGCCGTGGTGATAGATATGATAGCACAAAAAATAGATTCCACCAGGAAGAAAGCCGGCTTCATCTTCGACGGTTTTCCGCGCACGGTTGAGCAGGCTGAAGCTCTTCAGTCGATGCTCGGAGAACGGGGAATGAAGATTGATCAGATGCTTGTCCTGGAGGTCAATGATACGGAACTGACAGACCGCATGAAGAAAAGAGCCCTTATCTCGGGCAGAGCTGATGATGCTGACCCGGCAGTGATAAATAACCGTATAGATGTCTATCGCGCCAAGACCGAACCGGTGATTGAATACGGACGCGGTGCCGGAGTGTGTCATGAGGTTGACGGGGTAGGCACTGTGGAGGACATATTTCAGAGGCTTTGCAGCCACATAGAAAAGATAATATAACAGATGGCAGAAACAAGCTTTGTTGACTATGTAAAAATATTTGGACGCTCAGGAAAGGGCGGGCCCGGCTCTGCCCATTTGCGTCGTGAAAAGTTCATCCCCAAGGGTGGACCTGATGGCGGCGACGGCGGTCGCGGCGGAGACATCATACTGGCAGGAAGTTCACAGCTGTGGACACTGCTGCACCTGAAGTTCCGCAAGCATATCTTTGCAGGACACGGCGGCTCAGGCTCATCAAGCAGGAGCACCGGTGCTGACGGCGAGGATATAATCATTGAAGTGCCCCTGGGAACAGTTGTCCGTAATGCAGAGACTGACGAGATCCTTTTCGAGATTACCCATGAAGGTGAGAAGAAGATACTCGTAAAAGGAGGCGGGGGAGGTCTGGGCAACACCCATTTCAAATCATCCACATTTCAGACACCGCGATTTGCACAGCCCGGAGAACCATCGGTTGAAGGATGGTTTATCCTTGAACTGAAGGTGCTGGCCGACGTTGGCCTGGTAGGGTTTCCCAATGCCGGTAAGTCAACACTTCTGTCTGTTGTCAGCGCAGCCCGTCCGCGCATAGACAACTATCCGTTCACAACCCTCGTACCAAACCTTGGCATTGTCAGCTACCGCGATGATAAATCTTTTGTCATGGCTGATATTCCCGGAATAATCGAAGGAGCCCATGAAGGTAAAGGTCTCGGAATAAGATTCCTGCGTCATATTGAGCGCAATGCCGTGCTTCTCTTTATGATACCCGGTGACAGCGGTGACATAAAGAAGGAATATGAGATACTGACCAATGAACTCAGGATGTACAACCCGGAGCTGCTGGATAAACGGCGTGTGCTGGCAATAACTAAAACAGATCTGCTTGACAATGAGCTTATTGATGGCATAAGGCCAACTCTGCCTGAAGACATACCTGTTGTATTCATCTCCTCAATAGCCAACACCGGCATCACCGCGCTCAAAGATATGCTCTGGAGTGCAATAAATTCATGATTTATGGTTGAGATAGACCGTAACATATTCCTCTTTCTGAACTCCATCAACACACCATTTTTTGATGAGGTGATGAGTATAGTAAGCATGAAGACAGTCTGGATACCGCTCTATCTTTTCATTGTTTACCTTCTCGCACGCAGGTACCGGGGAAAGGTGTGGATTGTATTGCTCTTTGCCCTGCTCCTGGTGGTTATCACAGACCAGGTCTCAGTAGCTGTAAAGAATGCTGTAGAACGACTCAGACCATGCCATGAGCCCTCACTTGAAGGAATGGTGCATCTTGTAAAGGGCAGGTGCGGAGGCATGTACGGTTTTGTTTCATCACATGCCTCCAATGCCTTCGGCGTAGCTGCATTTGCATCTCCGCTGGTCCATAAAAGATGGTTTACATGGAGTATCTTTATCTGGGCTGCGGTGGTTGGCTATTCCCGGATTTATCTCGGAGTACATTATCCCGGAGACGTCATCGGCGGAGCTCTCATTGGTATTATTGCAGGGTTTGGAATGTCAACAGGTGTTAAACAAATTAATAACCGTATCGCATGATGAATGTGATTAAATCTATCTGGGTATGGGTGTCAAGCATAACTTTTGTCGTGCTTGCATTTCCTGTTTCGGCCTTGTTGTGGCTTATTTCGTTAGCGTTTGATCCCCGGCGGCGCATGAACAACCGCTGGATGGTATTACAGGGCATTGCGATTACAAAGATGAGCCCTTTCTGGAAGATTGTTGTGGAGGGTCGTGAGAAGATTGACCCGAAACAGCCATATGTCATCGTCCCCAACCATCAGTCGATGCTCGATATTGTCTTCTTTAACATGCTCTACCACAGGCTGCGATGGGTATCGAAGATCGAAGTCTTCAAAATTCCAGTGCTGGGTTGGGAAATGAGAATGGTAAAATACATTGAGCTCATAAGAGGGAACAAGCACAGCGTGGCGAGAATGCTGGAGAGCTGTGTAAGCTCATTGCGCGATGGCATATCAATTGTTATATTTCCGGAAGGTACGAGATCGCTTACCGGCGCTATCGGAAAATTCAAGACCGGGGCATTTCAGCTGGCGGTGAAAACCGACAAACCAATACTGCCTGTTCTTATCGACGGTACCGGAGACATACTTCCGAAACACGGGTTCATTTTCAGGAACAGGAGAATTGTCAGAATAAGAGTTCTTGATCCTGTCTTCCCGGGGCAGTTTGGAACCGGTGACCCTGAGCAACTGGCCTCCAGGATACAGTCTGTCATGGTCAAAGCCATGGAAGAGCTCAGGAGCGAACCAGGGTATAGAAAATAGAAATATTCAGGATGAGCCCCCCGGAAAGATAATATTGCACCGGATGGGTTTTTACAATGACCAGTCAGGTATTGTAAGGAGATATGCCAGTGAAGCACAGGCATGGGAATCTCATCTTGAGGCCTGGTCACCGTCTGCGGGCACTGAAATGGTAATATCGCTCAATATCCTGACCCAACTCGCAGCCCTTCCCGCTTATGGAGGTTGACCTTCCATCGGGAGTTATCAATGAGCAGTGGGACTGGCTTTTTGACAGTCAAAGAAGCTATAATGCTGGTAAAACAACGACTTTCAGGGTGGCAGGAATTGTCTTTCGCAGGTGAAAACTCACATCTGTTGTTGATAAATCGGACTGGACTGCCTCAGCTAAATCTTTATATTTGCCCAAAATTGGAAAAATGTCAGGTAACTATTCTGAAGAGAATATCAGAACCCTTGAGTGGAAGGAGCATATAAGGCTGCGGCCGGGTATGTACATAGGAAAGCTGGGTGACGGCTCATCTCTTGATGATGGTATCTACGTTCTGCTGAAGGAGGTCATGGACAACGCCATCGATGAATACATGATGGGTTATGGCCGCAAGATCGATGTAAGCATTAACGGGAGAGAGGTCAAAGTGCGCGATTACGGTCGCGGTATCCCGCTGGGAAAGGTACTCGATGTAACCTCGAGGATGAACACAGGAGCGAAGTATGATTCCAAGGCTTTTAAGAAATCAGTAGGTCTCAATGGCGTTGGTATTAAGGCAGTTAATGCCCTCTCATCGTCTTTCATTTTACGGTCATTCCGCGATGGCCAGGTTAAGGCCATTGAGTTCAGTGCCGGTGACATAATAATTGATGAAACGGTAAAAGTCACAAAAGAGGATAACGGTACGGAGGTGGTATTCACGCCTGACGAGGCCATGTTTGGGAATTACCATTACATACCGGAGTACGTTGAGAGCATGCTGAAGAACAACTCCTACCTGAATGCGGGTATGGTGATCAACTTCAATGGCAATAAAATTGTGTCGCGAAACGGCCTGATGGACCTCCTCAATGAGAATATGAACAAGGAGGGACTCTATCCGATCATTCACCTGAAGGGTGAGGATATTGAGATTGCAATAACACACGGTCTGCAATACGGTGAAGACTATTACAGCTTTGTAAACGGTCAGCACACCTCGCAGGGAGGCACGCACCTTACCTCTTTCCGCGAGGCCATAGTCAAAACAATACGTGAGTTCTACAAGAAAGACTATGACCCGGCTGATATCAGGTCATCAATTATAGCAGCCATTGCTGTAAAGATCGAAGAGCCGATCTTTGAATCCCAGACAAAAACCAAGCTGGGATCAAAGGACATGGGCCCCGAAGGCCCTTCAGTCCGCAACTTCGTGATGGATTATGTGCGTAAACATCTCGATGACTATCTCCACAAGAACGGAGAGACGGCACGCATACTTCTGAAAAAGATCCAGGAGTCAGAGAAAGAACGCAAAGCCATCAGCTCAATTCAGAAGCTGGCACGCGACAGGGCCAAAAAGGTGAGCCTGCACAATAAAAAGCTGCGTGACTGCCGTATTCACTACAATACAAATGATGAAAGACGTCTTGACTCCACCATATTTATTACGGAGGGTGACTCTGCCAGTGGTTCAATAACAAAATCGAGGAATGTTGAGACCCAGGCTGTCTTCAGCCTTCGGGGCAAGCCGCTGAATTGCTACGGGCTGACCAAAAAGATAGTCTATGAGAATGAGGAGTTTAACCTTCTTCAGGCCGCTCTTAACATTGAAGAGTCAATTGAGGATCTGCGTTATAATAACGTTGTCGTTGCCACCGATGCCGATGTTGACGGGATGCACATACGTCTTCTTCTGTTGACTTTCTTCCTGCAGTTCTTCCCTGAACTTGTCAGGAAAGGGCATATCTATATTCTTCAGACGCCGCTTTTCAGAGTGCGAAACAAGAAAGAGACACGTTACAGTTTTTCTGATGAAGAACGTCAAAAGGCTATCAGAGACCTTGGACCTGACCCCGAAATAACCCGTTTCAAGGGGCTGGGCGAAATCTCTCCTGAAGAGTTTGGCCACTTTATTGGTAAAGAAATAAGACTGGTGCCGGTCATCATGAAGAAGGCTGATGCCTATACACAGTTCCTTGAGTTTTTTATGGGAAAGAATACGCCCGAAAGGCAGGATTTTATAATTGAGAACCTCAGAATTGAGGAAGAGATTCCGGAAGCGGAATAAGTGAGACAGGAGTTGTTCTACGGAAATGAAGGAAAACGAAGATGAAATGACGCCTATCCCTGATGGAGGCGTTGAAAAGACAGAGATAAAGAACGGCCATGTGCCTGCAGCCCTGCTTACAATCACTGCACTGTCAGGGATGTACCAGGACTGGTTTCTTGACTATGCGTCATATGTGATTCTGGAGAGGGCTGTGCCACATATCTCTGACGGGCTCAAGCCTGTTCAGCGGCGTATCCTTTACTCAATGAAACGCATGGATGACGGTCGCTTTAACAA
>DATKUS010000203.1:0-4316 GCA_035530535.1 Bacteroidales bacterium
CTGTGGGCAGGTCATCCATAATCCAATCATCCTCCACTTCATAAGCCAGGATTAATGTATTGACCAGTTGGGGAATCGCCCTGGGGTCTGCCAGCATGCCGAGCAATTTCACAGCATGCAGAGGCATCCATTGATTATTGCCCTCAGCTTCCCAATAGTCATCATCTTGAAGGATATCTCGTAACGGTATCACTGCGTCCTGTTCTTTCGCAAGAATAGCCTGGGCCAGCTCCATCGGAACCTGATCCCCCAGCTCTTCCAGCTTACTCAATAACTCCTGTATAGATAAGTGGGAAAACACTTTTTGTACCTCAAAATGTAGTGCCCTTCTGTGGATGTCAGGACAATACGTTGGCACAGGGCTTCAATGTGGGGCGACTATATAGGTGCGCTGTAAGCTTTACCCACATGGCTCACCATTTCCTCCAAAGTCACCTGTAGCAGATGATACTTGGAATTCAAATGCCTTTAATCTGACGGTTTCTTAAAAAGTAAAAGAAAGGAAATGTCCCTTTCCCCTGGATGATCTGACTCCTTATTTCATTTCGTCTTCTTCTTCGCCCCTGTCTGTTCACCATAAGCAGTCTCAATAGCGCGCCTGCTGATCTCTTCATAATACCCGCCCATTTTCTCTAAAAAATCGTCCTTGCTATCCCAGAATTGCGGTGTTCCCAGCCGTTTGATAACTGCTGCCGATACATCAGGCGGCGATATATTAACACAAAAAGATTCGCTCTCTTTCCCCTCCCAGAAATCATCCATGGACAAAGCAACTTCCTTTTGTTCAGCACCACCGGGAAGTCCCTCTGGTTCAGGCAGACTTTCGTCAGTGCGCTTCTGGCGAAGAGCCGAAATAATTTCATCCTTTGTCCGGCCACGCAATTTAAAGATCATGAAAGGGTCACGGTCAAACTCTTCTGCCAAAATATAATAAAGCGCAGCAATATGTTTACAGGGATTTGCACTATCCGGACATGAACAGTGCGTCTTTATATCTTTTGATTTTTCAGGGAACAGCGATATATCTTCTGCTTCAAAAGCTTCTTCAATATCATCAGGCATCTCGCCTGCTAGCAGTTTTGCTGCAAATATTGCTTTTTGGGACATTTCTTCTGTAACAAAGTCCCATGATTTTTCAGTAATCGGTTTAATCTCAATAGTGACTGAATAAGGTTTTTTGAC
The DNA here is from genome assembly GCA_035530535.1 of Bacteroidales bacterium. GTDB lineage: Bacteria > Bacteroidota > Bacteroidia > Bacteroidales > VadinHA17 > SR-FBR-E99. The sequence continues at coordinate 1,183 of DATKUS010000203.1, forward strand.
CGAACCCTGGACCGTTGCCTCCACTTTTCCGGCTGAAAGTTCAAAATCAAGCACCTGGCCTTTTCTGGCATATCGTCTGCCCCGCTCAAGCCTGTTGCTCCAGCCAAAGGATTCCAGGACACTTACCCAGCGTTTTGACCACCAGGTATCTCCAATACTACCCCTCTTGCTTTTGGCTTTGATACCTCCTTCCACTTCTATTGGTTTTGAGGGGGTATAGCCGCCCCAGAAGTCTTCATACCTGCCCATGATTCAACGATCCGCTTATTCATCCGTTACTGTCTCTTTTCTCAATGCAAATAAATCCTTCAGCTGCTCGGTCGACATTTCAGTCAGCCAGCCCTCGCCCGTCCCAATAACATTCTCGGCAAGTGCTTTCTTATCCTCTATCATTTCATCTATTCTCTCTTCAAGGGTCCCTTCACACACAAACTTATGAACCTGTACATTCCTGGTCTGCCCGATCCGGAAAGCCCGGTCTGTTGCCTGATTCTCAACAGCCGGGTTCCACCAGCGATCAAAGTGGAACACATGACTGGCACGTGTGAGGTTCAGACCCACACCACCTGCTTTAAGTGAAAGAATGAATATCCGGGGTCCGCCTTTTTCTGAAAATCTCATAACCATCTGGTCCCGCTGTTTCTGGGACACGCCACCATGCAAAAAGAGCACCTCCTGGCCAAAGACATGCTGGAGATGCGTTTTAAGCATGTTTCCCATCACGGAAAACTGGGTGAAGACCAGAGCTGCAGCATCTTCGGCAATTACCTCTTCCATCATTTCAGTAATACGGTTCAACTTGCCTGAACGTCCCGGGAGTACCGAACCATCATCCAGGAAATGCGCCGGGTGATTGCATACCTGTTTCAGTCTTGTAAGTGCTGATAACACGATCCCTTTTCTTTCGATTCCTTCTGAGCTTTCGATTCTCATAAGCACATCTTTAACAACAGCTTCATAGAGTGTAGCCTGCTCTTTTGTAAGGTTGCAGTATACCTTCGTCTCAATTTTATCAGGCAGGTCTGTTATGATGGCAGGATCTGTTTTGAGGCGGCGAAGGATGAATGGTGAAACAATACGTCGAAGCTTCATGCCTGCCTCCTGGTCATTATAACGTTCAATGGGCATTGCAAAACCTCTCCTGAAACCTTCTGCCGAGCCAAGGTAGCCCGGATTTAAAAATTCCATAATAGACCAGAGTTCTGATAAACGGTTCTCAACAGGTGTACCTGTAAGAGCTACGCGGTAATCAGATTTTATTTTACGGACCGCCTGAGATTGCTTTGTGAACCGGTTCTTGATATTCTGCGCTTCATCCAGCACAATCCCATTCCAATCCACTTCCTTGAATATACCCTCATCCCGGTAAGCAAGTGCATAGGTGCTGATCACCATGTCGAATTTGACAGCTTCAGAATGGAACTCATTTTTCTTGAGCCGGGCTGTGCCGTGATGTATCATAACCTTGAGGGATGGTGCAAATTTTTGCGCTTCTCGATACCAGTTCCCAACTACGGAAGTGGGACATATCAAAAGAGTGGGTTTATTATTGCCCTCTTCTTTATCTTTTATAAGCAGGGCAAGAAGCTGGATCGTCTTGCCAAGTCCCATATCATCGGCAAGGCATGCTCCCAGTCCGTACTGCCGCAAAAACGCAAGCCACGAGAACCCCCTGATCTGATAAGGTCGAAGCTCACCAACAAAATCACCAGGCTGTGTTAAATCTTCTATTCCGGTTCTGCCTGATAAACGTTCAAATAGCTCGGATAGCACCCCGGTTGCATTAAATCCGCCAACAGGAAGGCCTGTTTCCGATCCTCCCAGTCCGGCGCTCAGCCTGAGGGCTTCATCCAGTTTCATTTCACCTGATTTTCCGGATTTGAAGAATTTAATTGCAGCTGCAATATCTTCATTTTTGACCTCCACCCATTCTCCCCTGATACGTACAAGCGGCTCTTTTAGGTTTACAAGGTTTTCGAATTCCTCTTCACTTACCGGCTCACTGCCAATGGCGATCTGCCAGTCGTACTGGATTATTGAGTTAAAACCGAACAATCCTTTGCTGGTTTTAGGGTCTTTCTTTGGTTTCACATTTAATGTTACGCCAAGCTTCGAACTTGATCCCCTTTTTTTCCACCATGGTGGAATAAGGACCCCGAATCCGCTCTCTGAAAACAGGGGCACAGCTTCTTTTAAAAATGAATATGCCTGCTGCGTGCTAAGCCGGGCAGCAGTGGGTCTTGCTAAATGGAGACTGTCCTCGATAGGAGGATATAACCGGGAAGCTTTCCCGAGATCGGCAAGAAGCTTTTCCTGGGGTTGGTCGAATTTGCGGTTTAAGAAATGAAGTGTGTCTTTTGACTCCCTCCAGACTTTCTCAGCAGGCACAAGCAGGCTTGGGTCATCCGAAGCCTGAAGAAAATAGCGCAGATTCCAGATATCTGTTTCTTCCTCAATGGGGGGTTCAAGCCGGAACGATGTGCGAAATCCTGATTTTTCTATTTCATGAATCGGGGCTTCCCATGATTGTAATCCCTTTGAAAGGTTGTTAAGAATTGACTTATTGACTTGTATCGGTTCTCCGGTTGTCAGGGATCGTAACCATATTTCAGAGAGACCGGGCTTTTTTGATTTGATCTCTGAGATTGACATCCAGTTTTTGATACATCCGTTAATGGTACTATTGAGAAAATCCGATATGAAAGCTTCCTGGGTATTTGGAATCGTATTCTGAAGGAGTGATCTGCAAACAGGAGGCATTGAGTTGGCAAGGATTGAATAGCGCATCCTGTCTTCCTCATCATTGAGCATATACTGCCATCTGGAAAATATCTTACTTTCTTCAGAAATAACCATGCCTGGAAAAAAATGCTGGTTTGATAACAGTTCAAGTGCAAATTTTGAGACATTACTCCAGAACCTCAGATCGGTTCCAATGACAGTGTTGTCATATTCTATCCATGCTTCTGAGAGTGAGCTGAGTAATGTTACTGCGTCTTGGGGAAGAATGCTTAAACCATATACTTTCCATGGTATTAGACTCACCGGCTCATCTGTATCCTCACTGCCATCATCTCTTAGTAAATCCGGTGATGCCTGGGGAGATTTTGAAAATGAAGGAAGCGATAGCAATA
>DATKUS010000204.1:0-4427 GCA_035530535.1 Bacteroidales bacterium
TAAACAGTGATGGAACCGTCCTCGATGATAATACGAATCTCATGTGGCAGAGACAAGACGATAGTATCACCAGAACTTGGTTTGAAGCAGCTAATTATTGTGAAAACCTGGACCTTGGGGGATATGCAGACTGGCGGCTGCCGTCGAAAAGGGAACTAACCGGCGTTGTCAATTACGGGCAAAAGTATCCTTCGATTGACCGCTCTTCATTTCCAAACACAAAAAGCAGTTCCTACTGGACATCCACAACGATGACCTGTTATTACGGTGATCCATGGTCAGTTGATTTTGCTTCCGGCTGTTACAATTATCTTTCTCCTTCAACCCGTGCTTATACGAGGTGTGTTCGCGGTGGTCCGCTGCCTTTTGCTTACTTTATGGATAACAGTAATGGAACGGTATCCGACCTGTCTACCGGGTTGATGTGGCAGCAGAACGAACAAAGTTCAACAGGCTGGACAACTGCATTGAGTTACTGTGAAGGACTTTCCTCCGGAGGTTATACAGACTGGAGAGTGCCGAATATAAAGGAATATGAATCGCTCACCCATGGGTCAGAAGGTCCATCAATCATGTCGGACTTTCTTAATTTTTCTCCTAACTTTCCATCCTGGTCATCTACAACCTATCTTATTATCCCCGATTACAGTTACAAGTGGACGATGGATAGCAAAGGAGCATTAAGTGTTTGTTCTATAAAAGACAAAAATTGCAACAAATATGGTGTGCGGTGTGTTCGGGGAAAACAGATGGCGCCACTCGATGAGCAGGAAATCAGGGTATCTCCTACGGATCTGGATTTCTGGAATGGAAACGGAAAAGGGGTAACAACGCAAGAGGTTGTCGTTTTGAATGCCGGCAAATATAATTTAGCAATAGGGACAATTACCGGCCCTTCGCCTCCGTTTTCCATTACATCTGACGAATGCTCCGGCAAAACACTGTCAGCCCTCATGTCTTGTACGGTATCGGCCGCATTTAATCCGGCTGATGTGGGCAACGTTACCGATCATATGACAATCCCCTCCAGCGATGCAGACCATCCGGCTGTGGTTGTTGACCTGAAAGGTGTTGCGATGAGTTCATTCTATCTTCCCGATACAGGTCAGGGAAGCTGCTACAATGCAAATGGTAATCTCATCGGTTGTCCGGTTCCGGGATCATCTCTGGCCCAGGATGGCAGTTACGATATGAATCACCTGTCTTATACTCTTTATACCGAAACGGTGCGGGACAACAACACATTGCTTGTGTGGCAGCAGCAGGATGATGGTTTTGCCCGGACATGGGATGAGGCACTTTTGTATTGTGAGGACCTGAACCTTGGCGGATATACAGACTGGCGCTTCCCGACCATGAGAGAACTGACCGGAATTGTGGATTATGGGCGACACAACCCTACAATAGATTTATCCATCTTTCCTGCAACAAAAAAGCAGTATTACTGGTCATCGTCATCCAGCGATACATATAAGGATAACGCCTGGTTCGTGAATTTCTCGGACGGCACCATTGGTAAGAGCACGAAATCATACCCATATTATGTCCGGTGTGTCCGGGGTGCTCAATTGCCTTTGAATACTTTGGTTGATAATGGTGATGGAACGACAACGGACTTGCTTACAGGTCTTATATGGCAGCAGGGAGATTCCACTGCATCAAACTGGGAATCATCTCTTGCCTATTGTGAAAACCTCGCGCTCGGGGGATATGCTGACTGGAGGGTTCCAAATATCAGGGAGCTCTCATCCATCATTGATATTCGATACAAGCCCGCAATGAACCACGAATTTTTCCCCCAGGTTGCCTGTGGTGATTGGAGTGAATACTGGACGTCTACTTCGTATTTGGCTCTCCTAAATTCTTCCGGATCGTATGTTCCTGACGATGCATATGTGGTTGATTTTTTCAGTGGAAGTTCTGCCGGGGTCTTCGAGCACAAATTCTACAACAATTACAATGTTCGCTGTGTTCGGGCCGGGACATTGAAACTTCCTGCTGTCCTCACAGGAACAATAACCGATTCATCAACCGGGTTACCGGTATCCGATGTGCATGTCACCGTCAGAGATTCTATCAAGACCCATACGACTTCTACTGATCCAAATGGATTGTATGCATTAACAGGTTTAGGCTCCGGGAGTTTTGCAGCCACCTTTGAAAAAGCAGGTTACAGTGAACAGAGAGTTAACGGAACATTACCTGATGGACAGACTTTAACCCTCGATGTCCGGTTGACCCCGATTCCCTCTCTTACCGTCAATACAACAGCACCGCTAAACGGTGCTGTTGTATCTTCATCACCAATAACCGTTACCGGAAATGTAAGCAATGATGCAGCGGTTACCGTAAATGGGTTCCCGGCATCGGTAAATAATGGGAGTTTTTCCGTGTTAATCCACATGCAGGGTGGTCAGAACACTATTACCGCTCTTGCAACCGATCAATATGGTCAGACAGCAACCCACACTGTAACAGTTATCCTTACAACCAAAGGAAGTATCACCGGAATGGTAACAGAGTCGTTAGCACTGTCTCCTGTGCAATCAGCAACCGTGTCGGTAACCGATTCTCTCAATATCACGCAGACAACAGTAACGGGTGCAGATGGAAGATTTCGCATTGCAGGCATTGAAGCCGGTGCTTTCAGTGGAACAATAACAAAAGAGGGCTTTAACCCCTTCACTTTTACAGGAACATTGGCTCCCGGCGAGACAATAACCATCAATGCAGCCTTAACAAAAATCTTTTCAGCGAGAACGCTTGGAGATTATGGAAATGTAACAGTCATGGAAATTACAGGGAACTATGATGCCAAAAACTCTGACGGCTCGTTGAATGTTTTGCCAAGACGGGAGATAGCAAAAGAGTTGCTGCGGCTGCACCCGGACGAATATGATTTCCTCATAATCTTCTCCAATTTTGCCTATTCAATGCCTGACTCACAGGCAAAGGGTTTTTACCTTGAGGTGAAAAATGATACACAGGGCATAGGCAAGCCACTTGGTGACAATGCCACCTTCTTTGGAAGCAATAGTAAACTTCAGGGAATAATCGATATGGGAAACTTATTGACCTTGATTACAGATCCTCGTGATCCAATTTTTGAAGAAACGATTAATACTCTTGCCCATGAACATATGCACAGATGGGGTGCATCGGTGAAGTACAAAGATGCACATGGCAGTATCAGCACAGCTCTTCTCGGAAAAGACGCAAGCCACTGGAGTTTCCTACTCGATTCTGATGCTTCCCTGCTTTACGGAAATGAATGGCAGGACAACAGTAATGGAACATTCACATCCACAGGTGGAGGAAAATACTATAGTCCTCTTGACCTGTATCTCATGGGATTTTACGATAAATCAAGGGTACCGCCGATGCTGCTGATCGAAAATCCATCCATTGACCCTTCGAGACTGCCTGAATCTGGCATTACGGTTTCCGGGACGCCACGGTATATAACAATAGATGATATTATTGCCGCAGAAGGAGAGCGAATCCCCAATGCTTCATCCTCTCAGAAGGTCTTCAGGGAAGCCTTTATTTTCATAACCACGCCCGGCACATTTACCGGCAATGAATTACCGGGAATAGAGAATATAAGGAACGCCTTGGCAGGGAATTTTTCAGTTCTCACCGGTGGCAAAGGAAGCATCGCAGACGTTGCACCCAGTCTGACAATTGCCATAAGTTCTCCGCTGCAAGGGGATATAATGTCAACTGATGTAACGGTGAAAGGTGCTGCAATCAATTCCACGGGCAATGATACAGGAGTGACCGTGAACGGGATTCCGGCAGCAGTTTATGGAAATCAGTTTGTCGTAAACCACATACCGCTTGATGAAGGCATAAACACAATAACAGCTACTGCAACAGACTCGGCAGGTAATACGGCATCAACCCAGTTGACAGTCAGTGCAATTGCGAATGTGAATTACATCAGGCTGAGACCAAATCTTGAATCAGGCATAGCTCCACTTGAACTCACGCTCAGCATAGATGGATCATTCAGTTTTGATGAAGCAGAAGTTTCTGTAACAGGGCCTTCCCAGCCAGACCTTCTCGACAGCAATGAGAACGAATACCGGTTTGCAATAGCTGTTGAAGGCATCTACTCTTTTACCGTGAGCGTCACCGCCCCGGATGGAAATGTTTATCATGATACTGTTTCAATAACGGTAATGAATACAACGCAAATGGATAATCTGCTCAGGGGGAAATGGGAAGGAATGAGGATAGCTCTTGCAAATCAGCACATCGATACCGCGGTAAACTATTTTGTTGAAGAAACAAAGCCCCATTACCATGATATATTTACTGCTCTTGATCCTCACATGCCGCAGATTTCCCAGGACATGCAGGACATTCAGCGTATTTACGTGAGAGGGAATGCCGCGAAATACCGCATCAGGAAAGATGAACCC
>DATKUS010000205.1:0-9974 GCA_035530535.1 Bacteroidales bacterium
AGGCAGGAAACAATTTTTATCCCTTCATTGGGCAGGAGCATAAAACGACACCCTTCAACAATGATTATTCGGTAAAACACCTTGAATTTGCAGCGGAACAGAGTATAAAAAGACTTAATGTGGAAGCTCTTGACATACTCCAGCTTCATAGTCCCGGACTTGAAATCCTTGAAAGGGATGAGCCATGGCTGGCCCTGGAACGCCTGAAGAAGACAGGGAAGATCAGGCATGCCGGCTGGAGCGTGCAGTCGTTTGAGGAAACATCACAGGCTCATATCCTTGAGAGACATCATGAGCTCCTTGATGTAATACAGGTAAGATACAACCTGCTGGAAAGGCAGGCTGAAGATGTTCTGCTGCCCATGGCTCTTAAATACGGAACGGGAGTTATCGTCCGCATTCCCCTGCTCTTCGGTCTCCTCTCAGGTAAGTTTAACAGGGACAGCACATTCGGGGATAACGACCACCGGAGGCTAAATCTTTCTCCTGAAAAACTATCCGCTTACCTTGAAGATTACAACTCTTACAAGCCTCTGTTTGATAAGTATCCTGACGTCACCCCCGCCCAGCTGAGCCTGAGGTTCTGCATTTCGCATCCGGCATGCCATGTTGTGATCCCGGGAGGAAAAAACCTGAAACAGGTACGGGAGAATGTTACAGCGTCTGATCTTGACTATATCCCTTTTGAGACATTTGTAAAGTAGTTATTCTCCCAGGAGAGCTTTCAGGAAGCCGTCAAGCCAGTGATCATTCTCAAGATCAGATCTGTTTTATTCATTTTTGCAGAATAGAATTTACAGTGGCGTTTAACCGTCCTGCCGTTTATATATTCAACCAAGTTAAATATTTTATTTCATTGTGCGTTTAAAGAACAAACCTGAACAGGGATGAGGAACAGGACCCGGAAAATCTTAATAGGATTACTTACTGCGACAATTATTGCAGGTGGCACGGGCCTACCTGCCTACTGCGGCCCGTCCGGGCCTCTGCAGGGGAAGGCGGAGCTGCTGAAGTTCAGGAATGCAACTGCCTCTCAGGTACTGTCCGCAGAGGGTGAACCTATTGGCAGGTTTTTCATTGAGAACCGGACAAATATCTCATACGGCCAGATCCCGCAGTATATGATAAATGCACTGGTAGCTACGGAAGATGCTCGCTTCTTCGAACATGCCGGCGTGGATTACAGGAGCCTTTTCAGAGTTCTTTTCAAAACCATCCTGTCAAACAACCGGAGATCGGGAGGAGGCAGCACCATCACCCAGCAGCTGGCAAAGAACATGTACGGCAGAAGGCATTATGCTATATTTTCAGTTTTCAGAAACAAGATGAAAGAGATCTTTCTGGCTTCACGCCTGGAAAAGGTCTTCACAAAGGAAGAGATAATCACCCTTTACCTTAATACAGTCTCTTTCGGAGAAAATGTTTTTGGCATAGAAGCTGCCTCACAACTCTATTTTAACAGGAATACCGAAAATCTCAAAATTGAAGAGGCTGCGGTGCTGACAGGAATGCTCAAGGCCACGACATATTACAACCCTCATCTTAATCCTGAAAATGCCAGTAGCAGAAGGAATGTCGTCCTGAGGCAAATGGAGAAATACAAATATCTGACTGTGGCCAAGGCAGATTCATTATGTCAACTGCCAATGGTTCAACACTATTCAAGACTTGCCGCAGGGGGTCCCGCGGACTACTTTCTCGTGCAGGTAAAAGCTGAAGCCCAGAGTATCCTGAAGGAGATATATGCTGACACTAAGAAAAAATGGAATATAGAAGAAGACGGCCTGGTACTGACCACAACGCTGAGTCTTCCACTGCAGAAATGTGCCAATGAAGCTTTTGCCAGGCATCTGCCTGTCATGCAGGCCAAGCTTAACAAGCAATACAGCAGCGCCTCCGCAAAAAAATCCCTTGGTGAGATTTCCGACAGTCTCAGGGAGGCCCTGACCACACTGCAGGCAGGGTTGCTGGCAGTGGATCCCCGTTCTGGTGCTGTAAGAGCATGGGTAGGTGGCATCGATTTCAGGACCCAGCCATATGATCAGGTCTCGGCACGCAGGCAGCTCGGCTCTGTCTTTAAGCCTGTGCTGTATGCAGCGGCACTGGAAGAGGGCATGGAACCGTGTCAGTATCTTGACAATGATTCTGTCACCCTTTCCGGCTTTAAGGACTGGAGTCCTGAGAACTATGACCATTCCTACGGCGGTAAGTATTCCCTCGCCGGAGCACTGGTGAAGTCTATGAATATCCCGACCTTCAGTCTCTTTCTGAATGTCGGCTTCGAAAAGGTTGATATGTTATGGAGGCAGATGGGTTTCTCATTTCCCCTTGACAACACTCCCTCCCTCGCCCTGGGAACTGCCGAAGCAAGCATCAGGGAGGTCGCCGTTGCCTATTCATCATTTGCAAACGGGGGCTATAAGATCACTCCTCAATGCATAGCTTCAATCAAAACGTCCGACGGACAGGTGATATGGCAGAATGAATTTCCTGAAAGCTCAGAGAGGGTTATTACCGAAAGATCAAGCCTGCTGATGAATGCAATGCTGCAAAAAGCCATCAGGAATGGCACGGGAGCTTCACTATACAGTGTCTACGGGGTCAGCGTCCCACTTGCCGGCAAGACCGGGACTTCACAAAACTATGCCGATGCCTGGTTTGCAGCTTACAACCCTGATATGGTTATTGTCAGCAGGGTTGGCGCCTCTTCTCCCACAATCCATTTCAACAGCGGAAGCGATGGCTCTGGAAGCGCACTGGCTCTTCCCCTGGTGGCCCTGACACTGAAAAAAGCTGAGTCTTACCCCGAATTAAAGGAAATGCTCTCTACTGATTTCCCCGCATTGCCCCCTGAGCTGGCGGTGATGCTCGATTGCCCCGACTTCAGGGAAACGAACTTTTTTGACCGGCTGATCGACCTTTTTCAAAAGGATGAAATTACCTATGACCCGGAGAACAGAAAAGCGGTTCATAAGGTGAAGTCTATCCTGGAAAAAATTTTCAGGAAATAAGTTAACAGCAAAGATTTTTTAAAAAATTCATTTGTTCTTCATTTTGATTTTCATCCTTTGCAGCATAAATACCTAATTATATGAAAAAAACAGCATTATTAATCTTTACTGCACTGGCTCTGGTGCTTATGAGCGCATGTGACAAAACGTCTTCCGGCGATACCGGCAGGATGGTCATAAAGATCACAGACGATCCGTTTGACATAAGCTATGTTGAAGCAGCCACGGTAACGATCACCAAAATTGAACTAAGGAAAGCTTGTGACGGAATGCAGGATGGCAATCAGTTTATACTGCTGTCAGACGATACTATGACCGTTGACCTGATAAATCTGAGGAACGGCCTTACCGAGACACTTCTTGACCTTGAGATCCCTGAGGGCGAATATAACCTTGTCAGGCTGTATGTGGAAGAGGCAGGCCTGAAACTCAAAGATAACGCTGATGCTTATAGTGTGAAGGTTCCCGGCGGCAGCCATACAGGCATTAAGATTTTCATTACCCCGGCAGTCATCGTTTCAGGCGGACTGACCTCAGAAGTGCTTCTCGATTTTGACCTTTCAAGATCCTTCGTTTTACGGGGCAACATGATGAACAATAACGGATTCATTTTCAAACCGTGCATCAGGGCGGCAAACCTCACCACCGCCGGAAGAATAGCAGGAATGGTTAGTGACACATCAAAAGTAAAAGTTGCTGACGCGAAGGTATGGGTGATGCAGGACACTATCATGGCAACTACCTTCAGTGATACAACAGGTCATTATGCCCTTATAGGCCTGGATGCAGGAACATATTCAATATTCGCAACAAAAGAAGGTTATGACACTGTCGGGTTCGAGGGAGTAACAGTAACCGCGGGAAACAGGACGATAAAAGATTTCTTCCTCACAAAAAAATAGCTGTCCGGATAACATCTTTATTATTAAAACAGGCTGAGTACAAAAGAAGCTGGTCACAAGCCGGCTTCTTTTATTTCTATCTCATAGATTTTTCATAAATTGATGAAACTTTCTGCGTCGTATTTTTAAAAAGCTACCATCATGAACAAAGAGATCAGCCGTCTTTACAGTGATTATAAAACAGGAGGCATTAACCGCCGCGATTTTCTCAGGAAACTGGCAATGTATACCGGCACCACTGCTGCCGCCCTGACAATGCTGCCGCTGTTGGAGGATAATTATTCCCGGGCTGCCGATATGACTTTTAGCCCTGGAGAAACAACACCTGATGATGACACTGGCTTATTTACCGAAATGATAACCTATCCGGGTGAGACAGGTGATGTAAAGGCATTCATGGCCCGTCCGGCAGAGGCGATAAAATATCCGGCTGTGATCATAATACATGAGAACAGGGGTCTTCAGCCTCACATAAAGGATGTAGCAAGGCGAATGGCCAGGGAGGGATTCCTTTCGCTGGCCCCTGACGCTCTATCTCCGGCCGGCGGCACTCCCGACAATGACCCTGACAAGGCAGCCGCCATGATTCGTGAACTCGATGCCGAAAAGACAAAGAAAAATTTTGTTGCCGCGGTTGCATACCTTAAAACCTACCCCCTTTCCACCGGCAAGGTGGGCTGCACGGGGTTCTGCTGGGGAGGTGCCATGACCAACCAGGTGGCAGTCAATGCCCCTGACCTCGATGCTGCAGTACCCTATTACGGCCGTCAGCCGTCAGCTGAGGAGACAGCCCGGATAAAAGCCCCGATCATGGCTCATTATGCAGGTGAAGATGCCGGAATAGACCAGGGTATCCCAGCCTTCGAGGAGGCCCTGAAGAAAGCAAATATCGAATACCATATCTTCATGTACGAGGGAGCGCAGCATGCTTTCAACAACGACTCCAATCCGGCACGGTATAACGAGCAGGCAGCAAAACTGGCATGGGGAAGGACAGTAACCTTCTTCAGGGAAAAGCTTAAGAGCTGACCCGGCCTCCCTGTTGCTGGTGCCATGCACCGGCCACAGAGGTGACAAAAGGGGTGCAGTGTGTGAAGAACATTTTATAGCCTTCGCACAGATAATTTAACCCAGCCTCACCGTCAGGAGCAGTTATGAACCTGTTCTTCGGGCATTCACCGTTACACATCTGTCTGACACCGCACGCCATGCAGTATTGAGGAAGCGTGCTTAACTTATTCTCACCGAAGGCTTTCTGTCTTTCGCTGTCAAGGAGATCAGCAAGTGATTTCTCCCTGATATTTCCGAGCAGATGCTCTTTTCTGACAAAGTGGTCACACGAATAGAAGTCGCCGTTATGCTCAACCACCGGAACCCCGCCGCACACTGGTTTAAATATGCAGAGAGTATGCTCCTGGTCAAAAGCGGTACGCAGCGCCTCCTCAAAGATCTGAACCTTCACTTTGCCTATGTCATGTGCAACCCATTCATCAAAAACGGTGCACAGGAAAGTGCCAAATGATTTTGCGGGAACGCTTCTGCTGCTCACACCTGATGGACTGTCTGACTGCTTCTCAACCAGCGGGATAAAAGTCATATACCGCGCTCCCAACTGCCTGAAAAAACCGTAGACCTCTCCGGGATAATTTACGTTTTCGGCATTCACCACGCAGAGTATTTCAGGGTCAATGCCGGACATAACCAACTGATCATAACCTTGCATCACTCTCCGGAAAGTCGGGCTGCCGTCTTTTGCTGAGCGAAAGAGATCATGAAGTCTCTCCGGTCCGTCAAGGCTGATACCGACCATGAAATTCTCTTCTGCCAGAAAAGCGCACCACTCCCTGTCAATAAGTGTTCCGTTGGTTTGAATGCCGTTGATTATCTTCTTCTGTGCTGAATTATATTTACGCTGAAGGGCTACTCCCTTTCTGTAGAACTCCACCCCGGCAAGAAGCGGTTCGCCTCCGTGCCATGAAAAGGTTATGACCTCCCCGGTTGATGCTTCCATGTGCTGCCGTATATAAATCTCAAGCAGGTCACCGGGCATTGAAAAACGGGTGCCACTCTCATAAAGGCTGCTGTTTCCCAGGTAGTAACAGTAACTGCACCCGAGGTTGCATGACGGTCCTGCCGGTTTCACAAACACCTGGAACTCACGTGACGGTTCTTTTATCGATTCATGCATCATCATGAGGTCTTGCTGGCGGGCGGAATTATTTTTTCATCCTGGCCTTAGCCTCTATGCACCACAGCAGCTCACTTACGAAACCCGAGGCTCGTTTGTCTGTCGCCTCTTTGTCTGCCGGAATCCCATTCTCATCAAACGTCTCGCTTACCCTTGAAACCGGGAACATGGCATTCACAGTCCATGCCTTCATTTTCCACAGTACGAACTGCAGGGAAGTAATCAACTGTACTCCGCCGAAATTTCCTTCGGAAACGGTGGAAATGGCTACAGGCTTTTTGTGCCATTCGTCTGTGAGCAGGTCAACCACATTTTTAAGGCACGCAGGGTATCCGCCATTATATTCAGGGGTGACTATTATTACCCCGTCGGCATGCCTTACCTTTTCAGCAAACTCAACTGCAGCGGCTGATGGCGCTTTCTGATATTTCAGGCGCTCATCGAAAAGCGGAAAATTATATGATTTCAGATCAAGGATCTCAGCTTCTGCAAGCTCTTTCTCCTCAAAATAGTTTTTAAAATAAAGGGCCACCCTGTGACTGTACCGGTCTGCCCTGACGCTGGAAGAAATGACTACAACTTTTGACATAGTTTTTTAACCTGTTATTGACCTGATATTCATCAGGCCATGAGTGATGCAATAACTCTTTGCTAAGGTATGAAATTGGCAGTTAAGGCTGTCAAGTCCCCAGTTTCTTTGATTCAGTATATCATAAAAAAATGCTAACTTTACCTGTCACCCTGAGCTTAACTGGCTATAACCTAAACCTCTGACCATGAAGCTGACCTTATCTTTCCTGAGTATTTTGTTGTTGGCCGTTCAGTGTAGTACAGAAAGGACACAACAAAACTATAAGGACTGGTCGTCAACCTACCAGGTTGATACCGGAGTGCCTGTTTCAATAGCGATCACCACTTACAAAACAACCATGCTGGCCAATGGGAAGGATCATGTCCTTATAAGGGCAACAGCCATTGACAGCACCGGCAAGGAGATCAGGAATGCTGACCTGCCAATCCACATATACATCACCGGTGATGCCACTGTTGCTGAATTACCGGACGGGCAGTCAATGAAGGTCATCACCGGCGAAGACTCTGTCATTTTCCGGGAGTCAGGGATCATAAACGGCACCTGTTCATTTTATTTTGTAGCCGGGACAAAACCTGACAGGATTAAGCTGGAGGTCAGGTCTGATAGCCTGTGGCCGGCATCGCATGAGATCCATACCATTTCACCGGATTTCAAAAGCTTAGTCCCCACAAAGGCCCAGCTGAAAACAGCCCGGAAGGAAATTGCCCGGATGCTGGGGGCTGACATATCTTTCCTGCCGCAGATGGAAGAGAGAGGAATGAAATTCATCGTAGACGGAGAAGAAAAGGATGCCGTGCAGGCCCTTGCCGATCAGGGATTTAACTGTATCCGTCTGCGCATTTTCGTGAATCCCGAAAATGAAAAGGGATACTCACCGCAGAAAGGCTTCTGCGGCATGGAATACACGAAACAGATGGCCCGCAGAACAAAGGATGCCGGGATGAAAATACTGCTCAACTTCCATTACAGCGACTACTGGGCTGATCCCCAACAGCAGAATAAGCCGCTTGCATGGCAGGATCTCGGTTTTGAGCAGCTGAAACTGAAAGTCGGAGAATATACGAAAGAAGTTCTGCTTGCTCTGAAAGAACAGGGTACGATGCCTGAAATGGTGCAGATAGGCAATGAAATAAATCATGGCATGCTCTGGCCTGACGGTCACATCTCAAACCCGGATCAGCTTGCAGAACTGCTTAAGGTGGGAGTTGAAGCCGTAAGGGAAGTTGATCCTAAAACAATCATCATGATGCATATTGCACTGGGGGGACAGAATGATGAATCCGTTTTCTGGCTTGACAACATGATTGCCCGTGATGTGAAGTTTGATATAATCGGTTTATCATACTATCCAAGATGGCATGGCACACTTGATGACCTGCAGAAGAACCTGTTTGACCTTGTCAAAAGATACAATAAGCCGGTCAACGTTGTTGAATATGCTCAATATCCTGAAGAGATCCATGAAATAGTCTTCAGCCTGCCTGATGATGCAGGAGAAGGCACCTGCAACTGGGAGCCCCTCAGGTCTATGTTCGGAAGAGACGGAGTGGCTAATGAAAACCTGTTCGTCTATAAAGCAATATCTGAAAAATATTATGGAGTCAGTGATAAGGATCAGGAAAAATAAGGAAATGAAAAAAGTGAACCTTTTCGTTAAGATCACCTTACTGTTCACAGTCGTAATGCTGATCAGTTCATGTGCTGTCAATCCCGTCACGGGAAAAAGACAGGTCATGATGATGTCTGAAGCTCAGGAAGTGGCTCTGGGTCTTTCCTATGACCCCCAGGTTATTGCAACTTTTGGTGAGTACCCCGATGCTGAGCTGCAGAATTTTGTCCAGGCAAAAGGTACCGAAATGGGCAAGATCTCCCACCGTCCAAATCTTGAATATCATGTCAAGGTTGTTGATTCTCCCGTTGTCAATGCCTTTGCTGTTCCCGGTGGTTACATATATCTCACCCGCGGAATCCTGGCTCAGTTCAACAACTAAGCAGAGCTTATAGGCGTCCTCGGCCACGAGATGGGGCATGTGGCTGCCCGCCACTCCGTGAGTCAGCAGAGCAAGCAGCAGCTGGGTCAGCTTTTACTGATAGGAGGTATGATAGCATCAGAGAAGTTTGCACAGTATGCCGAGCCTTCATTACAGGGAATGGAACTTCTGTTCCTGAAATTCAGCCGTGATGATGAGCGTATGGCCGACCGGCTGGGTGTGGGCTATATGTCATTGCTCGGATATGACGGACATAAAATGGCTGACTTCTTCCATGTACTGAACAAAATGAGCATGGCTGAAAGCCAGGGTGGCGTTCCTACTTTTCTTTCAACGCACCCCGATCCGGGCGACCGCTATAATTCAGTAAACAAAAGCTCCACAGAATGGCAGGACAGCCTGAAGCTGCCGGCTTATAAGGTAAATGCCGACTCTTACCTGCAGCTCATTGACGGCATAGTTTACGGTGAAGACCCGAGACAGGGGTATGTGGAGGGAGATGTGTTCTATCACCCCTTACTGAAATTCAAATTCACACATCCTTCAGGGTGGAAACTTAATAACGCTCCTACCCAGGTAAGTATGACGCCTGCGGATGGAAAAGCGCTTATGATATTCTCCCTTGCCGGCCAGAAAACCCTGCAGGCAACTGCGGATTCTACCCTGGCTGCTTACGGTCTGAAACTGCAACGCAGCGAAAAGAAAACCGTCAACGGGATGCCGGCAATCGTCACCCTGTCTCAGCAGATCAGTGAAGATCAATCCACAGGCACTAAAAGCGTAAATAACGTCCTGTCATACTTCATTCAGTACGGCATTGCTTTTTATGTCTTCCACGGTGTTTCCACTGAGGCAGATTTTGCCAATTACGCCCCTGCAATGGAAGCATCAATGAACACATTCTCAAAGCTTACTGATGCCTCAAAAATAAATGTCAAACCCAGGAGGATCCTGGTTAAAAAGGTCCAGCGTGCCGGAACACTTTCCGAAGCTCTTTCCTATTTCGGGATGAAGCAGGACAAGTTTAATGAACTGGCACTGCTTAACGAACTGGAGCTGAGTGACATGGTTCAGGCAGGGAAAAAGATAAAAATTATCGGAGAATAAAAAAATATAACCCGATCATTTCCAATATTCACTTAATTTATACAAATGGTTTATAATCAATTTAATAAGTCGAACATGCCACCTTCATGGAAGAAGCTGGTTCCCTACTACCGGTATATCCTTGCCGCTATAGTTCTGATCATATTTCTGTGGTCAGGATTGTTCCAGATCAGGCCTGAA
>DATKUS010000206.1:0-9089 GCA_035530535.1 Bacteroidales bacterium
GGAGCGGTCTTTGCGGCTGCTTTAACAGTTGTCTTCGGAGCTGCCTTTGTAGTTGTCTTCGGAGCTGCTTTTGTAGCTTCTTTCGGCGCGGTCTTTGCGGCTGTCTTCGGAGCTGCTTTGGTGGCTGCTTTCGGCGCGGTCTTTGCGGCTGCTTTAACAGTTGCCTTCGGAGCTGCCTTCGGTTTTGTCAAAGTTATTCCTTTAGGCTCAGTATGGATTTCAGGCATTGCTTCCGGCTTGGAAACTTCTGCTGGTGCAACTTTTGGTTTGACCGGTTTTGCTGCAGCCTTTACCGGTTTGCGGGTTTTTATTGCTGCAACCACCTTAACTGGTGCGGCAGCAGGAGCAGCATGCTTTGCCTTGCGGCTTCGCCGTACTCCGAATGAGCCTCTGATTATCTTACCTCTTTTTGATTTTTTATCACCTTTACCCATAACAGAACTTTATTTAATAATAGCAAATTTGAATAGTTTACAAAATTAAGAAAATTTAGCTCAAATGTTTAAGATATTATGTTAATAAATAGGACAGCCAGATATTGCAGCCTGACACCTAATTATCTAAATTTGTAATTATGACTACAAAAGTCCTGAAAATATATTCCCCTGTAATATCACCACGTCTGTCATACGTGGCTGATATAATTTTTAAAACTGTTCTTGGACTTGAGTTTGAGCTTACCGACGACAGGAGGAAAATAGGCGGCAGCCCTGCCATACTTTATTGCGATGAGAATATTACGGGTCATTTTGTAATAAAGCCGTCCGGCCTGCTCTCATCGAAGGGTATTGAACCCCTGGTTCCTGAAGTTCATAACCTTGGTGATATGCCGGTTCTCTTTTCATGTGAGGGAGAGCCCTTTCCGTTCGATGTATTCTCAGCCTCTTTTTATATGCTGAGCCGGTATGAAGAGTATCTTCCTTTTACAGCTGATTCTCACGGGAGATTTCCGGGAGCAGGCTCTCTGGCTTACCGGGGCGGTTTTCTCAGGCTTCCCGTTGTTGAAATCTGGGCACGTTATCTTGCCACCGCCCTTGTCAGACATTTTCCAGTCCTCACCATACGTCATAATGACTATCACTCCTTACTGACGGTGGATATTGATCAGCCGTTTGCTTTCCGCGGCCGTGGCTTCCTGCGCACTGTCGGGGGATTTGTTAAAGGAATGACCGGACACGCAGCACCACCAGCAGCGAGGTTTCGCTCTATGACCGGCAAGGATGATGACCCATTCGATAACTTTAAATACATCGAAGAGACTACCTCCCGGTACGGAAGTGACCTGCTTTTCTTTTTCCCGACAGGTGACCGTGGTGATTATGACCATAACCCGTCTCACAGGGATCATGATTACATTGAAATAATAAAAAATTATGACAGCCATTACGGTTCAGGACTGCATCCTTCTTACCGTTCTTCAGGCAGACTGAGGATTTTAAATACCGAGGCTGAACGTTACAGGATCATTACCGGCCATTTTCCTGACCGCGTGAGGCAGCACTGGCTGCTGCTTAAGATGCCTGAAACGTACCGTTTTTTTGAGGAAGCAGGATTCAGTACTGACTACAGTATGGGTTTTGCCGATGAGCCAGGATTCAGGGCCGGAATAGCCCGTCCTTTTAAATTTTATGACCTTGAAAAAGAGAGAGTGACTGGCATCACCGTTGTCCCTTTCCAGGTGATGGACGGAACACTCAAAAAATATCTCAACCTCTCTGTCGGCGCTGCCACTGAAACACTAACAGAACTGATCTCCGCAACAAAAAAGGCAGGGGGACTCTTCGTATCAGTATGGCATAACACCTCTCTTACGGAGCAGGACGGATGGGAAGGCTGGAGAGCAGTTTTTGAGACAATGTTATCCGGGCAACGAGGATGATAGTCTACCTGAGAAATGAAGATATTGACCGTGAAAAATGGGACGGTTGCCTGGCGGAGATGCCGGGTATCAGGCCCTATCCGTGGTCATGGTATCTTGACATCATGGCGCCGGGCTGGGAGGCTCTTGTTGATGATGACTATGATTCACTTTTTCCGTTGCCGGCTTTTCGCAAATATGGGTACCGCTATGTGGCAACCCCCCTGTTCCTTCAACAGCTGGGCTCCTTTGCTCCGGATGGTGACAGACAGGTGAGAACTGAGGAATTCCTCAGTTTCATGCCTGAATTCTTCAGGCTAGTTGACCTGTCAATAGGTCAGGAGGCTGAAGCTCCAGGCTACCGTGTTACTGCCAGAACCAACTTTGAGCTCACTCTACGGGATGGTTATGACTCCTTATGGTTTGGTTATATGTCCGACTGCCGGCGTAACATTAATATTGCTCACAGATTTTCACAGGAGATAGTTGACAATGTGACCCCTCATGAGATCATTTCGCTCTTCAGGAACAACATAGGGAGAAGGGCAGGTGTCATCAGGGAAGTAAACTACCGCCAGCTTTATAAGCTTATGGATTTCTGTACTTCAACAGGACGGGGCAGGCTGCTTGGAGTGAGGTCGCCTAAGGGAAAACTTTTATGGGGGATATTTATTATTGACACTATGAACCGCATTACGCTCCTGTTCACTGCCGGAAGCCGGAAGAGCCGGGAGCTCCGCACTGCTTACCATGTTATTGACAGCCTGATCATTGAAAATGCAGGTAGCGGCAAGACCGTGGATTTCGCCGGCTCCTCGGTTCCTTCTATTGCGCTCTTCATGAAATCATTCGGGGGCACGAAGACCACATATTACCGGCTGTACCGAAACACTTTGCCCTGGCCGGCAAGATTGCTGAAATAGTATTTACTTAAGCAGTTCAATCACTTCATCTGAAGTGCCTACATCGAAGATTTTACCGTTTTCACAGCGCATGGTCCTCGCAGGATATTTTTTTATCAGGGAATGCTTATGTGTTGACATCACCACAGCCCGGCCGTTGTCACTGATCCCTTTGAGAAGACGGTGTATTTCATCTGATGTCTCCGGATCAAGATTGCCTGTAGGTTCATCCGCAAGGATGATATCAGGATCATTCAGCAATGCACGCGCTATTACCACCCTCTGCTGTTCGCCTCCTGACAGCTGATGTGGCATCTTAAAACCCTTGGTCTGAAGGCCTACTTTTTCAAGGACCTCATTAATCCGGTCTGCTATGGCAACCTTGGCTGTCCATCCGGTAGCCCTGAGAGCAAATTCAAGGTTGTCACCTACACTCCTGTCCGTCAGCAGCTGAAAATCCTGAAACACGATTCCCAGCTTGCGGCGGAGCCCCGGTATATCACGTTTTTTCAACTTTCTGAGATCATAGCCTGCCACCCATCCTTCCCCGTCTGTTAGTGGGATCTGGGCGTTCAGCGTTCTTATGAGAGATGTTTTTCCGCTGCCAACCCTGCCAACAAGATACAGGAACTCACCCTTTTCGACCTTTAAGTTCACGTCTTCAAGTACCAGGTGATCCTGCTGGAAGATGGAGCAACTCCTGAGTTCAATTATTGTATCCAGAGGGGCAATGTCATGCATGACTCATACTTTTGACGCAAAATAAGAAAAGAATTAACAATCACCGGCAGCGATGTTGATAAAATGAACAATAAAGAGATTTCGCGGCTGTTTTATAGTTGTATTTTTACCCCAGATGAAAAAGCACACAGTTGAGAGTGCAAAATATTATTAATGAAATATTTACCTGCGACAATCGTGTTCCGGGATATGTTTTCATTAATCCGGGCCCATGAAAAGATAAAGTTATGAACAGAAAGATACTGATGATCCTTATTGCTGCAGCCCTTACTGCAGGTACTGCAATAAACGGTCAGTCGTCATTTTCGGGAGAAGAGCTGACCTCCCTTCTTAACGGAGGCCACGAAATGTATAACAAGGCAAAGTATGCCGCCGCTGTTGAACTATTTGACAAATGGCTTGCAAATGATAAACAGGGTAATGTTCAGCAAAGATCTGAGACTGAATATTATGCAGCACTCTCTTCAATGCGGCTAATGAGTCCTGATGCAGAGTATCGCATGCAGCGTTTCATCAGTTCCAACACTGAGAGTCCATTGCTTAACCAGGCAAAGTTTGAAACAGGGCTGTACCGCTATCAGCTTCGTGATTATCCCGGTGCCATAGAATGGTTTGAGCAGACTGACAGGCTGCAGCTTACGGGAAAGAGCCTGCCTGAATATCTGTTTAAGCTTGGTTATTCGCATTACCTTAAGGGTGACCAGAAGAGAGCGATGATGCTCTTCTCAGAGCTAAAAGACGTTGACACAGATTACACCACACCAGCACTATATTATTACGCCTGTATTGCCTATGAAAACGATTTCCATCGCACTGCCCTGGAGAGTTTTGAGCGTCTGAAGGGTGATGAAACATTCGGTACGGTTGTGCCTTTTTATATTGTTCAGATATACTATCTCGATAAGAATTATGACGGCATACTGACGATGGGCCCGTCACTCCTTGAGCAGGCAGGCAAAATGCGTGAGATAGAACTGTACCGCTTTATTGGCGATGCAAACTTCCAGAAAGGTAATTACAGTGAAGCGATTCCTTACCTTGAAAAATTCACGAAGGACACCAGGCTGAGTGACCGGAATGACAAGTATGAACTTGCCTACTGCTATTATCAGACCGAAGATTATACGAAAGCCATTGAAATCTTTACTGAGGTTGTAGGGAAAAGCGATATGCTGACCCAAAATGTATATTACATGCTGGGTTCATGCTATCTTAAGACCGCAGACAAGAAGAGAGCACAACTGGCATATTCGGCCGCTTCGGGAATGAACTTTGACAAAACTATACAGGAGGAGTCTCTCTTCAACTTTGCAAAACTGGCATACGAAAACTCATACTCGCCCTTTGGCGAGGGCATAGAGGCCTTACATAACTACATTGAAACTTACCCGGGGTCGGGTCATATTACTGAAGCTTACAACTACCTCGTCTCCGCTTATATGCGCCTGAAAAATTACCAGGCTGCCCTCAACTCACTTGACAGAATAAGTATTAAGGATGCCACACTTAAGGAAGCTTATCAGAGAGTGGCCTTTTACCGGGGTCTTGAACACTTCAGGAACAAAAGGTTTACGGATGCTGTGACGATGTTCGATAAGTCTCTGAAATATAAAGAGATGGATCCTGCAGTCAGAGCCCGCACAATGTACTGGAGGGGAGAGTCAAATTACCGGTTAAGCAACTGGGATGCAGCGCGCAACGACTGGGAAATGTACAGGCAGTTGCCTGGAGCCGGTGTTGATGCTGAACAGGACCTTATCGATTATAACCTGGGGTACATTTACTACAACAGCAAAAACTACAAAGCAGCTCTTCCGCTGTTCATCGACTTCAATAACAGGGTTGATATGACAACCCGTTCAGATATTGCAGCCGATACCAGGAACAGGATTGCAGACTGTTATTATATCACTGCCGACTATCCGGATGCAATCGTGTATTATGATAAAGTAATAGACTATGCCAAACTGGATGCTGACTATGCAATGTTCCAGAAGGGTTTTTCGCAGGGCCTGAATAATGATAATGCAGGGAAAGTCATTACTATGACTGGTTTGATAGAAAAGTTCCAGAAATCGGCATATGTGCCAAATGCTCTGTTTGAAAGGGGCAGGGCATATGTAGCCCTGGAGCAGCCTGAAAAAGGGGAGGCTGATTTCAATAACCTGATTGCCTGGCATAATAGCAGTCAGTATGTACCGCCTGCAATGGTGCAACTGGGACTTATTTATTACAATGCCGGCGACAATCAGCGCGCTATTGGACAGTTCAAGAAAGTGGTTGAGAACTACCGCTCCACTCCCGAAGCGCGAAACGCTGTGACCGGGTTACGGAACGCGTACACTGATCTGGATGAGGTTGAGAACTACTTCGCATATATGAAAACTGTTGAGGGTTTCGGAGATATTGAAGCCTCAACCCGTGATTCAATGACATATGTTGCCGGGGAGAACCAGTATATTAAGGGGAATTGTGACAAGGCCATGCAGACTTTCAGGGGTTATCTGAACGAATTTCCGTCCGGAAGTTTTGCCACCAACGCCCGTTTCTATCTTGCTGATTGTCTGAACAGGACAGGCAGCGTTGATGAAGCCCTGGAGCTTTATAACAGCGTAATAAGGGTCGGCAATAACCAGTTTATGGAGCAGTCGCTTCTCGGTGCAGCCTCAATAACATTTGGCAAGGGTGACTTTGCAGGCGCTTATAAGTTGTATGATGATCTCAGCAGGGAGGCTTCGACTCCTGAGAATCAGATGTTTTCTTACCTCGGGATGATGAGGGCGGCACGTAAAACTGAAGACTATGTCAGGACAATCGCGGCAGCTGAAAAAGTACTGGAGTCGGACAAACTCACCGAAGAGCTCGCCCGTGAAGCCACTTTCCTGACAGCCAAATCAAACCAGGCGCTGGGGAACAATGCCGAAGCACTTGATGATTACAGCAGGGTAGGTTATGAGGTCGCAACAACCTACGGCGCCGAATCAAAATATCATGTGGCAGAACTGCTGTATGCCGACGGGAAAATTGATGAGGCAGAGAAAGAAGTAAATGCATTTATCGATATGAAATCGCCGCATGCATATTGGACCGGCAAAGTGTTCCTTCTCCTGTCAGACATTTCTGTCAGAAAGGGTGACGCTTTCCAGGCTAAAGCCACACTCCAGAGCCTGATAGACTATTATACGGTCAAGGATGACGGAATAATTGACGAAGCTCGCACCAGACTCTCAAAACTGAACCCCGAGACCGCTCCCGGAGAAACCTCGACTCCAGGAGGTGCCACAAGGTAATGAACAGCAGATAAAAAGGAAAAGCGATGAAAATGAGATCATATATATTTTTTGCAGCACTTTTACTTCCCTTTGCTGCCTTTGGTCAGACCACACAGGATGAAACCATTAAGAGGTCAGTGACGCTGTACAATCCCTACAAGCCCACACTTCAGGAAGCCACCAAGAGAGCAATATTGCCTGCTGTCGATGACACTTCCCGGGTGAGGGTAGACTTCAAATACACCTTCACTCCCGGTACCTTTACACCAGAGTATAAGGTGGCACCGATAAAGTCAGCATCTCTTTCTCCTGAGCCTCTGCCTGACCTGAAGAAGGGGTATGTGAGCCTTGGCCTCGGTACCTGGCTCTCTCCGTTCCTTGAAGTGAGCGTATCAAACGGGAGGTCCAGGAAGGGAGTCCTGGGCATCTACACCCGCAGTTATGCCTCTGCAGGCAAAATAAGCCTTGCTGATGCCAACCGGGTCTTCGCCGGATTCATGGACAACCAGGCCATAGTATACGGGAAGAAATACTTCAGGAGAAGCCGTTTTGATACTAACATTGATATCAAACAGATGTCGCGATACGCTTACGGATATGACCCCGATGTCACAGGGTATGACCCGTCACGGAAAGATATCAGGTCGCTCTATTATGATGTCACCGGTACTGCACGATACTTTACCATGGAACCTGACTCCAGTGACCTGAACTGGGATGCCACTGTAAAATATAACC
Source organism: Bacteroidales bacterium (assembly GCA_035530535.1). Taxonomy (GTDB): domain Bacteria; phylum Bacteroidota; class Bacteroidia; order Bacteroidales; family VadinHA17; genus SR-FBR-E99. Next base: position 7,512 of record DATKUS010000206.1, read on the forward strand.
TCTTTTCAAGAGGCGGTGTCGGGTTTCAGCATAATCCGGGATTTAGCGTCAAGGGTGAAAAAAATATGTTCGGTTTTTATGGTGGAGCTGATATTGACTATGACCTCTACCTTTTTTCTGATAAGATTGACAGCAAGGCAAGAAACCTGTTCTCACTGTCACCCTATATCACCAGGGGTAATGATGAATGGAGGTTCCGTTTCGGGTTCACTGTTGCCGCAGACATCAGGGAAAATATTGAACCTCTTTCAGGAGGTGCTCTTAAGGCATACATCTACTTCTTTCCGGATGTTTCATTCACATTCAGGGTGATACCTTCCTTCCTGAGATTCACGGCCGCCATTGACGGTTCACTTGATAACAACCAGGCAAAAAATACTGCTTATATCAACCCCTGGATCATGCCAGGCGACACTCTTTTCACGCTCAGGAATACAGACAACAAGCTGCGTCTTACAGCCGGAGTAGCCGGAAATCTGAATGTGTCAGCAACCTATGCCTTTGATGTGAGTTACACCATCTTCAATGATATGCTACTCTTTATGAATGACACTGTAGGTGTAGGAAACTATTTTCTCCCCGTTTATGATAATGGAGATCTGTTCAAAATACACGGTGAGACGGTTTACCCGTTCAACCGCCAGATCACCCTTTCATTTCTTGGCAACTACTACCGCTACTCAATGTCAGGACAGGAGCATGCATGGCATAAGCCTGCATGGAACGTAACGCTGAAGGGCGATTATAACCTCAGGAACAAAATAATAGCATCGGCTTCACTGACGGTGCTGGGAGAGCGCTATGCAATGATCAGGGCGCCGGAATCATCCGTGATATTGCCCGTGCATCCAAATCTGAACCTGGGAGTTGAATACAGGTACACTCCGGCTCTGTCATTCTGGGTGAAAGCCAATAATATCTCATATAACCGTTATTATGAGTGGAACTATTACCCTGCACAGAACTTCATGATCCTGGGTGGTTTTACGTACAGTCTGTGACCCCTGAAAAGCTAATATTTTGTTCATATCTCTTCTATCATTTTTCTGAACAAATGAGGTGAAACCGCTGTTTTTTTATACCTTTGCGTGATTAAATAAATAACATAATATCAATTGTTTAGCAATTGAAAATTTAAAAGAAATTTTCCAAAAAAATGAGTAACGAAGATCTGAGAGAGAGGAGTGAGGATAACAGCGGGTATTCAGCTGACAGTATCCAGGTACTGGAAGGATTAGAGGCAGTCAGAAAGCGTCCGGCCATGTATATTGGCGACGTGGGAGTCAGAGGACTGCATCATCTTGTATATGAAGTGGTGGATAACTCAATTGATGAAGCACTGGTAGGATACTGCAACAGGATAGATGTCATTATTAACGAAGATAACTCCGTCACTGTTACCGACAACGGACGAGGTATCCCGGTTGAAATGCATGAGAAGGAAAAGCGTTCAGCCCTGGAAGTAGTTATGACTGTGCTGCATGCAGGAGGTAAATTTGACAAAGACTCTTACAAAGTATCCGGAGGTCTTCACGGTGTGGGTGTATCATGCGTAAATGCCCTTTCTTCAAAACTTAC
>DATKUS010000207.1:0-10296 GCA_035530535.1 Bacteroidales bacterium
TGAATCGACCATGGGGAGTTTTGCCCTTACCGGCTTCTGGAGGTTGAGATATGCCGCCAGGTCACGTGCAACGCCGTAGTGGGAGCTGCAATCTATGCGGTTAGGGGTCAGCCCTATTTCAAAAACTATATCAATTGAAACATTGAAATAATCAGCCGCCGGAGAGCCGGTTTTTGCTGACGGGTCAAGTACTATGATGCCCTCATGGTCAGTCCCTGTTCCCAGTTCATCTTCAGCGCAAATCATGCCCTCAGATAATTGTCCCCGAATTTTTGACTTTTTTATTTCGAACTGTTCTTCCCCTTTGAATACTTTAGTGCCGATGGTTGCCACTGCCACAGTCTGGCCGGCTGCGACATTAGGCGCCCCGCATACTATGTTCAGAGGCTGCTCACCGCCAATGTCCACTGTAGTGACACTAAGTCTGTCGGCATCAGGATGACATCCGCAGGTGAGAACTTTTCCGATGACCACGCCCTTCATCCCGCCCCTGACAGACTCCCATACCTCTGTCCCCTCAACCTCGAGGCCTATCGCTGTAAGGATGGTTGAAAGCTCTTCAACATCCTGATCCAGATTCAGATAATCCCTGAGCCAATTATAAGAGATCTTCATTTTTGCTTTTTTAAACTGAATTTTTCAACATGCAAAAGTAAGCATTTTAAAAAAAGGTTTGCAGGGCCTTCAGGCCAATATTATTTGATGGCGCTATTTCGTTATATTTGCAGCACAACACAGTAGACGATGGTAATTAAAGAGAACGATAAGCTGATACTTATTACAAATGATGACGGTCTTTATGCAGCAGGATTAAAGACCCTGACTGCTGTTATGGAGGAGTTCGGTAAGGTGGTTGTAATTTCAGCAACGGAAAGCCGGAGCGGGATGTCACAGGCGCTGACCGTCAAGGAGCCATTAAGGGTAAAGCTGCTGGAGGAGACTGACAGGCATCGTATCTATGCATGCAGCGGAACACCCACCGACGGGGTAAAACTGGCTATAAATCAACTTCTTGAACGAATGCCTGACCTTCTTGTCTCCGGGATAAATCACGGCTCAAATGCTTCAGCCAGCGTCCTCTATTCAGGTACAATGGCGGCAGCCCTCGAAGGCTGCCTCTACGGAGTCACCTCACTGGGATTTTCTCTCAACAGTTATTTATCAACCGCTGACTTTTCGGCCTGTGAAGTGTATATAAGAAAAGTTACCGAGATGGTTATCAGTAAGCCGCTTCCGAAAGGGATCTGCCTGAATGTCAATATACCTGCCATTGCTGCCACTGAGATAAAAGGCATACTTGTTGCCCGTCAGGCCAAGGGCAACTGGCAGGAGGAATTTGAGAAGAGAAAAGACCCTATGGGCAAGACCTACTACTGGCTGACTGGATTTTTTCAAAACCATGAGCCTGAATCAACCGATACTGACGAATGGGCTCTGAAGAACGGTTATGTATCTATCGTGCCTGTGACAACTGACATGACAGCTCACGGGTTTCTCAGTGAACTAAAGTCCCGCTTTTGAAAAATGAACTTTACCAAACGATATGACAATATTATCACAGGGGTGGTTTCAGGATTAATCATTCCTTTGATAGGTTTTGCACTCTTTTACCTGGTTACAGCAAAAGGTCTCTCTCCCGGACAATATTTAAAGAGGGTGGAAGATGCAGGAAACATTGCCCGGATAATGAGTGTAGCTGTTTTTTCAAATATTATCATATTCCTGGTATTCAACAGGTTGGATATGCTGAAGGCACTAAAGGGGGTCCTTGGAATAACCTTCGTCTGGGCTTTTGTGGTATTTGGAATAAAACTTCTCTGAAATGAGATATTTCATTCTGGCAGGTGAGCCCTCAGGGGATCTGCATGGGTCAAACCTGATCCGAAGCCTTCTGAAGGCGGACCCGGATGCTGTAATAGAATGCTGGGGGGGCGACCTGATGAGCGCAGCAGGAGGAACCCTTCTCAAACACTACCGCGAAACAGCTTTCATGGGAGCATGGGAAGTGCTTGTAAACATACGTTCCGTCATTACAAACTTTGATGTGTGCCGCCGGCAGATAGCGGAGTTTAAACCTGATGTTACCATTCTTATTGATTATCCGGGCTTTAACCTCCGGATTGCAAAGTACGTTAAAGGCCTCGGCATAAAGGTCTATTACTATATCTCACCTAAATTCTGGGCATGGAGAGAGTCCAGGGTAAAGCTTGTAAAGAAGTACGTTGACCGGATGTATATCATCTTTCCCTTCGAGGTTGAATTTTACCGCAATCACGGGTACGAAGCTCATTACCTCGGAAATCCTCTGATTGACCAGACTGAAACATTCCGGAATGAAGTCAGTGACAATAAATCACTTCGGGAGACGCTGGGCCTCGATGAGAGACCTGTTGTTGCCCTTCTCTCCGGGAGCAGACAGCAGGAGGTGAAGCATATCCTTCCTGAGATGATAAAGGTTGCCGGCAGTTTTCCTGATTATCAGTTTGTTGTGGCGGCAGTATCTCATCTGCCCGCAGAGCTTTACAGTGGAATAACTGGCTCCTTCCCTGTAAAAACAGTAACAGGAAAGACCTATGAGCTCCTCTCGGTGGCGGAAGCCTCACTGGTAACTTCAGGTACTGCAACCCTGGAGGCAGCTCTGTTTGACGTCCCGCAGGTAGTCTGCTATAAGACAAGCGCATTCACCTACAAGCTCAGCATGATGTTCCTGAAGGTCAGGTTTATATCGCTGGTGAACCTTATCATGGACAGGGAGATAGTAAAGGAACTCATACAGGATGATCTTAATGAGATAACTCTTCACAGGGAGCTTTCGCTGATACTCAGGTCGGGCTATAAGCACAGTACAATGCGTGAAAATTATTCAGTATTGCGTTTTGAGATGGGCGGCGGCGGTGCTTCATCAAGAGTTGCCGGGGATATAATTTTTTCACTCAAAGGATCGCAGGCCCGGTTATGATAAGATACATTGCCTGCGTAATACTGCTTCTACTTCCCCGTGTGGTTCAGGGCGAAATATCCGTCCGGATCTTTGCCCGTAGCAAACCTCTTACCGTTGTATTTACACCCTCAAGAGGAGAATATATGCTCTTTACCTCACCGAAGGACAGCATGAGAGTGGCGGTCAATGAACCTGTAGTTTTTACAAGGTATAATGACCAGGTGATACTAAAGATGAAAACGGGAGCCTCGGTGGCATCTGACTCTTTCATATTAAGACCTTTAGGAGAGAATGCTCTTTTCACTTTACGTGCAACCGGAAAGAATGATGCTGTAAAAACTCTGAACGGGTCACTGAAAGTAAGCTCTTATCCGGGGTCACTTCTGGTAATTAACATTGTTGAGATTGAAGATTATCTGCCGGGTGTTGTTAAGGCTGAGGCTGGCAGCCGGGGGCCGGTGGAATATTTCCGTGCTCAGGCGGTTGTGGCACGCACCTATGCCTACAGGAACACCGACCGGCATATGCTTGACGGCTTTAATTTATGTGATGATACCCATTGCCAGGTTTATCCCGGTATCATCCCTGAAACAAATCTTATTGATGCCTGCCTGAGTACTGCGGGGAAAGTACTGGCAGACCGTGACAGCATACTTATTGTTTCAGCCTTTCATGCCAATTGCGGTGGACAGACCGCGGCATCGTCAGATGTTTGGGTCAGTGCACATCCTTACCTCATTCAGCTGTCAGATCCCTATTGTACCTCGTCTCCTTCGGCACGGTGGGTCAGGATTTTCCAGGTCTCCATGTGGAATGAGTTTCTCAGGTCCAAAGGCATCTTTGCAGATGGCAGTGCCCCGGTAATCACATCCCCACAGCAGGAGGCAAAGCGATCAAAGTATATGATGATAGCGGATAAGTCCGTATCATACGAGGAGATAAGGGTGGGCTTCAGTCTCAGATCGTCTTTTTTTACTGTGACAACTGCGGCTGACAGTGTGATAATTAAAGGCAGAGGTTACGGTCACGGAGTGGGACTTTGCCAGGACGGTGCAAGGGTGATGGCCTCAAGGGGTAAAAGTTTTTCGGAGATAACAGGTTTTTATTATCGCGGCACAACCGTTTTGAATGTTGAAAATGCCAGGAAACCTGTGATGCCATGAAAGTAAATTCCATAATTTTACTGTAAAGTTTAAATATGTTCACACTCTTCAGAAAAGAGATTTCCGGATTCTTCAGTTCACTGACGGGATATATTGTTGTCATAGTATTCCTCCTTGCCAACAGTCTCATAATGTGGATAATGCCTGGACAGTGGAATCTGCTTGACAGCGGCTCTGCAGGTCTGGACCCTCTCTTTGTGATCTCTCCATGGCTCTTTCTCTTCCTGGTGCCTGCAGTTACCATGCGCCTCCTGGCTGAGGAGAAACGTCTGGGCACCCTTGAACTGCTATATTCGCGTCCGCTGGGCGAAGGAGCAATAATATACGGCAAGTTCTCCGCCGCAGTGGCACTCGTGCTTCTCTCACTGCTGCCCTGCATCATCTTTGTGATCTCCGTCTGGGTACTGGGTGAGACCCCGGGCAATCTTGACAGGGGAGGTGCCGCAGGTTCCTTTACAGGACTCTTCCTGCTGGCTGCGGTTTACGCTTCCATAGGACTTTTCTCCTCATCGCTCACAGATAACCAGGTAGTTGCATTTATTATTGCCGTTGTGATATCATTCATTACCTGGACGGGTTTTGATTCCATTGCACAGCTTCCGGGCCTGTCACATGTTGATGAATTTGTTACAAGAATAGGCATCAATGAACACTACCGGTCAGTAAGCCGCGGTGTACTTGACATAAGGGATATTGCATACTTTATCTTTGTCACAGTCTTCTTTAACGAGGCCACCAGGTTCGTCCTGATGCGCCGCAAACTGAAGAAACCGGCAACCATAATTGCGGTAGTGGCCGTTATTACATTACTTGTCTCAACGCTTCATATAAGGATCGATCTTACCGAAGACCGCCGTTTCACACTTGGAGAACCCACACGCAAAATACTCAGGGGACTTGAAAAGGATGTGCATGTCAGCGTTTATCTCGACGGAGAAATGCCTGTCGGGTTTAAGAAACTGAAACGAACAGCAGGACAATATCTTGATGAATTCCGCATAGCCTCAAAGCGTAAGGTCTCTTACGATTTTATCAATCCTTCTAAGGGTTCCGATGAAGCTGCAAGGAATAATTTTCATTCAGACCTTATCAGCCGCGGACTTATGCCGGTAAATGTCATGGCCAGTGATGGAGAAGGGGGCAAGACCCAGAAACGGGTTTTCCCATCACTGACGGTGGCATGCGGAAAAACAGAGATACCTGTCAATTTTCTGCAGAACAATCCTACTCTTCCTCCGGAAGTCAATCTTCTCCATTCTGCAGAAGGCCTTGAATATGAGATTATACAGGCAATTGCCTCTGCAACGGCAGATACCGTTTACAAAATAGCGTTCATTGAAGGACACGGTGAAATTGATGAGATCCATGTGGCCGACATTATCCTTGAGCTTGCAAAATTTTTTACAATTGACAGGGGTACCATTGGAGGTAAGACAGGTATCATTGACGACTATGCTGCCATAGTCATTGCCGGACCTACGGGCAAATATGATGAGAGAGACAAACTCATTATTGACCAGTACATCATGAACGGAGGACGGGTAATGTGGTTGGCAGAAGAGGTGAATGTAAATGCTGACAGCCTTCTGTACGGAGGTACAATGGCGCTTTACGATCCGCTTTCTTTCAGTGATCAGCTGTTCAGGTATGGTGTCAGGATAAACCCTGTGCTGATACAGGATACGGAGTGTATGCTCATCCCGTTGAAGATCACCGATACGGGAGGTCAGCCCCAGTATGTACCTGCCCCATGGATCTACTACCCGTTGCTGAAACCGTCACAATATAATCCGATCACGAGGAACCTCAACAGGGTTAAGGCTGAGTTTGCCAATTTTATAGACACTGTAGGCCGAAACCCGGAGGTGAAGAAAACTGTCCTTCTGACTACATCAGGCCGCACACGGACGGTGACGCCCCCTCTCCTGATCACACTGGAAGAGACAAAGAATCCACCACCGGAGGAGCTTTTTACAGCGGGAGAGCTTCCTGTGGCTGTTCTTCTTGAAGGCAGGTTCAGCTCTGCCTTTGAAAACAGGATGACTGAGAGTATCAGCGGAGTGTCAGGTCAGAAAATCATCACCAGGGGCAATCCTTCAAAAATGATAGTTGTGGCCGACGGAGATATTATCCGCAATGAGGTGAGATGGTCAGGAGGAGTGCCTGAGCCCCTTGCCCTGGGACTTGACAGGTACACAATGCAGACATTCGGGAATAAGGATTTCATTGTCAACTGCCTCAATTACCTCGTAAATGACAACGGGCTCATGGAGATGAGATCAAGGGAGATAAAGCTGAGACTGCTCGACGGATCAAGGATTGAAGAGCAACGCTCCCTCTGGCAGGTGCTGAATACCTTTTTGCCCGTGTTGCTGATTATTGCAGCAGGAATCATCTTTAACAGGATGAGAAAGCACAGGTATAACAGAATGAAATAATTTTGTTTGAGAGAACGATAATTTTTTGTAATATTGATACTCCGGTTTTTACTGTAAACAGCTCATCAAATCAATGAGTTGGAGTCCGGAATAGAATCAAATCTGAATAATTTAAAAACTGACAATATGAAATTTGTTGTATCAAGCACAGAACTTCTGGGTCATCTGCAGGCTATAAGCAGGGTGATCAGTTCAAAGAATACACTGCCGATTCTTGATAATTTCCTTTTTAACCTTAGCGGCAATGATCTGGAAATCACTGCTTCGGACCTTGAATCGACACTTATTACAAGGATGAGGCTCGACAATGTTGATGGAAGCGGCACCATTGCCTTGCCGGCACGGATACTGCTTGATACACTTAAAGAGTTCTCTGAACAACCGCTTACCTTTGATATCAATCCTGATACAATGGCTGTTGTAATCAATTCTGAAAACGGCCGCTTCAGCGTTGTAGGGCAGAATGGCATTGACTTTCCGGTGCTGCCCGTGATAAAGAAAGAGAAGAGGTTTACTTTCAACATCAATGCTGATATAATCCTGGCAGGTATTTCAAGGACGCTCTTTGCAACCGCAGATGATGAGCTTCGCCCTGTCATGGGAGGAATACTCATAGAGGCGTCACCTGAGAAGATCACCTTTGTGGCATCCGATGCACACAAACTGGTGAGATATCAGAGGAGCGACGCTAAGGCTGACGACAGCGCTTCATTTATCCTTCCGAAGAAACCGGCTTCACTGCTTAAAAATATACTCCCCAGGGAGAGCGGAGTTGTCACCGTGGAGTTCGATGACCGGAACGCATTTTTTAAACTCTCTGACTATAAAGTCGTTTGCCGGCTTGTTGAAGGGAATTACCCTAATTACAACTCCGTTATTCCTAAAAACAACCCGAGGAAAGTCCGTATTGACAGGCTGGAATTCTATAATATACTGCGGAGGGTTTCTGTATTCTCAAACCAGGCAAGCAACCTTGTGAAACTGCAGTTCACACCGAACCAGATTACCATCTCAGCCCAGGATGTTGACTTTTCCATTTCAGCATATGAGCGTCATAAGTGCCTTTATGAAGGAGATGAAATGGAGATAGGATTCAAATCAGTCTTTCTGCTCGAGATACTTACCAATATTGCATCACAGGATGTGGTCATTGAGCTGGCTGATCCCACCAGGGCAGGTCTCTTCCTACCGTCAGAAACCAGCAATGAAGATGAGGATCTTCTGATGCTCCTGATGCCTATGATGATAAACGCCTGATAAGCAGAGTGTTATGGAATTAAAGCTGAAAAAGCCCCTGGTAGTGCTTGATCTTGAGACAACCGGGGTAAGCATAGCTGCCGACCGTATTGTTGAGTTTTCCGCTCTGAAAGTCCAGCCTTCAGGAGAAGAGGAGTGGCTTACAATGAGAATTAATCCGGGCATTCCTATTTCGGCAGAGGCAACGCGCATTCATGGAATTTCTGATGCTGATGTTGCAGATGAGCCCTCATTTAAGGATGTAGCAAAGAAAATATCATCCTTTTTCGAGGGATGTGATCTTGCAGGATTTAACTCCATGAAATTCGATATACCTATTCTCTGTGAAGAGTTTCTGCGGGTGAATGTTGACTTTAACCCCTCGCGTCACCGGTATGTTGATGTACAGGTCATATTCCACAAGAAGGAGCAGCGCACGCTTAGCGCTGCATACCGTTTCTACTGCGATAAAAACCTCGATAATGCTCACAGTGCACAGGCTGACACAGCTGCAACTTATGAGATACTCAAGGCGCAGCTCGATAGGTATCCGGATATTGAAAATGACATTGAGAAATTATCAGCCTTCAGTGCATTTAACAACAATGCTGACCTTGCCGGCCGCATAGTATTCAATGAACAGGGCATTGAAGTATTTAACTTTGGAAAACATAAAGGCAAGACTGTTGAGCAGGTCTTAAAGGAGGAACCGTCATATTACTCATGGATGATGAACGGCGACTTCCCGCTGAACACGAAGCAGGTGCTGACAGCCATTAAGCTGCGCTCATTCGGCAAAGCATGATATGTTATGAAGATTATCTGTGTGGGACTGAATTACCGCAAGCATGCGGCTGAGATGAAAAGCCAGGTTCCTTCTGAACCGCTTATCTTCCTGAAACCCGATTCTGCTCTTCTGAAAAAGAATAAACCGTTTTTTCTCCCCGATTTTTCCGAGGACCTTCAGTTTGAGGCTGAGGTGGTGCTGAGGATATCAAAACTCGGCAAGGGCATAAGCACGAAGTTTGCAACCAGGTATTTTGATGCTCTTACAATAGGTATTGATTTCACAGCACGTGACCTGCAGAAAAAGTTCTCAAATGCTGGCCATCCCTGGGAGTTGTCTAAGACATTTGACGGTTCAGCACCCATCGGACATTTCATTGCCAGGGAGAAGTTCAGTGACCTTAATGATATAGGCTTCAGGCTGGAGGTCAACGGCGTTGAACGGCAGAACGGGAACACGTCGGATCTGATTTTTTCATTCAATGATATAATATCTTACGTTTCAAGATATTATACCCTTAAGACCGGTGATATCATCTTTACCGGCACTCCTCCGGGGGTTGGACCTGTAAAAAAGGGAGACAACCTGAAAGCATGGATAGGTAATGAACCTGTGCTTGACTTTTTCGTCAGATAGAGCTCTTAAGAATCAGTTGGCCATGTTTTTTCACTGCCACAATAAGCCTTGAAAGGTCATTGTCATCAGTCAGTGCATTCATCAGTGCCGTGCGCAGGTATATCCTGCCGTGGAGGCTGGCCTGAACTCTTCACTGTCATAATATGGTGTCTTTACCGTGTCACCCATAGTAATATCTTCATTATCCGTTACTTAATCAGTACGCCTCCATTCATCAGCCTGCTTACCGGATAGAGATTTGTCCGCTTTTCAAGTTCAGATGCAGGGGTATGCTGGTACAGCCACTGCAACTGAGCCACAGGGTCAGAGGCAACCTTTTCATTTTCAGTCTTTGCTTTTTCAAAGTCAGATTTCAGAACGGGATCATGATCAAGCAGTTCCTTAAGATGGCTTTCAAAGCCCCATACTGAATACCAGTCCTGACCTTCCAGTGAGGCATCAAAGAAGTTCCATGCAAAAAAGCCTGCTTCGCTCTGTGGCTCAAGCATGTAAACGATGTATTTGTTTGCTCTCTGGTTGACTGGCACTATATAGTCACCCTGGAAATAATCCATTTTCTGTGTGACCGAATGAACCGTAACATTGCTGTTGAAATAATGTCCCTGTGTAGCCCGGGTTGCCGGCTCGAACTTATCTATGTAGTATGATTCTACCAGCAGGGTTGTGTCTTTTTCAAGCTGCTGCATATTTACACCGTTAGCCTTCAGGCGTTCTATCACGTACTCCCAGGCAAATGGCACTATATAAGCGTCGGGAGCGGTCACCGTCAGGGCAGGGTTGAGATAGTTAAAATACTTTATGGTATCAACGTATGGTTTGTCATGGTTGTAAAATCCGGTTTTGCGACCTGAAATAGGAGTGGTGCTCTCGTCGTACTTATAGCCCCTGTATTTTATCAGGTCCCATTTAGTGTCGTCCTGCTGCCAGTTGAGGACATACTCTTTTTCAGAAAGTGTAAGTCGATTTGCTTCTTCCCTGAGCCTTAGAATATCGTGGTTATTTTGAGAAGCATATTTTACGAGCTCGGTGATGAACTGGTATGTGCCTTTTACCCTTTGGGCATAGGGTTTATAGACAAGTGTCTCTGTCATGAAC
>DATKUS010000208.1:0-5907 GCA_035530535.1 Bacteroidales bacterium
CATCAAACAGTACCACCATAAAGGGCACCATTGCCGTCATAAAGGCGACGATAAGATTACCAATAAGAAATTGTCTTTTATAGGTAACTGAATAGAAATACAATAACCCTGAGACAAGCAGAAAGATTGTGCCCAGCCAGAAATATCCTATCCTTGCAGATACATAAAATCCTCCTGCCACCCCCAGAAAACTGAAAATATTATGATACAGCATTGCCATGCGCCGTGATATGGTATTACCCACTATCACACTGCCCCTGTTGATCAGGTCAGTACGAATGTCAAAGTAATCATTGATCACATATCCTCCTGCAGTGATCAGAACCGTTGACAGTACCAGCATCATAAAGTCAAACCATCCCAGCTGGAAGGTCATCCTGGTCAAAACAAGTGGAGCGTCACTCAGTTCCACCGGGAGGGCATTAAGCAGCGGTCTTATTACTGCATAACGCATAAGCATCATTGTCAGGGCCACAATGATAAGGTTAGACAGCCTGATGAGCCGGAAAAAATCCTTTGTATTCTTACCAGGAAAAAGCTTCATAATCCATCCAGTTATTATGCAGTCTTAGAGTCTGTTCAATAACATCACGAACACATCCTTCACCGCCGCATTTATCAGAAATATAAAGAGCCACTTGTTTTATCTCACTGTCGGCGTCCGCAGGACAGGCCGGCAGTCCGACCATTTTCATCACCTCAAAATCAGGTATGTCATCACCCATGTAAAGAAGGTGTCTGAGGTCTATTTTCCACTTTGAGACCAGGTCTTTCAGACTCTCCTTTTTTGTTCTGGAGTTAAGATAGATATCTGTGACTCCGAGAGTTTTCAGACGCTGAATATATTCTTTTGACTTTGAACCTGATATCACTCCCACCTTATAACCTTTTTTCACTGCAAGCTGGATGGCGTAACCGTCTCTCAGGTTCACCGTACGCAGGGGCATCCCCCACACTGAGAGCGCAATTGTCTGAGTTGACAGCACACCGTCTATATCAAAGACAAATGCTTTTACATTCTGAAGCTCTTCCTTGAAATTGGTCATTCGGTCTTTTTCTTATAGTACTCCATTATCAGGTTGCTGATCTGGCTGTAAAGCTCCCTGTATTCAGGAGAGAAAGATAATAATTCGATATGATTTTTCATTGTTCCGGCATCATGTCGCACAGCAGGACCCGTCTGCGCTGCCCTGGGCCCTGTCCGAAGAGCTTTCCTGGCTGTCTCTTCAATAAGCGGCAGCAGCACCGTCTGGTCAAAGCCTGCCTGTACAGCGATAGTCCCGCCAGCCGTCATCATGAAGTTTGAGAAGTTATTTGTAAATACTGCTGCCAGATGAAGGTACCTGCGGCGGTCTGAATCACATTCCCAGGCCTCTGCGCCCATGGTTTTTACCAGCTCATAAAGTATTTTCAGCGTTGATTTTTCGGAAGCTTCAATAAAGAATGGCACCTCCCGCAGATCAGGCGAAAATCCTTTTGTGAATGTCTGAAGCGGATAAAGCACTCCGCAGTGGGTCTCCCTCAGAAGGGCTGACATTTTCACACTGCCGGCTGTATGAACTATAACGGCGTTGTCCGGAAGCTTTATCTTTCCTGCCACCTCCGCCACCGCGGTATCGGTGACAGCCACAATGACAACGTCACAATTATCAGGTATATAATAGTCGTGAATCCATAATGCCCCTGAGAGTTCAGCAAGTTTTGCCGCACTTTCACCTCCTTTTGATGAGAAGGAAAGTATCTTATGACCCCCGGCCCGGAGACCGTGACTTAATGCTTCAGCCAAGCTCCCTGCACCGATGAATGATATGTTGTATGGAGCCACTGGCGGAAAGGATTGTTCAAATCATCCTGTGAAGCATTACTTCCCGTAAAGGTCAGGTTCTACAGTTGTAACCTCTACCTGGTAGATGCGGTAAAGAGAGGGATAGTAACTGCTACTGCTATTCATCAGATAGTTGCATTCATAGAAGAAGGGGCCGGAAATAATTACCTCAGCACCCTGTTCATATTTGGTGAGTTCTCCCATCACAGCTGAGGGGTTGCAGAAATAGAATATTGAATAAGGATCATTGACGCCTGTACACTGCGCTGATTTTTTATCTGCATCATAAGCTACCAGGACGTGGACCTGAAATAAAGTATCAAGTGCATCGCCATCACATCCGCATTTGGGTTGCTTCTTGCAGCCTGCATTGACCGCAAACGGAATAACCACAGCCAATATCAGTAAAAAATTGTACAATCTCCTTTTAGCTCCCATAGTTCATGTCCGGTTAATTATTACTGCAAAGTAACGCTTATTTTTGTTCCCTGCAAAAAAGAGAGGCTGTAACGTCTCTGTCACAGCCTCTTCAATTCATTATGAAGGTATTATGCCTGTGCCGTTGGTCCGCCAAAAGCTACCGGCAACACCGGTCCGGACCCTTTTACTTCACGAATGGTCCCATGAACCGCTTCATATTTTGAGATGTTGTCATGGAGAGCCGCTACAAGCCTCTTGGCATGTTCGGGTGTAAGTATTATCCTCGACTTTACCTGTGCCTTCGGAACACCCGGCATGATGCGGATAAAATCAACAACAAACTCAGCAGGTGAATGGGTAATGACAGCCAGGTTTGAATAAACCCCCTGTGCCATCTCTTCACTAAGTTCAATGTTCAGCTGTCCCTGATTCTTTACCTCTGCCATAATATCCGGTTTTTAGTCCTGTTCAACTTCTTTGACATTCTGTCCCGCATGTACCAGGTTATCGAAGTCTTCTGCCGAGCCTACAACAATATTATTGTACTCTCTCAGACCGGTACCTGCCGGAATAAGGTGTCCGACGATAACATTCTCCTTAAGACCTTCCAGGAAGTCAATCTTTCCAAGTATTGCAGCTTCATTGAGGACCTTTGTAGTCTCCTGGAATGAAGCCGCTGAGAAGAAGCTGTTTGTCTGCAGGGCAGCGCGAGTGATACCCTGAAGCACCTGCTGTGAGGTTGCCGGAACGGCATCCCTGGCATCAATGACCTTTAGGTCACGGCGCTTTAGCAGCGAGTTCTCATCCCTTAGCTTGCGTGAGGTTATCACCTGTCCCGGACGTACTGTCTGGCTGTCTCCGGAGTCAAGAACTATCTTTTTGCCGTAAACCCAGTCATTCTCATCCATGAACTCAAGCTTGTCAACAACCTGACGCTCAAGGAATTTAGTGTCACCCGGATCAATTATCTCCACCTTGCGCATCATCTGTCTTACGATGATCTCAAAATGCTTGTCATTGATCTTCACACCCTGGAGACGGTATACCTCCTGTATCTCATTGACGATATACTCCTGTACTTTGGTGGGTCCTTTGATTGACAGAATATCAGACGGGGTGATGGCACCGTCAGAAAGAGCTGTGCCGGCCCTTACATAGTCATTCTCCTGGACAAGTATCTGTTTTGACAGGGGAACGAGATACCTCTTGGTCTCACCTGATTTCGAGGTTATTGTTATCTCCCTGTTGCCTCTCTTTATCTTGCCGTAAGTGACTTCGCCGTCGATCTCCGTGACGATGGCCGGGTTTGACGGGTTACGTGCTTCAAAAAGCTCTGTAACACGCGGAAGACCTCCCGTGATGTCACCTGATTTGCCTATAGCTCTTGGTATCTTGACAAGAGTATCACCGGCAATGACATGCTTGTTAAGGTCCGTCACAAGGTGTGCACCTACAGGAAGGTTATAGGTTTTAAGCTCTGTTCCTTCCGGTGACATGATCTTTATAGTCGCGTTTTTGGTCTTATCCCTGCTCTCAATAATCACTTTCTCCTTGAACCCTGTCTGCTCGTCAGACTCTTCACGGAAAGTTATGCCTTCAATCAGATGATCAAATGCTACTTTACCTGCAACCTCTGAAATGATAACCGCATTGAATGGATCCCACTCGCATAAAAGATCTCCCTTTTTGACTTCGTCATTGGGTTTAATATAGAGACGGCTGCCGTAGGGTATCGTATGAGTTGTAAGAGCAATGCCGGTCTTTTTATCAACTATCCTGAGCTCGCCCAGACGTCCGATTACAATATCCACCTTGCCTTTTTCAGGCTCTTTCTTGCTTACTGTTCTTACTTCCTCAATCACTGCTATACCTCCATATTTGGCAATAAGCTTTGATTCAGTAGTAATGTTTGAAGCGGTACCTCCTACGTGGAATGTACGGAGTGTCAGCTGCGTACCGGGTTCACCGATACTCTGTGCGGCTATGACACCTGTTGCCTCACCCTTCTGTACCATGCGTCCTGTTGCCAGGTTACGTCCGTAGCACTTGCCGCAGACACCTTTCTTGGATTCGCATGTAAGCACGGAACGGATCTCAACCTGCTCGATAGGCGACTCGTCTATCAGGTTGGCGATCTCCTCTGTAATCTCCTCACCTGAAGATATTATAAGCTCTCCTGTCAGGGGGTTATAGATGTCATGGACGGTTGTACGGCCAAGGATCCTGTCATAGAGTGACTCTACTATCTCTTCGTTGTTCTTTATAGCAGTAGCCAAAAGACCGCGAAGAGTTCCGCAGTCCTCCTCATTTATTATTACATCCTGTGAGACGTCAACAAGACGGCGTGTCAGATAACCTGCATCAGCTGTCTTGAGGGCGGTATCGGCCAGACCCTTACGGGCACCGTGAGTTGATATAAAATATTCAAGAACCGACAGTCCCTCCTTAAAGTTGGAAAGGATTGGGTTCTCGATGATCTCAGAACCTGATGATCCTGATTTCTGGGGTTTTGCCATAAGACCCCTCATCCCTGAGAGCTGGCGTATCTGTTCTTTTGAACCCCTTGCACCCGAGTCAAGCATCATATAGACTGAGTTAAAGCCCTGCTTGTCAGTGGAGAGCTGCTTCATCAGCGTCTGTGTAAGGCGTGCGTTGACATGGGTCCAGATATCAATGATCTGGTTGTAACGTTCATTATTGGTAATAAAACCCATGCTGTAGTTTGAAAGCACCTCATCAACCTGCTCATATCCCTCGCCAACGAACATCTCCTTCTCCTGGGGTATGATAACGTCATCAAGGTTAAATGAGAGGCCTCCGGTAAATGCCATCCTGAAACCAAGGTCCTTAATAG
This sequence comes from Bacteroidales bacterium, assembly GCA_035530535.1. GTDB lineage: Bacteria > Bacteroidota > Bacteroidia > Bacteroidales > VadinHA17 > SR-FBR-E99. The sequence continues at coordinate 5,100 of DATKUS010000208.1, forward strand.
CATCAAGGAAATCAGCCGTCTTGGCTGTCCCTGCCTTCTTAAGTACATTACCTATAATATCTCTTAGTGATTTCTTGGTGAGGATTTCATTCAGGAATCCCACTTCCTCAGGTACATATTCATTGAAGAGCACACGACCTACGGTGGTCTCAATAATATGATTCACCTTTTTACCATCAGCAACATCATTAACCTTGACTTTTATAATGGCATGCAGGTCAATCTTGCCTTCGTTATAGGCAATATGCACTTCTTCAGGTGAGTAGAATGTAGATCCTTCTCCCTTTACTTTTATTGTCTCAGTGCTTTTACGTGCCTTGGTGATATAATAAAGCCCGAGGACCATGTCCTGCGAAGGAACGGTAATAGGTGCCCCATTGGCAGGGTTAAGGATATTGTGTGATGCAAGCATAAGCATCTGCGCCTCTATTACTGCTGCATTGCCAAGCGGCAGATGAACAGCCATCTGGTCACCGTCGAAGTCGGCGTTGAATGCAGTACAGACGAGAGGATGAAGCTGTATGGCCTTGCCCTCAATAAGCTTGGGCTGGAAAGCCTGTATGCCAAGCCTGTGCAGTGTGGGAGCACGGTTAAGAAGAACCGGGTGGCCCCTCAGAACGTTTTCAAGTATGTCCCATACCACAGGATCTTTGCGGTCAACAATCTTCTTGGCGCTCTTCACCGTTTTCACGATGCCACGCTCAATGAGCTTGCGAATCACAAAGGGCTTGTAAAGCTCTGCCGCCATGTCTTTCGGTATACCGCACTCATGAAGGTGCAGTTCGGGTCCGACGACTATCACTGAACG
>DATKUS010000209.1:0-2817 GCA_035530535.1 Bacteroidales bacterium
TATTGGTAACCGGTGATCCGTAGTCGATCATACGTGAGCTGATTACCTCGCGCTTTCCATCAGGATATTTAACACTGAACAGGTGCTGCATCACTACCATGTCACGCTCATTGTCACCCAGCCACATCTTCTTTATCATAAGGTCAGAGGTAATATCAAATGGGGATATCAATTCATATCCCATAGGGGTATCACTAAAGAGACCCAGCCATTCCAAAGCGTCAAGAGCTGTTTCAGTGGCATTGACCCCGGGCTTTTCTTTAAGTTCTTTTCTGATATCAATGCCCGATACCCCTGCTCTCCCGGCAACGAATTGTCTGTATGATTTGTTTTTATAATCATTATCCCCGTCATCGATAAGACCTGTTGCCTTCATCAGGTCAAGGGTCTCGCACCATCCTTTATACCTCAGTGTGCCACGGTACATGGTGCTGATGTTCTGCAGACCATAGATATCAATATAGCTTACTGAGTCACGGTTTGGATATACCTCCAGTTCACCTAACCCCGGAAACAGGTGTGAGAAACGGTCTTTAAAGAGGTTTACAGGTTCAATTATCACCTCTCTGCCATGCTTTAGATATTGAGCTCCGTTACGGCTTGCGAGAACCACACCTTTGGGGCTCCAGGAAAATTTATATCCCATGGGATTGTCAACGGCTTCAGGAGCTGGTAAGGCGCCACACAGAGAGTAGAATTCCTCGATCTTTCCATTTCTGTTCTTAACATTGTCAATAATACGCATTGCAGACATATGGTCTATGCCCGGATCAAGCCCCACTTCATTCAGAAATATTACTCCGGCATCCTTTGCAGCCTCATCAAGCTCCTGCATGGCAGGCTGTACATATGAAGTGGTCACAAGATGCTTTCTGTGCTTAAGGCATGTCTTTGCCACATCAATATGAAACTTGTAAGGGAGCAAGCTGACCGTCAGGTCATGAGAGCTAACAAGAGCATCCAGCTCTTCGGGCCTGTCTGTGGTCCACTGAACAGCCCTGCCGTTAGGGTTGCCGGCAATCATCCTGTCAGCTTTGGAAATTGTACGGGTTGCGACTGTTATATGTAATCCATGCTCAAGGAGGTATTCAATCATTGGCTTGGATACAAGCCCTGACCCAAGTATTAGCACTTTATTCATCTCGTGGTTTTTAATTCACAAATCTATTGAAAAGAGCGGTCTTGAAACATGATAAAAATTTGTTTTTATCTTAAATATCAACAATAATTCAAAAACTGTTTCCTTCATCAGAGGCGGTTTGTATCTTTGCTGATGTCCCGCTTCAGGAAGAAAAATGGAAAGTACCACACCCGGCAAATACTTCGAAACCCCGTTGATGAAACAGTATTATGCTGTCAAGGCACAACACCCTGACGCCGTGCTTCTGTTCAGGGTGGGCGATTTCTATGAGACTTTCGGGGAGGATGCCATCCGTGCTTCCGAAATACTGGGCATCACCCTCACAAGAAGGGCCAACGGGGCTGCCAGGTATGTCGAGCTGGCCGGCTTCCCGTACCATGCCCTGGACACATATCTCCCCAAACTGGTGAGAGCTGGAGAGAGGGTGGCCATATGCGAACAGCTGGAGGATCCCAAGCTTGCGAAGAAAATCGTTAAAAGGGGAATTACAGAACTTGTAACCCCTGGAGTATCATTTAACGACAATGTTCTGAACCATAAGGAGAACAACTTCCTTGCTGCAATCCATATAGACAAACAGGCTGCAGGCGTGGCATTGCTGGATGTTTCAACAGGTGAGTTCTTTGTGGCAGAGGGCAGCACTGAACATGTGGAGCAGATCATGAATAATTTCCAGCCGCGGGAGGTGCTCTTTGAGAAACGTAAGACTGACCTGTTCCGTGAGAAATTCGGCAGCAGGTTCTATACTTATAAGCTTGACGACTGGATATTCACTCCTGATGCTGCCAGGGACAGGCTGCTAAAGCAGTTCGGCACGGCCTCACTTAAAGGGTTTGGTGTACAGGGACTCACCTATGGTATTGTGGCTGCCGGTGCCATTTTATATTACCTTGACATGACAGGGCATGAGAACCTTAGTCATATCAACCATATATCACGTATAGAGGAGGAGAGATATGTCTGGCTCGACCGTTTTACGGTTCGTAACCTCGAGCTCTTCTCCTCCCCGTATGAGGGAGCAAAAACACTTATTGACGTCATGGACTGTACCTCTTCCCCTATGGGCGGACGTATGATGAAACGGTGGATATCACTTCCTCTCAAGGATATCGAAGTACTGAATACAAGACTTGATATTGTCAGCTTCCTGATAGGAAATAAAGGGGTAAGCGAGGAAATGGAAGGATTTATCAGGGAGACCGGCGACCTTGAGAGACTGCTGAGTAAAGCTGCTGTTGGAAGAGTCAATCCGCGAGAGGTGGCACAGATACGCAGATCGCTGGTTGCCATAGGTGAAATGAAAAGTCTCTGCAACACCTCGGGATGCCAGCCTCTTGCCACCCTGGCCTCAGAGCTTGATCCCTGTCCCGAACTGGCAGAGAAGATTGAAAAGAGTCTTTACCCTGACCCTCCGGCTGCAGTAAACAAGGGACATGTAATTGCTGAAGGCGTCTCTGAAGAGCTTGATGAGCTGAGAAAGATACTGTACAGCGGCAAGGACTACCTTGTTGATCTCCAGCAGAGAGAGATCGCAAGGACAGGCATCAGCTCACTCAAAATAAGTTATAATAATGTCTTCGGTTACTATATTGAAGTGCGTAACACTCATAAAGACAAAGTACCAGCTGAATGGATCCGCAAACAGACCCTGGTGAGTGCGGAGAGATATATAACTG
>DATKUS010000210.1:0-8993 GCA_035530535.1 Bacteroidales bacterium
CGGTAGAGCTTACATGGCATAGCTTTCCGACTCCCGTTTCAATGCATGCCTTTACAATATTGGCGGTGCCGACAGAATTGTTTCTGATCACCTCCTCATTCTGTGAGCTGTCAAATGATACTATTGCAGCGCAGTGATATACCCGGTCACACATAGATACGGCCTTTTTCAGAGATTCGTAATCGAGGATGTCTGCCTCCATCCATTCAATTGCCTTAAAAAGCTCATCAGCAACAGGGGAGTAGTAACCGAACACTTTTCTTACAAAATCCTTTCTGCTTGTCTTCCTGCAGATGGCTCTCGGATACTCTCCGGCCAGTATCAGAGAATAGAGGAGGTGGCTGCCTACCAGGCCGGTTCCGCCGGTGACCAGAATTTTTTTACGCTTGTCTGTCATGACTGCCTGTATCTAAGCTCATTCCTGAATTCTCTCATGAGAATCCTGCCTGTCAGACGCTGCGGAAGCAGGCGGCTGATCACCATCAGCAGCCTGTTTACGAAGAGAGGGATAATAACCTCCTGTCCTCTTTCAACTTTGTCCATGGTTATCTTTGCCAGCCTGTCGGAGGTGATCTTCACCAGTCTGCCCGCCAGACCGTGAGTATTGATCCTTGCACTGCTCGACACATTGCTTTCAACGCCGTTCGGACATACCACAGACACCTGTATCCCTGTTTCAGCAAGTTCCAGGGCAAGGCTCCCGGAGAAGCTTATTACAAAGGCCTTTGAGGCTGAATAAATGCTTTTGTATGGGATGGAGAAATATCCTGACAGGCTACTGATATTAAGGATCCTGGCTGCGGGGCACTGTCTCAGCATAGGGAGAAAATATCTTGTCAACAGGGCCAGGGCTCTTACGTTAAGAAGGATCCTTGTGTCAGTATATTCAGGCTCAGACTGTTCGAATAAGGCAGCCCCGGCTATGCCGGCATTGTTGATCAGAAAACTGACAGCATAATTTTCCCTTACGCACCATTCATAAACATGCAAAGGCCCGTCAGCAGCAGTCAGATCAACCGCAAAAGTATAAACCTCAACATTGTATTTCCCTGAAATTTCCAGGGCGGTCTGACTTAATTCCGGACCAGGGAGAGATGCTATCAGGAGATTATGTCCTCTCCCTGCGCATTCGATAGCCAGAGACCTGCCAATTCCGGAGCTGCCACCGGTGATAAGCGTGAAATATTTACTCATATCATAATTTAAAGCTTATGCCACTTCTCCGGGGCTGCCTCATGCTTCAATCCCCATGCTCCCTGCCCTTGTTTTCACCCACAGCTAACATAATATCATCACTGCGGGTTTACGAAAATAATAAATTCCCATTAACCCCGAAGCACTATTCGCAGGGAAGCAAAGTGAAAACCAGATCTATTACTCGAAATATGTATATACTCTTTCCCCGATAATCACAAAACCCTTATCGTCCTTACAGACAATCTTGATCCAGTTACCCATCTTATCATATTCATACGTAAAATGGTTTACTGAGGCTGGTTCCTTATCTTTATTGAAAAATGTAATTTCTGATGATACTCCCCGGTCATTGTACTTAAGCTGGCTTCCGTTCAGGTAATTACCATCTTTGTCATAAGCCTGGTAACCAGTGAAAAGATCAAGCTCATTATAGAGGTTAAGAGTCCTTCTGGCGGGTTCCCCTTTATAATTGTGCCATTGTGTTATAACAGTGTCCCCGCCCGGGGTTGATGTCACAGAGGCCCAGTTAAACAATGTGTCAGCATCGGCAGGGAATTGTGATATTTTTATGATATCTCCTTCCGTATTGCATTCTAGCTCCTGGTGACCCCTGGCAGTATCGAGGTAAGTGTAATATGCTTCTGCCAGGATATTGTTCTCCTTGATGAGCTCCCATTTCCAGATTGCTTTCTTGTTCTCATCCATTCCCGTACATGAAACAAGGTCACCGGCATCATCAAATATTGCCTCAAAATCACCTGTATAGTTGAGACTGTCAAGCTCTTTCCGGGTCATTTTATTACCCTTTGCATACGTTTCACCTTCAGGAACAGCCCAGAAATTCGTTTCAACCACCGATGCAACCCTTCCTTTGAGTGTTTCCATATACGATCCATACGGTGTGTAATCTCCAAGCAGAGTGTATACTGCTGGTTCCTTTTCCTTGCATCCTGCCAGGGCAAATGCGGTTAAAATTGAAAGAATTAAGAATTTTTTCATTGTTGTGGTCATTAGTAGTTATTTAAATGCGAATCTGAATTACTATAATCTGAAAATAAAACTTGTTGCTTGAAAATATAAAGCAAGTTACAACGCAATAATACAGGAGTCAAGTAAATTTCTAAAAATCTTATGTTTATCCCGGAGATCATCCCCTCCCGGGGTTTCACCCCATCAACCTTTCAACCTTTCAACCCATCAACCTTTCAACCTTTCTCTTATCTTTGCTGCAAACTTATTCACTATGATAACCAATGACCAGATAAAAGACCTGGCCGGACGCCGTGACGCGTTAAGGAGGTATCTTTGACATTGCCGGTAAACTGCTGGATTTAAAAGAGAAAGAAGAGATCACCAAAAACCCGGGATTCTGGAACGATCCCAAAAGGGCTGAGGAACTGATGAAGGAAATGTCCTCTGTAAAGAGCTGGACATCAGCCTTTGCAGCAGCAGATATGGCAGTGGAAGATCTGCAGGTGCTGTTTGACTTCTATAAGGAGGGAGAAACGACTGAAGAGGAGCTGGCAGCCCAGACAAAGAAGACTGTTTCGATGGTTGAGAAGCTCGAGCTTCGTAACATGCTGCGCCGCGAGGAAGATCAGCTCGGGGCCGTGATGAAAATCAATGCCGGCGCCGGTGGCACTGAGAGCAACGACTGGGCACAGATGCTTATGCGCATGTATCTTATGTGGGGGGAGAGCAGCGGCTACAAGATCACCGAGGCATACTATCAGCCTGGCGATGAAGCCGGCTTAAAGACTGTCACTCTCGAGTTCGAGGGAGAGAATGCCTATGGATTTCTGAAGAGTGAGAACGGCGTTCACCGACTGGTACGCATCTCGCCATTTAACTCGCAGGGCAAGAGACAGACCACCTTTGCATCGGTCTTCGTTTCTCCCCTTATCGATGATGAGATCGTTGTTGAGATAAACCCCGCCGATATCACCTGGGAGACATTCCGCTCATCGGGTGCGGGAGGACAGAATGTAAACAAGGTGGAGACTGCCGTGCGACTGCGTCATACACCCACGGGGATAGTGGTTGAGAACCAGGAGACAAGGTCGCAGGGACAGAACAAGGAAAACGCCCTCAGGCTGCTCAGATCGTACCTGTATGATATGGAACTGCGAAAGAGGCAGGATGAACTTGACAAGATAGAAGGAACAAAGAAAAAGATAGAGTGGGGATCACAGATACGCTCATATGTGCTGCATCCCTACAAAATGGTGAAAGACCTGCGCACAGGTCATGAGACAGGAAACGTACAGGCCGTCCTCGACGGTGACCTTGATGATTTCATCAAAGCCTGGCTCATGGAGTTTGGCAGCAGCCAGTAATCCTTGCTGAAAGGTGTCGCAAGTTATTCCGGCGCCTCCTTTTGATGCTCCATGACAAAAAGCAGGATTTAACGGGGTATTTATCTGTTAATTTGCATCATCACAAACATATTGCCAGATGAATAAACGTGAAAAGCTGTTTGAGAAATTTCCTCCTGTAACCACAGAGAAGTGGATGGAGAAGATAACAGCTGACCTTAAAGGCGCTGATTTCACAAAGAGGCTGGTCTGGAAGACCCGTGAAGGCTTTGATGTGATGCCATTCTACAGGCAGGAAGACACTGAAAAGCTGCATTATAAGAACATCCTCCCCGGAGAATTCCCCTTTGTAAGAGGCTCGCGCATAACAAACAATGAGTGGCTGGTAAGACAGGACATCACAGTTACAGATTTTAAAGAGGCTAACGCCAGGGCACTGGATATCCTGATGAAGGGCGTAACCTCCCTGGGATTCATTATTGCCAACCGGGAAGAAATATCGGAAGAAAATATATCACTGCTGTTAAAAGATATACACTGCGAGAGTGTTGAGCTTAACTTTGTCACCGCCGGCAAAGCAAAAGAACTTCTGGCCACCCTTATATCGGTGATGAAGACTTCGGGCACTGACCTGTCAAAAGTTCATGGTACAATTGCCGCCGACCCACTGGGGAGGCTTCTTACGAACAGCAAATTATGTGTCTCCATTGAAGAAGGGATCGATTATCTTGCTGACCTGGTAAAAGATTCCACCGCCATTCCCGGTCTCAGATGTGTTCAGGCCGGCGGCACACTCTTCAGCAATGCAGGTGCCGGTGTGGTTATGGAGCTTGCCTGCACACTCTCTCTTGCCAATGAGTATCTGGCCTCACTGACGTCAAGAGGCATCACCCCGGATGTTGCAGCCTCAAAGATAAAATTCAGCTTCGGCATAGGACCGGAATTCTTCCCTGAGAGTGCAAAACTCAGAGCAGCCCGCATGTTGTGGGCAATAATAGTAAAGGGATATAAACCTAAGTCGGAGCGGAGTTCCCTGATGAACGTCCATTCTGTGACAGGAAGGTGGAACAAGACCCTCTATGATCCGTATGTCAATATGCTGCGCACACAGACCGAAGCAATGTCTGCCGTGATTGGAGGCGCTGATTCAATCACCGTTGAGCCGTTTGACACAGTATTCGGCACTCCCGATGAGTTCTCAGAGCGCATAGCGCGCAACCAGCAGCTGCTGCTCAAGGAGGAATCGCATTTTGACATGGTGGCAGACCCCGGCGCCGGATCTTATTATCTTGAGAAGCTTACCTCCCTGATTGCCAGCCAGGCATGGAAACTCTTTATCGAGACAGAGAATGAGGGTGGTTTTCTGGAAGCGGTAAAAATGGGATCGATACAGAAAAAGATCAAAGAGTCATTAGCAGCCCGCAAAAGCGATATTGCCAGGCGTCGCGAGATACTCCTCGGGACAAACCAGTATCCTGACTTTATTGAAAGGCATACTCCAAAAGCAGACCTTGATAAAGTGTTTGGTGACGCAGCTCCCGAAGGCGGAGAGGTGGAACCGATCACCGCTACCCGCGGAGCCAGTGAGTTTGAGAAACTCAGGATTGCCACAGAGAGATCCGGCCGGAGGCCACTTGCATTCATGCTGCCGATAGGCAACTTTGCAATGCGCCGTGCACGGTCCCAGTTCTCCTCCAACTTCTTTGCCTGCGCAGGATATGAGGTCAGGGACAATAAGGGCTTTGAAACGGCTGAAGAGGGAGTGAATGCTGCCATGGAAGCCAGGGCAGATATTATTGTAATATGCAGTTCGGATGACGATTATGCCATCGTTGTCTATGATATCTTTACGCTCACTGACGGCAGGGCCCTGGTTGTTGTGGCGGGAACCCCGCCCGGCATTGATAACCTTAAGTCCGGAGGGATAGAACATTTTATCAGCATCCGCTCCAATGTTCTGGAGACTCTTCAGATGTTCAACAAAAAACTGGGAATCAATTGATCAGACATGAGCAAGAGACCAAAATATACACAGACTGATCTTGAGAAGATAGCCTCCTCTACAAAGAATATAGAGAAGTGGGAGAAGGAGAATGGCGTTATTGCTGCCTGGGAGACCTCTGAACGAATACCTGTGAAAAGTGTCTATACCCAAAATGATCTTCGCGGCATGGAGCATCTGGGTTATGCCGCCGGACTGCCGCCTTATCTCCGGGGACCCTATTCAGCTATGTACGCAATGATGCCCTGGACTGTCAGGCAATATGCAGGATTTTCAACTGCCGAGGAGTCCAATGCATTTTACCGCCGCAACCTGGCATCAGGGCAGAAAGGCCTTTCGGTTGCCTTCGACCTGGCCACTCACCGCGGATATGACTCTGATCATGAGCGTGTTATGGGCGATATTGGCAAGGCAGGCGTGGCCGTGGATTCCGTCCTTGATATGAAGATCCTTTTTGACCAGATACCCCTTAACAAGATGTCAGTGTCAATGACCATGAACGGAGCCGTGCTGCCGGTGATGGCCTTCTATATTGTTGCTGCACTGGAACAGGGTGCCAGGCTTGAGGAGTTGCAGGGCACCATTCAGAATGATATTCTGAAGGAGTTCATGGTGCGTAACACTTATATTTATCCGCCGGCATTCTCAATGAAGATCATCGCTGACATCTTCAGATTCACATCTGAGAAAATGCCGAAGTTTAATTCCATTTCCATCTCTGGTTATCATATGCAGGAGGCAGGTGCTACTGCCGACCTTGAGCTTGCCTATACTCTTGCTGACGGACTGGAATATCTGAGGACAGGAGTAAACACAGGACTTAGCATAGATGACTTTGCGCCGCGCCTCTCTTTCTTCTGGGCCGTGGGGATGAATTTCTTTATGGAAGTTGCCAAGATGAGGGCTGCCCGGATGCTGTGGGCCCGCATCGTAAGTGAATTTAATCCGAAGAATCCCAAGTCGCTGGCCCTCCGTACTCATTCACAGACATCAGGATGGAGTCTCACTGAACAGGATCCGTTCAATAATGTAGGCCGAACCTGCATAGAGGCAATGGCTGCCGCACTGGGTCATACCCAGAGCCTGCATACCAATGCGCTTGATGAGGCTATTGCACTGCCGACGGAATTCTCCGCCCGCATAGCACGCAACACGCAGATTTACCTGCAGGAGGAGACAAATATATGCCGGGCTGTGGATCCCTGGGCCGGCTCATATTATGTTGAGAAACTGACTGATGAAATAGCTCACAAAGCGTGGGAGCTGATACAGGAGGTAGAGAGCCTCGGTGGGATGGCCAAAGCCATTGAGTCAGGTATACCCAAGATGAGGATTGAAGAGGCTGCTGCCAGGACGCAGGCAAAAATCGACTCAAAGGCCCAGACAATTGTAGGGATCAATAAATACCGCCTTGATAAGGAAGAGCCTCTGGAGATACTTGAGGTTGACAACAGTGCTGTACGCGAGGCACAGTTAAAGAGGCTGGAGCAGCTAAGGGCTTCACGCAATGAGGATGAATGTCAGAAAGCTCTTGATGCTATCACCAGGGCTGTTGAAACAGGTGAGGGCAACCTCCTTGAGCTGGCTGTTGACGCTGCTGCTAAAAGAGCTACATTGGGAGAAATATCTTATGCTTGTGAAAAAATCGTAGGGAGGTACAAAGCTGTGATAAGAACGATATCAGGAGTTTACTCTTCAGAATACAAGTCGGATTCCGACTTTGAAGAGGCCAGGGCACTGACGGCTGAATTTGCTGCAAAAGCGGGACGTCAGCCCCGTATTATGATAGCAAAGATGGGGCAGGACGGTCATGACCGTGGTGCGAAGGTGGTCTCAACAGGCTATGCCGATATAGGCTTTGACGTTGACATCGGGCCTCTTTTCCAGACACCGGCTGAAGCTGCACGACAGGCAGTGGAAAATGATGTGCACCTGCTTGGAGTATCGAGCCTGGCAGCAGGACACAAGACCCTGATCCCGCAGGTAATAGCAGAGCTGAAGAAACTGGGACGTGAAGATATTCTCATTATTGCCGGTGGCGTTATCCCCGCACAGGATTACCAGTTCCTCTATGACGCAGGTGTGGCAGCTATTTTCGGACCTGGCACATCCGTCTCCAAGGCAGCCAAACAGATACTTACAATCCTGCTTCAGACAGTCTGACAGCAAAAATATTTTTATTGTGAAACAGCTACCGGTGAAAATCAGCAGCCGTTTTTTCATTTTTGATTATCTTGCATGACAAAGTAGAGGTCATGGAAAGGAAACTCGTATTATTCCTGTTGTTTTTTATAACAGTTACCGGATGCCGCACTTCCAGGGTCACAACAACGGCCGATGTGCCGCCACCGCCACCGCCACCGCCGATCACGGCGGTCCCGGTTATTGATGAGGCAGCTGAACATGTATGGGATTTCCGTGATGCAACAACATGGATATTGGGAGATATGAATCCTGACAAACTACTGGAATCACCCCACTCAACATGGTACTTAAAGGGTTACGATGAGTATCTTCCTGACGCTGCGGTTATGGATGAGCTTAAGAGCATCAGTAAAGACGGACTTACTGTCACTGTAGTGTTTGGCACCTGGTGCCCTGACAGCCGCAGAGAGGTCCCGCGGTTCATGAAGATGACAGAGCTGTGGGGTTTTCCGGCAACAGCCATCAGATTTATAGGGGTTGATATCAACAAGATAGCCCCGCTGGGAGATTATCCCCTGCTTGGCATAGAAAGGGTCCCGACATTTATTTTTTATAGAAATAATGTTGAAGCGGGACGCATCATTGAGGTTCCGGTCACGTCTTTAGAACAGGATACAAGAGATATCCTGAGGAAATAGCATAAGAACAACTTAAAAACTGAACCAATGGAAGAAGTAAAGAATAACCAGGGAACAGGGATGGGCGTCGGTGCCCTCGTCACAGGCATAATTGCCTTCCTGCTGGCAGTAGTACCCTGCGTGGGTATCATTGCCGTCATCCCGGCAGTGATAGCTATTGTCCTTGCCATCATCGGACTTTCAAGACAGGGCAACAACCAGGGGATGCTCATTGGCGGCCTTGTTATTGCTGCCATCGCTCTTATGATCTCCATATCACAGGGTGTGATTATCGGCAAAATTGCCAACAAATCCGGCGGATGGGCTACTAACATTGAAAAGGCTGTCAGGGATATTACTGGTGATATTGAGAAGGAGTTCGGATCCAATGATATCACCATCCGTGTTGATAAGGATGATGAGAGCGTGGAGATCAAGGCTTCCACCCGCAGAGATGATCTCAAGAACAAGCTTGAACAGCTTGAGGGCCAACCTGACAGCACGGATAGTGATACTACTACCGTGAGGGTCATTGTGAAGTAACCTCTGCGTCTACTGTGGAACGAACAGCCGCCCAGAGGGCGTATATTGCTGTCAACATTATATTTGCCGGAGTAATCCTGTTTATTATGGGATACTCCGGTTTTTATTCGCCGG
>DATKUS010000211.1:0-22188 GCA_035530535.1 Bacteroidales bacterium
AATCCCTCCCTCCCGAGGTCTCTGATCCTTTCCAGGGTCATCCCAAGTTCCGGTTGCCTGAGGGTGTCTCGGGCCTTCCAGGGATCATCTCTGACAAAAGCTACCGGATGGTCATTTCTTTCAATGAATGTCTTTCTCATGGAATTCAGTGATGCTGCCTGATTCTCTGTCAGGGTAAAACCATTGAGAGCCAGGTCCACTGCAGGTTGAATGATCTCTCTTAAACTTAGAAGACCGTACTTTTTCTGGACTTTCAGCACTCCGTCGACTGTCCCGGGAATGCCTGAGGAAAGATGTGTGTTCAAACTGCGTCCCTCGATAACATTTCCCTCATCATCAAGATACATGTCACGGTCTGACCGTTCCGGAGCCTTCTCGCGGTAGTCAATGGCATCAACGGTTCCGTCAGCAAGCCTGATGACCATGAACCCGCCACCACCTATATTTCCGGCTGTGGGGAAGCATACTGAAAGGGCAAATTCAGTTGCGGCAGCCGCATCTATAGCATTCCCTCCAGCAGCCATGATCTCCGCTCCTATCCCCGATGCTTCAGGATGTGCTGAAACAACCATTGCTGAAGGAACAGAGATGTCACTTCCGGTTTTTAATGTAACAGGTGTTCGCAGCCTGCAGCCTGTGGCAAGAAGAACAAACAGTAAAACTGCAATAGATAAAGACTTCATAAATAGGAATTTTATGGTCTAAAATTAGCAAAAATGTTGACCGGAAAGGATTGTCAGCAAATAATCATCTCCGGCTTTCACCAATATTGCATAAAATGTAATAATTTGCACTCCTGTTTTAATAATCCTCATATGTTTTCAAATCAGCCTCTTGCAGACCGTTTAAGGCCAAAATCGCTCGATGATTTTGCCGGGCAGGATCATCTTGTAGGGTCTGATGGCGTTTTGAGGAAGGTCATTGAGTCCGGTAATGTGCCCTCTTTCATACTGTGGGGTCCTCCCGGTGTTGGGAAGACCACCCTTGCCCGTATCGTGGCAGCAAAGCTTGACAGGGCATTCTATCAGCTCAGTGCTGTCAACAGTGGTGTAAAAGATGTCAGGGAGACCATTGAAAAGGCAAAGAGCCAGCAGTTTTTCGGCAAGCCAAATCCCATTCTCTTTATTGACGAGATTCACCGCTTCAACAAGTCGCAGCAGGACTCACTCCTTGGCGCTGTTGAGCAGGGGATCATAACTCTTATTGGTGCCACCACAGAGAATCCATCATTTGAAGTCATCTCTCCCCTGCTGTCACGTTGTCAGGTTTACATCCTGAAACCCCTCAGTGATGATGAGCTCAGGGGGCTGATGGACAGGTCTCTCAAGGATGATTATTACCTCTCCCAATACAAAATAAATGTTGAGGAATATGAAGCCCTTTTGAGGATCAGCGGCGGCGACGCCCGCAAACTGTACAATGCCCTTGAACTCACTGTTTCGCTTGAGGCTGAGAAGGGCGCAGAAGAGATTTGCATTACCGATGAGATGGTGCTGGGCCATGTGCAGCAGAACCTGGCTCTTTATGACAAGAACGGGGAGCAGCATTATGATATCATTTCAGCATTCATCAAGTCGCTCCGCGGATCTGATCCCAACGCGTCGGTTTACTGGCTTGCCCGGATGACCGAGGGTGGCGAGGATGTGAAGTTCATTGCGCGCAGGATGGTCATTCTGGCTGCCGAGGATATTGGGATGGCCAATCCCAATGCCCTGCTTCTTGCACAGGCCTGTTTCAATGCTGTCAATCTTGTAGGATGGCCCGAATCAAGGATAATACTTTCTGAAACAGCTGTTTACCTGGCCACATCCCCTAAGAGCAATGCCGCATATATGGCTATCGAGAATGCCATTGCTGCAGTGCATGAGTACGGCGACCTTCCGGTGCCGCTTCATATACGAAATGCCCCGACAAGGCTGATGAAAGACCTGGGATACCATAAGGGATATAAATATGCTCACGAGTTTGAAGGCAATTTTGTAGCTGATAATTTTCTTCCCGGGGAGATAACAGGAAAGATCTTTTATGAACCGGGATCAAATACCCGTGAGGATGAGATAAGAAAGCAGCTGGCAGGGAGATGGCAGAAAATTTATAAATATCGTGATAATTTAAAACAATAATATTTTCTAAATTTATAGCATGAAAGTCAGTGAGCTGAATATTCCTTTAATCAGGTTTACGGATAGCGGGAATTTTCTTCTTCTTGCCGGTCCGTGCGTTGTTGAAACAGAGGAGATCACGATGAAGGTTGCCGAGCATGTTGCAATGCTCTCTGAAAGATACCGTATACCGCTGATATTCAAATCGTCATACCGTAAGGCCAACAGGTCACGTCTTGACAGTTTCTCCGGCATAGGCGATGAGAAAGCATTAAAAATCCTTGAAAAGGTAAGAACAACGTTCTCTCTTCCGGTTGTAACTGACATCCATTCTGCGGAAGAGGCAGCGCAGGCTGCACAGTATGCTGATGTCCTTCAGATACCTGCTTTTCTCTGCCGTCAGACTGACCTGCTTGTCGCTGCTGCCGGGACCGGCAAGGTGATAAACGTAAAAAAAGGACAGTTCCTTTCGGGAGACTCAATGAGGTTCGCAGTTGAAAAGATCACTGAGTCAGGTAATAACAGGATCATGCTTACTGACAGGGGGAACTTTTTCGGTTATAACGACCTCGTGGTGGATATGCGCAATATCCCCGCGATGAAAGAGACAGGAGTGCCTGTGATCATGGATATAACCCATTCGCTTCAGCAGCCCAACCAGAGTGCAGGAGTGTCCGGCGGTCTGCCTTCAATGATTGAGACTATCGGAAAATGTGCCATTGCTGCAGGTGCTGACGGTATATTTATTGAGACTCATCCGGATCCTGCCTCAGCCCTTTCTGACGGGGCCAACATGCTCAGGCTCGATAAGCTTGAAGAGTTGTTGAAAAAACTGACTTTAATAAGAACTACAATTAATTCCTTTTAAGTCACACTAATACTGTATATTATGAAAAATTTTCTCGTGCTTATTTCAGCCATTATGATGGCTTCAGTCTGCGGTGCGCAAACGCTGGATGAGATAATCAACAAAAACTACTCTGCTCTCGGTTCGGAGATTCTTGAAAAGGCGAAGACTATCTACATTGAAGGCAGAGCGACACAGATGGGCATGGAAATGCCTATGGTGATGCAGATGAAGCAGCCTGACAAGGTTAAGGTGGTCACAACCTTTAACGGTATGGACATAGTCATGGCCTATGACGGAGTTAAGGGATACATGATCAATCCCATGGCAGGGGCCACTGACCCTGTTGAGCTGCCCCAGGAACAGCTGGGAGACATACAGCGATACAACATGTTCCGCAACCAGCTTCTTGATGAGTTTCGCAACGGGAAACTAAAGCTCATGGGTGAGGAAGAGGTGAACAGCAAACCCGCATTCAAGATCATGGTATCTGCTGAAGAGGGTGTACCCTCTTATATTTTTATCGACAAGGAGAGCAGCATGATCGTCAAGACCACCGCTACGGTAAACCAGATGGGACAGGATTATGAGGTTGAAACCTATACAAAAGAATATATGGATGTCAACGGCATTAAATTCCAAAAAGCTACCACCTCTTTTGTCAATGGCGAGGAGACCGGCGGAATGATTTTTGACAAGGTCGAAATCGACAGGGAAATTGATGATTCTGTTTTCAGTTTGAAATAAACAGCAATCACCGGTGATAAACAAAATGCCACCCCGTGAGGGTGGCATTTTTATTTTTAAGCAGGCCTGTAAGCCGGATTCTGTCATGGTGAGTCACCCTGCAAGAGGGTTGTACACCTGTTCCATCATTTATCTTGCCCCGCAATTGCTTGCGGGATCCAACGACCCACCCCCCGGCTCGGGCGAGCAGCCCTGAAGCGCCGGTATACATGGTCTTTCAACCCATCAGGTGTACGGCTCCATGTGTCGCCACACGGACCGGTGAGCTCTTACCTCACCTTTTCACCAATTCCCCGACAAGTCGGGATTGTTATTTTCTGTTACACTGCTATACCCTTTCGGATATCTTCCCGTTAGGAAGGATGGTGCTCTCTGTTGCCCGGACTTTCCTCCCCCCGCCGTTAGGCAGAGAGCGATGGAATGGCCTGCAGGAGGCAAAGGTACAAAATTAAAAGATACTGACCTTTCAGCTTCTGTCAGGATCTGTGACATTTCCTGCGGGGAAGTCTCCATGAAAGTTACATTGGACTTCTGAAGCCATGGGTCAAAACTAACGTATCCCATCAGGTTTAATTTTTCTTATGGTCACCAGGGTTGCCCCTCCAAAGCCATATCTATTAAAGGAAGCATCCTGATAACTACATGACGTATAATATGTTGAAATAATTCTCCTCAACTCCTGCTTCAGCTTCCCGCTACCGATGCCGTGGATGAAGATAATCTCCTTTCTGCCAGTTCTGACGGCACTGTCCAGCTCTCCCCTGAACCGCTCAATCTGGCGCTCAATTGCATCTGACTGGCTGTATCCTTCTTTAAGATGCAGGTCGACTTCCTTAATACTGTTACCTGAACTTCCTGTCATGTTCCCCGGAGGTGGTTTAATTTACACTAAGAATTTTTGTTAAAATTAGCTATTTTTGGTGCACAGAAAAGCAAATGGCACAAGATCCCGGAAATATCAGGATTGCCGATTTCACCTATGATCTCCCGGGTGACAGGATTGCACGGTATCCATTGACAGAGAGAGACTCATCAAAGTTGCTTGTATGGAACGGATCTGAGATAAGCGACAGGATTTTCCGGGACCTGCCCGGGCTTCTTGCCTCTGATACCCTGCTGGTCTTTAACAATACACGTGTGATCAGGGCAAGGCTCCTCTTTAAGAAAGAGGGCGGCGCCGTAATTGAGATATTCTGTCTTGAGCCACATGAGCCCCACGAATTTGCTCTAAGCCTCTCCTCTTCATCAGGTGTGGAATGGATATGCCTTGTCGGAAATCTGAAAAGGTGGAAGAGCAGTCGGTTGACCTTAATGTTCCAGGTGGAAGGCATTGACCTTGAACTGCATGCGACGAGGATCTCAACGTATGGAGATGCTTTCCGGATCAGATTTGAGTGGGATGACCTCCGGGTCACATTCGGGGAGATACTTGATTTACTGGGCCATGTGCCAATACCCCCCTATCTTGGAAGAGATGATGAGGAGAGTGACAGGAGCAGGTATCAGACAACCTATGCCCGTATTGACGGGTCAGTGGCTGCTCCTACTGCAGGACTTCATTTTACACCTTCCGTTATGATTGAGATCGGCAAGGCAGGCATCCAAAAAGCTGAGGTAACCCTCCATGTAAGTGCAGGCACCTTCAGACCGGTCAAATCCGAAAAGATCTCGGATCATAAGATGCATACTGAGCATTTTTATATTTCAAAAGAAACAATTCATAGACTCAGACATAATAATATCGTGGCTGTAGGGACGACAACAGTGAGGACTCTCGAGAGCATCTATTGGCTTGGTGCTGCTATTGCTGGCGGAAGAGAACCTGGTGAAAAGACACCATCAGTATCTCAGTGGGAACCGTACGATCATGACAGCGGGATAAGCAGAGATAGTGCACTTGATCACCTGCTGGAATGGATGGACGAAAAGGTTAAGACTGAGGCTGAGGTTGAGGTTGAGGTTGAGTTTAAGACTGATATTATTATAGTTCCGGGGTATAAGTTCAGAATGGTCAAGGGGCTGGTAACCAACTTTCACCAGCCGGGAAGCACCTTGCTGCTTCTTGTTGCTGCCCTTACCGGGGATGACTGGAAAGACATTTACAGCCATGCCCTAGCATCAGGATACAGATTCCTGAGTTACGGCGACAGTATGCTGCTGATACCCTGACATGGAATAAATTTATTAATTCATTAAGTTCACTGATTTCTGAATAATGGTGTTATTTTTAAACTTCAGATCTGAAATATCATTCAGGTATTGCAGGTTTGAATAATTATGACCGGAAACTAAAGAAAGGAAGAACATTAAGTTGTTGGGATTTGTTGAAAGTAAGGGAATTTAATCAACCGGAATAATATGACGAATTACATCATTCTGGCATTATGTGTTATTGTAATACTCTCCTACATTTTTGATATTTCCAGCAAATTTTCAAAAATTCCGGGAGTAATCTTACTTATTGCCCTGGGAATGGGCATACAACTTCTTTCAACATCCACCGGAATTTCTATTCCCAATATAAGGCCGCTGCTTCCGGTAATGGGAACTTTAGGGCTGATAATGATAGTAATGGAAGCCAGTCTTGATATTGAGATCAGCAAAAAAAGGAAGGGCCTTATCATTAAATCAATATTATCGGCATTCATTCTCTTCGCGGTATTTGTCTTCATTATGACATTCGTACTGGTAAGATTCATGGAATTTTCATTTCGTGATTCTTTGCTGAACTCAATACCCCTGGCAATAATAAGCAGTTCAATTGCCATTCCGTCAGCCTCCGGTCTGAGCCAGGCAGATAAAGAATTTGTCGTCTATGAAAGCTCATTCTCTGATATTTTCGGAATAATGATCTTTGATTTTATCCTTCTGAGTCAGAGTTCAATAGGGATTGGCATCTTCACCTTTGTCCGGGATGGTTTTTTCACAGTAATCGTTGCTCTGATCTCAAGTGCGGGACTGGCCTATCTGCTGCATAAAACCCGGTATCATGTAAATTATGTCATTATACTTACTTCTATCATACTGATCTACAGCCTGGCAAAGCTTGTTCATCTGCCGGCTCTGCTGATGATTCTGATTTTCGGACTGGCGCTGGCAAACAATAAATTCCTTGAAATTGATTTTGTAAAAAGATTCGTTGATTTCACAAAATTCAGGAATGACATCAGCTCTTTTAAGAAAATACTCGGTGAACTGACTTTTCTCGTTCGGTCATTCTTTTTTATAATGTTCGGGTACTACACCCAGATAAATAACCTTTTTAGCTGGGAGAATACTCTTACCGCATTAATTATCTGTCTGGGGTTGTACCTGATAAGATGGTTGTTCTTTAAGCAGGTCCTTCATTTGCCGGCTGTGCCAATGGTCTTTTTTTCGCCAAGGGGACTTATTACCATTCTTCTTTTCCTGAGCATCCCGGTGGAATCAAAACTTCCGCTAATCTCGGAGGAGGTTGTTACCCTTGTGATACTTATGACAATAATTGTGATGGCAATAGGGAATATTATACAAAAGGGAGAGATTCCAATCCCTGAAACTGAAAGTGTGCTTAATAATCAGAAGAAAAGCAATGAATTAATATGAATGATATTATCAATGTCGAAGCCGGCGCCATCCTGTTATCCATTTAACAAATAAGTGATAAATATCATATCTTCCGAAGCAAAAACTCTGTACGGATATCTTTGCGGCGGTTTTAAATTTTATTTAAAAATCTTTCATCATGAGTAACCAAGCCCTTGTTCTCTTTTTTCTCGTTGGGGCCATATTTGTCGGAGCAGTGCTTATATTCTCAGGCTATGTAGCTCCGCGGTCATTTGCCCCACAGAAGTTTGACCCGTATGAATGCGGTATTCCCACGAAAGGGACTACCTGGTTACAGTTCAATGTAGGGTACTATCTTTTTGCAATTCTGTTCCTTGTTTTTGATGCGGAGATAGTTTTTCTCTTTCCGTGGGCGGCAGTGATGCGGGAGGTAGGCACGGTGGCCTTCATTGAAATAGTCGTATTCATATTTATCCTGGGTCTCGGGCTTGCCTATGCATGGAAAAAACACGCTCTGACATGGGAATGAAAGGTATAAAAAACGAAGAGTTCAGGGATAATGAGACCCTGGCGAAGCTGCAGGAATCAGGTGCGAACGTATTCCTGGCAACCATTGACGGCGTCATCAACTGGGGGCGCAAGAATTCGCTCTGGCCGCTTACATTTGCAACAAGCTGCTGTGGTATTGAGATGATGGCTACAGGAGCACCGCGTCATGATTTCGCACGTTTCGGCATGGAAGTATACCGTGCCTCCCCGCGGCAGGCTGACGTTATCGTTGTGGCCGGCACCATTACCAATAAAATGGCGCCAGTGCTTAAAATGCTGTATGAACAGATGTCAGAGCCCAAATATGTGGTAGCCATGGGTGCATGTGCCATCTCCGGCGGTCCCTTCTATCTGAACTCATACAATGTGGTCAGGGGGGTTGACCATATTATTCCCGTGGATGTGTTCGTCCCGGGCTGTCCTCCCCGTCCTGAAGCCCTGCTGTACGGTATGATGCAGCTGCAGAGGAAAATCGACACCGAGACCATGAAGTCGAGAAAGAAACGCAGTGAGTCACATAACACCCTGTAACAGAATATGGAAAAGAAACAACTGGCTGCTATTGCAGCCTCACATGCCCCGGGTGCGGTGGTCACCGAGGGTCTGCAATTTGTTGAGATAAGTGTTGAGCCCGACCAGCTGCTTAAGATCGCGGGTGCATTGAAATATAACAGGGAAACATTACTGGACCTGCTGGTGTCTGTTACAGGAATGGACTGGGGTCAGGAGCTTGGGACCATTTATCATTTCAGGTCAACAACCTTTAATCACATGATTGTGCTGAAGACCAGGGTCTCTGACAGGGAAAATCCTGAAATTGACTCACTCTGCTCTCTGTATAACGCTGCCGAGTTTCATGAAAGGGAGGTCTATGATCTTCTGGGAATCAAATTCAGGGGTCATCCGGACCTGCGCAGGCTGTTTCTAGACAGCACATGGGGTTTCCCCCTGAGAAAAGATTATAAGGACGACATAAATATTGTAGCCAAGTAGCATATGGAAGAAGCGGTAAAAAGCGTTGTTCCGGAGAACGAAGAGTATGTGATCAACATGGGCCCCCAGCATCCTTCAACTCACGGAGTGCTGAGGCTGGTAGTATCACTGAAAGGCGAGATCGTGCAGAATGTGCAGCCTCACATTGGTTATATCCACCGGGGCATTGAGAAGATGTGCGAAAGCATAACCTATCCTCAGATCATTCATCTTACTGACAGGATGGACTATCTGTCAGCCCACATCAACAACGAGGCAGTATGCCTTACCGTTGAGAAGGCTCTGGGCATAGAGGTATCAGACAGGGTGAAATATATCCGTACAATACTGAGCGAGCTGACCAGGATACAGTCGCATCAGCTCTTCTGGGCCACATTCGGGATGGACCTCGGAGCCCTGACATGCTTCTTCTACGGGTTGCGTGACCGTGAGAAAATACTTGATATCTTCGAAGAGACATGCGGCGGCAGGATGATCGTAAGCTACAATGCTCCCGGTGGACTGATGAATGACATTCATCCCAATTTTCAGAAGAGAACCAAGGAATTCATCAAATATTTCCGCAAGACAATCCATGAATATGACAAGCTGCTGACGGGCAACGTGATCTTCCAGGAGCGCACAAAAGGTATCGGCAGGGTTACGCGCGAAGATGCCATTGGGTGGGGCATGACAGGTCCTGTTGGCCGTGCTTCAGGGTTTTCATGCGATGTTCGCAAACACAATCCCTACAGCGCATATGACAGGGTGACTTTTAATGAGATACTTTATGATGAGGGTGACACTTTCCACAGGTATAAGGTAAGGATGGATGAGATGCTGGAGTCTATGAATATCATAGAGCAGCTTATTGATAATATACCTGAAGGACCCTGGACAGAGAAGATGAAGCCGGTAATAAAGCTGCCCGAAGGAGAATATTTCCAGAGTGTTGAGACAGCAAGAGGAGAACTGGGGGTATTTATCGTCAGTGACGGCAATAAGAATCCCTTCAGGGTCAAATTCCGCTCTCCTAACTTTGTAAACCTGGCTCCGCTTAATATAATGTCCAAAGGTTCCAAGATTGCGGACCTTGTTGCTATTAGCGGGTCGCTTGACCTCATCATTCCTGATATTGACAGATAATAAAACAGAAACAGAGTCCTGATATGGAGTTTAGTATATACGATTTCTCCTCATTCACAGCATGGATTGACAGCAGTCTCCGTGCTTCAATGTCGCCCGGATGGGCAACAGCAGTTGAGTGGATCATTATTGGCGTCGCTATCCTGCTCTTTTATGCGGTGGTAGGACTTTTCCTGGTATACGCTGAAAGAAAAGTGTGTGCTCTCATGCAGAATCGTCTCGGGCCTAACAGGGTTGGCCCCGGCGGGATCTTCCAGACTATTGCTGACCTTATAAAGCTGCTCTTTGTTGAGCTTGTGCCAATAAAGAATGCAGACAAGATCCTCTTTAACCTTGCTCCCTACATCGTTATCATCGCTTCATTTATGGCTATAGGGGCAATTCCTTTTGCGAAAGGCCTTCATGCCATAGACCTTGACATTGGCATCTTTTACCTGATGGCAATCTCATCAATGGGAGTCATTGGCGTATTGCTGGCCGGCTGGGCAAGCAACAACAAGTACTCACTTATCGGGGCCATGAGAAGCGGCGCCCAGATCGTCAGCTATGAGCTGTCTGTAGGACTGGCGCTGGTGACCATGGTTGTCCTTGCAGGTACGATGCAACTCTCTGAGATGATTGAGGCACAGCGATGGGGCTGGTTCATATTCAAAGGGCATGTCCCTGCGGTGACAGCTTTTGTCATTTATATCATCGCAGGAACAGCTGAGACCAACAGGGGTCCTTTTGACCTGGCGGAAGCCGAATCAGAACTGACTGCCGGGTTTCACACTGAGTATTCGGGGATCAAGTTCGCTTTCTTCTTCCTGGCTGAATATATGAACATGTTCATCATTGCCTCCATCGCAGCCACCATATTCCTTGGCGGCTGGATGCCTTTCCATATCTACGGACTGGACGGACTCAACAAAGTAATGGATTTTATTCCTCCTTTCTTCTGGTATATAGGAAAAACTTTCGGGGTCGTCTTCCTGATGATGTGGTTGAAATGGACTTTCCCCAGGTTAAGGATTGATCAGCTTCTGAACCTGGAATGGAAATACCTCCTTCCGTTAAATATTTTCAACCTGCTGCTGATGGCTTTCCTGGTATTAAAAGGATGGCACTGGTAATAGCATGAATATAAGTAAGTTATGAATAGTGTAACAGAATATTTCAAAGGGATTTTCAACGGCTTAATATCGCTGCTTACCGGGATGACAGTCACCGGCAAGTACTTTTTCAAGCCGGGAACCACCCTTACACAGCAGTATCCCAATAACCGTGCAGAGCTGAAGATGTTCGACAAGTTCAAGGGTGAGGTGATCATGCCTCACAATGAAAACAATGAGCATCATTGCACAGGCTGCGGCATATGTGAGATCAACTGCCCCAACGGTTCAATTGAGATCATTTCAGCCTCAATAACCAATGAGGAGGGGAAAAAACAGAGAATAATAGACAAGCATATTTACCATCTCGGGATGTGCACTTTCTGCGGTCTGTGTGTCAAGACGTGTCCTTCGCAGGCCCTTGCCTTCGGACAGGAGTTTGAACATGCTGTATTTGACAGGAAGAAACTCACAAAAGTGCTTAACCAGCCGGGATCAAAACTTATGAAAGGAGTCGAGTAATGGAAGGCAGCCAGATTATGTTCGCAATATTTGCATTGGTGATAATCATATTTTCGGTTTTCACCGTGACCAGCCGGAAGATCCTCAGGGCTGCAGTTTCGCTGCTCTTCGTTCTGATAGCAACGGCAGGCCTTTACTTTCTGCTTAACTACCAGTTCCTTGCAGCGGTTCAGATAACCCTTTATGCAGGGGGTATCGTGGTGCTGATAATCTTCTCCATCCTTCTTACCAGCCAGATAAGCCATAAGTTTGAAGCTGTTGAGTGGAAGAAATCAATCTTCTCTGTACTGGCATCGGCCTTCGGGGCGGTGGTGGTGATAACAACCATACTCAGGCACACATTTGAGGCAGATCAGGCCATTGCCGCCGAGGTGAATATGAATCTCATTGGCAAGAGCCTCCTGAGCACCGGGCATGATGGTTATGTGCTTCCCTTTGAAGTTATTTCGATACTGCTGGTTGCTGCCATGATAGGTGCAATTGCCATAGCGAAAAAAGGGAGTCCTCACAAAGACCTTAAAAACAATAATTAAACCGGAAGAGATATGAATTCAGGCATACCATTGGAGTTTTTCCTTATCCTGGCCACAATAATGTTCTTTACAGGCATTTACGGCTTTTTGACGCGCCGTAACCTGATCACGATACTCATGTCAGTGGAGCTGATACTCAATTCAGTGAATATCAACTTTCTGGCGTTTAACAGGTACCTCTTCCCGGGTAAGATGGAGGGTCACTTTTTCAGTCTGTTCGTCATTGCTGTTGCGGCGGCCGAGGCTGCAGTGGCCATTGCAATCATAATTAACATTTACAGGAGATTCAACACCATTAATGTTGAAACTGTGGATGAGATGAAGTACTGATAATCAGAAAAGAGCATAACAATGGCAGATTTTGGATATACTATTTGGATTTTGATCATCCCCTTTCTCACTTTTGTGGTGTTGGGTCTTTTCGGGATGAAGCTCAAGGCTAAGATTTCAGGGCTGGCAGGAACCGCCGCGCTTGGGGTTGTCACTGCTTTATCGTACATAACAGCCTTCAGCTATTTCAGCGGCAACGGGATGACCAACGGCGTCTTTCATAAAATAGTGGCATTCAATAGTGTATGGCTTAACCTCACGGATCAGCTGCATGCCGACATAGGGTTTCTTCTTGACCCGATATCAGTCATGATGCTCATTGTTGTGAGCACCGTTTCATTCATGGTTCATATCTACAGCCTCGGCTATATGAAGGGTGAGAAAGGGTTTGAGAGGTATTATGCATTCCTGTCACTCTTCACCTTCTCGATGCTTGGGCTGGTTGTGGCAACCAATATCTTTCAGATGTACATTTTCTGGGAGTTAGTGGGGGTTTCATCATATCTTCTTATCGGTTTTTATTATACGAAAGCCAGCGCGGTTGCTGCTTCAAAAAAGGCTTTCATTGTAACCCGCTTTGCAGATCTTGGTTTCCTGGCAGGGATACTTCTTCTCTCCTTCAACACCAGAACATTTGATTTTGTGACCCTCACAGACCTCAACGGACCGGCAGTGACGAGTACCGGTGGTGCGGTCTTCATGGGCATGTCGGTGATGACATGGTCAATGCTGCTGATTTTCATGGGCGGTGCCGGCAAATCGGCAATGTTCCCATTGCATATATGGCTTCCTGACGCCATGGAGGGCCCCACTCCCGTCTCTGCACTCATACATGCGGCTACCATGGTTGTGGCAGGCGTTTTCCTTGTCGCAAGGATGTTTCCTGTTTATTACTTCTCTGCCCCCGAGGCGCTTCATTTTATTGCGTGGGTGGGTGCTTTTTCCTCGCTCTTTGCAGCAGTGATAGCCATAACTCAGAATGATATAAAGAGAGTTCTGGCCTATTCAACCATATCACAGATCGGATACATGATATTCAGTCTGGGCGTTTCTGGCTACGGCGGTCATGACGGTCTGGGATTCATGGCATCAAATTTCCATCTTTTCACTCACGCCATGTTCAAATCACTGCTCTTTCTTGGTGCCGGCGCAGTAATTCATGCCGTTCATACCAACTACATGACTGAGATGGGCGGGCTAAGAAGATACCTGCCTATTACCAATGCAACATTTCTTATCGCATGCCTTACAATTGCAGGAATTCCTCCACTGGCAGGCTTCTTCAGTAAGGATGAGATACTAACGGCAGCATTCCATCATGACAAGCTGCTGTTCGCCATACAGTATGCCGTCGCAGGACTCACCGCATTCTACATGTTCAGGCTTTATTTCTCTGTATTCCACGGCAAGGAGAGACAGTATCACCATACCCCTCATGAAGCTCCGGCAACGATGACAGTGCCGCTTATCATCCTGGCAGCAGCATCAGTACTGTCAGGGTTCCTTCCCTTCAGCAGTCTTGTGACTTCTGACGGCGTTCCGTTTGAATCGCACATTGAATTTGGCATAGCCATTCCTTCAGTGCTTATCGGCATTGTCGGGATAGCCATCGCCTGGGTTATGTACAAGAAAGAGACTGCTCTGCCTGACAGGATGGCCGAGACATTCAAATTAGGATATAAATGGGCTTACAATAAATTTTACATCGACGAGCTCTACCTGTTCATTACCAAAAAGATCATCTTCAATCATATCGCATCACCGGTGGCATGGTTTGACAGGCACATTGTCGACGGAACCATGAACGGTATTGCCTGGGTTACACAGACTGTTTCATTCAAAATAAGAGGCCTCCAGTCGGGGCAGCTCCAGAAGTACGCTTTTGTATTTGTCTCCGGAGTGATCGGGCTGGTGTTGGTCTTCATTTATATTCTTAACTAGGGTTTTGACTTTGATAAATATCATACTATGAATATCTTAAGCTGGCTAGTAATAATACCCCTCCTCACAGTTACGGGTATCCTTTTTCTGAATGACACCCGGAAAGTAAAGCTGGTATCAGCTGTGGGGATGTCCATTCAGCTGATAGTCTCGGCCGTTATTGTTTACATGTACCTGACAGCCAGGAAGGCAGGAAATACGGATGAGATGCTTTTCGTGAGCCGCCATGAATGGTTCAGAACCCTGCATATCTTTTATACTGTGGGTGTGGATGGTGTTTCAGTGGCCATGATAGCCCTAACCTCCGTTGTTGTCTTTGCAGGGATCTTTGCTTCATGGGAAATGGAAGACCTGCGCAAGGAGTTCTTCATATCTCTTATACTGCTTGCAACAGGGGTATTCGGATTCTTTATCTCTATTGACCTGTTCACGATGTTCCTATTTTACGAAGTAGCCGTTATTCCGATGTTCCTTCTGATAGGCATCTGGGGCAGCGGACCCAAAGAATACTCGGCAATGAAGCTGACGCTGATGCTGATGGGCGGATCTGCTTTGCTTATGGTAGGGCTGATAGGGATATATTTCAACTCGGCTCCTGACGGCGGTCCTCTTACCTTCAACATACTTGAGATATCGAAAATCACAATACCCATTGCGGCCCAGAGAATTTTCTTCCCGCTTACATTTGTCGGTTTTGGTGTCCTTGGTGCCCTTTTCCCCTTCCACACCTGGTCTCCTGACGGTCATGCCTCTGCCCCTACTGCGGTGTCAATGCTTCATGCCGGAGTGCTTATGAAGCTTGGAGGCTACGGTGCCTTCAGAGTAGCCATGTTTCTTATGCCAGAGGCCGCCAGCGAGATGGCCTGGATATTTATCATCCTGACCACAATAAGTGTCGTATATGGCGCCTTTGGTGCCATAGCGCAGAAGGACCTTAAATACATCAACGCCTATTCTTCAGTGAGTCATTGCGGACTCGTTCTGTTTGCAGTCCTGATGATGAACCAGCATGCCATGGGCGGGGCCATTCTACAGATGATCTCACACGGGCTGATGACGGCTCTTTTCTTTGCCCTTATCGGGATGATATATGGCAGAACGCATACAAGGATGATCAATGAGATGGGCGGACTGATGAAGGTCATCCCTTTCCTGTCTGTAATTTATGTTATGGCAGGACTTGCATCACTGGGGCTTCCGGGCTTCAGCGGCTTTGTTGCCGAGATGTCAATCTTCTTTGGTGCATTCCAGCACCCTGACCTGTTTCACCGTGTGGCTACAATAGTAGCAGTGACATCAATAGTGATCACCGCCGTATATATCCTGAGGGTCGTGGCTATCCTCCTTCTTGGACCGATAAAGGACCATCATTTTGATAACCTCGGCGATGCAAAATGGTATGAGCGCATGTCAGTTGTGACACTCCTGGCCGGCATCATTTACATAGGAATGGCACCACTGGGGCTGGCCACCATGATAAAGGAGAGCCTTATACCGATAGTTGACAAACTGCTTTAATGATTTTAATAACAGGAATAAATATTAACCTGAGACGAAGATGAGTCTGGAAAATTTTGCAATAATGCGTCACGAGCTGCTGCTGACGGCAGCCTTCCTGATAATACTCGTTGGTGAGATCTTCACTGCAGAGGAGAAAAAGGGCAAGCTCAGGGGTTTCGCTATAATACTCTTTGCAATTGTAACAGCAGCGGGATTCCTTCCCGGAGCGGAGGGGTCGCTGTTCGGCGATATGTTCCGGTCAAGCCGGACTACCCTGCTGATGAAGAATGTACTTAATATCGGGACTCTTATAGTCCTGATCCAGTCGTTTACCTGGCTGGGGAAACCTGAGAACATAGACAGGGTAAGCGAGTACTTCATGCTTCTCATCTCCACGCTTATAGGGATGAACTTCATGATCTCATCAGGTCATTTTGTAATGTTTTACCTGGGACTTGAGCTGGCAACAATTCCGCTGGCTGCACTGGCTGCATTTGAAAGGTATAAAAACAATTCAGCGGAAGCCGGTATAAAGCTTATCCTCTCATCATCACTCTCATCAGGCATCCTCTTATTCGGGCTCTCGATGATTTACGGGACCACCGGATCACTTTACTTTGATAATATAGCAGCCAGTGCCACGGCAATGCCGCTGACGGTGCTTGGTTTTATATTCTTCTTTGCTGGAATGGCCTTCAAAATGTCACTGGTACCATTCCATCTATGGACAGCAGATGTCTATGAAGGCGCTCCGGTAAATATCACTTCTTACCTGTCAGTCATCAGCAAAGGGGCTGCTGCTTTCATTTTTGTGATAATTCTATTTACTGTCTTCCCGGTAATCATTCAAACATGGGAACGAATGATATGGATTATAGCAGTACTTACGATGACAGTAGGTAACCTCTTCGCTATCAGGCAGAAAAACATGAAGAGGTTTCTTGCATTCTCATCAATTGCACAAGCAGGATTCTTCCTTCTCGGTTTCATCGGGGGCAATGAACTGGGGATGACCACAGTGATCTATTATGCACTTATCTATATCTTCTCCAACCTGGCTGCATTCGGTGTTGTAGCTGCCATTTCAAATCAGACAGGGAGAGAAAGCATGGATGAGTATAACGGTCTCTACAGGACCAATCCCGGGCTGAGCCTTGTCATGATGCTGGCCATGTTCTCACTCGCAGGCATCCCTCCGGTAGCCGGATTCTTCGGTAAGTTCTTTCTTTTCATGGCGGCAGCGGAAAAAGGGTTCTACGTTCTGGTAACGATAGCCGTACTAAACACCATCATTGCTCTTTACTACTACCTGCTGGTTGTTAAAGCAATGTTCATCAATAAGAATGAGGATCCGATTGGACGATTTAAAAGTGACAATATGACAAAACTGGGGCTGGCGATCTGTATTGCAGGTATAGTTATTACGGGCTTTGCAAGCGGCATCTTTGAAATGATAAGGAATATTAGTTTCGGAATCTAAACTGAAAAAATAATGGTATCACTGACCACTGCAAAGCATCAGATCGTAGAAATTGACGGAGTACGATGTTCATTAGTCGAGAGCGGAATCAATGCAGAGCGTATGACCTTCCTTCGTGATCTGCTTACGCTGAACAAGCTGGAAGCCAAAGTAAGGGAGGATGCTCCTGCTGAAGGAACCAATACTGTCACTTACACAATTGCCGTGACTGACATTCTTTTCAATCCCGTTTATTCCATATACGAAAGGGTTTTACTAAGGGCTGACGGCAAAGTGGTAACGCCGGCTTACTGGAGGCAGGAGGCAGGTGATACAACCGGAGAATACTGGAATTACGGTAAGCTGGAGGAAGCTGATCCCTACGAATAGGGGTACCTAACCCCTGCCCTGCATTAATTCGTTAAGGCGTACCGCAAAATGCTCTATTTCATCAAGTGAGGTATCCCAGCTTGTCATAAGCCTGTATTCAGACATCTGCTCATTCCAC
The DNA here is from genome assembly GCA_035530535.1 of Bacteroidales bacterium. GTDB lineage: Bacteria > Bacteroidota > Bacteroidia > Bacteroidales > VadinHA17 > SR-FBR-E99. The sequence goes on from DATKUS010000211.1 coordinate 17,794, forward strand.
GGATAAAAGAAATACTCCTTGCTCAGCGTATCAGCCACTTCGTGAGGCATAATTACAAAGATCCCGTTTGATTCCACCTTCTGGGTTATTTTTATGCCGTTTATCAGGCGAAGTCTCTTTTCAAGTTCCAGTGCCATTCTGTTTGAATGACCGGCACACTCCTTCCACAGGTCATGGTTCAGGTAAGCAATATACTGGGCTGCAATGAATCGCATCTTAGAGGCCAGCTGCATTCCCTGCTTGCGAAGGTATTTGAATCCTTCAGCCAGTCCCGGCCGCAGGAAGCAGACTGCCTCGCCGTACATCATCCCGTTCTTTGTGCCTCCGAAAGAAAGGATGTCGACACCTGCGTCTGTTGTGAAAGCCCTGAACGGTAGCTGCAGTGAGACAGCAGCATTGGCAAGGCGGGCACCGTCCATATGCAGAAGCATACTATGACTGTGTGCATAATCGGCAAGATTCCTCAACTCTTCAGGAGTATATACCGTACCCATCTCTGTTGCCTGGGAAACGGATATTACCATTGGCTGACTGTGGTGCTCAAAATCAAATCCATGCATGTGCCTGGTGAGGTATTCAGCTTTCAGTTTGCCGTCAGGCGTATCTACGGTAAGCACCTTACACCCTGTGAACTTTTCAGGGGCGCCGCATTCATCCTGCTCAATATGGGCAGTGCCGGCGGTGATGACAGAGTTCCATGAACGTGTTGCACCTGCCAGGCCAAGGACATTAGCGGCAGTACCTGTAAAGACAAAAAATATCTCTGCCTCATTACCCAGCTGCTCACTCAACATTTCAAGTGCTGTTGATGTATAATGGTCTCCTCCGTACCCCATAACATGTCCCCGGTTCACACTTACGATCTGCTCCATCACATCAGGATGAACGCCTGAATTATTGTCACTTGCAAATCCCCGCTTAATTATCTCTGCCATCATAGTCTGTCAGTTTATTTAAGCTGCAATTTAGCGAAAAGGGCATGGCGGAACAATTCTGAACAACCTCTTTTTTCTATCTTTACAGCATATGGCACAAGTAACAAGGTATTTCATTTTTCTATCTTTCAGGGGCACTGCCTATAATGGATGGCAACTGCAGCCCGGCATGCACACTGTCCAGGGAGTGGTCAACAAAGCATTCAGCACTCTTTTGAATGAGCCAGTCAATGTGACCGGGGCGGGCAGGACCGATACAGGTGTTCATGCTGCATTCTTCTGTGCCCATTTTGATTCAGTAAAGAACAGCCTGGCTGATGACCTGACCTTTCTTTACAACCTTAACGGCTTTCTCCCTGCTGATATATCCATCAAAAGCATTGTGAAGGTAAAGGATGAGGCCAATGCCCGCTTTGATGCCATCTCCAGGACATACCAGTACACCATTGCCACGGAAAAGGACCCCTTTCTTTCAGACAGTGCATGGTTGCTGTACTGGAGGCTTGACCTTGCATCTCTCAATCAGGCTTCTTCAATTCTGCTGAATCACAGTGATTTCACCAGTTTCAGCAGGCTTCATGGGGGCAACAAAACAAATATCTGCAAGGTCAGCGGCGCCATCTGGGAGAATATGCCCGGAATGCTTGTTTTCACCATTACGGCGGACAGGTTCCTGAGAAATATGGTCAGGGCAATTACTGGCACCCTGATTATGGTTGGCAGGGGCAAAATTTCACTGAAAGAGTTTGAAGATATAATCAACGGCCGTGATCGCGGCCTGGCAGGTCAGTCGGCTCCTGCACAGGGACTATCGCTTACAGGGATACAATACCCCCCCGAAATCTTTATTTAGAATCCCTGTTCCATATCTCCCAGGCCATTTCCGCCTGAATATGGAACATCCCTTCACCGTTCACTGTCTGGCATCCCTGCTCCTCACCCAGCCTCAGAAAGCGTGTCTGGGGCGGATTATAGATCAGGTCAAAAAGCATCTGTCCTTCTCTCAGCCAGCTGTAATCTATCGGCGGCGAAGCTTCTGTATCCGGTGAGGTGCCCACAGGTGTGGTATTGACCACCAGTCCGGCAGAGCTTAAGACTTCACCGGGGAGATCATGGTATGTAAAAATACCTGCTGCGGGCTTACGTGATACAGGGATAACCCTGATGCCCAACTCCAGAAGTACATGACACACGCTTCTGGATGCACCGCCGGTGCCTAGTACGACAGCCGATTCGGGCAGTGACGACAGGCTATCAAGAAGCGATTGCCTGAAGGCAGGTGCATCAGTGTTGAAACCTTTAAGATGAACGGTGCCGTTTCTGCGGGTGACCCTGACAGTGTTCACCGCACCAATCTCCGCAGCTGCAGCATCAATCTCATCAAGATAACTGATTATCTGAATTTTATAGGGTATTGTGACATTAAATCCGATGAAATCTTGTTCTCTCTCCAGCAATTCAGGAAGCATTTCAAGAGATGAAATCTCAAACTTGCGGTACTGGCATCCGGACAGATTTTCTACTTTAAATTTGTGGGTGAAATAACGCTCCGAGAATGAATGACCCAGAGGATAGCCTATGATGCCAAAGAGTTTCATTTAAGATCTGCTGGAAGGAAGCTGAAGAAGGTATCCCCTCTCAACCCGAGTCTCAGGGACTCAAGTGATATGATCTCATGGGGTGCTATATTTCCGAGGTTGACATTTGCCCCGAAGTTCAGAATGAACCAGGCCTGCTGCGACTTCTGCGGCGCCTCCCAAAGTACATTATGGAAGCCTATGTGATTTGAAATGGCACTTATCAGGTCAGAGTTAACGGAGCCGTCATCGTTATATATGCCTACCGTTCCTGTTTCACGGGCTTCAGCAATAACCTTTACCGATCCGGCATCCAGCTCAGACTTCATCATATCTACCCATTGTTCAGGGGTATAGATGACGTTTTTTTTCTTTGACCCCACCTCTGAAATAACAGTGAAATCAACTGAGAGCTTCTTAATATATCCAAGCTTTTCAGAGTGGTCAAATTCATAGGAGCCGTCTGAAACTTCTACCATTGTTATGCCTGATGATTTCAGGAGCTCAACATATTCCCTGAACATTCCTCTTATAATAAAGGCTTCAAAGAGTGTTCCTCCCATGTATACCTTCATTCCGGCATTATGGTAAGTTTTGATTTTTTTGTCAACGTCAGGAGTTATGACCGAGGTACCAAAACCCAGCTTGACAAAATCGGTATACTCACTTCCCACGGAGGCAAAGTCTTCGGCTTCCCTGAGACTCAGTCCTTTATCCATTACCATTGTCAGTCCCTCTTTCCTTGGTTTCGCAGGTCTGTCGGGGATATGAGTGAGTAGTTTTCTGAGGTCCTTCATCTTTATTATTTCTTTTTCCCGGTAAAGAGTCTCTTCATTCCGGGTTTCATCAGCTCTTCAGGCAGAAGTATAGCAAAGTCGGCAAACAATTCAGGGTCAAGATCTGCGGCCCTGGAGAGGCAGTGAGTTGCCTCCCTGTTTTTACCTGTTTGCAGGTAACAAGACGCCAGCAGGTAGTAGATGCCCGGAACATCACCGTTTATAACTCTGATCTCTTCAAGGAGGGGAATTGCCTTGCCGAAGGCACCGGTCATCATGATGATCATTCCGGTTTCTATCCATGCATCATCAAAGTATGCATCCAGCCTGAGTGTCTCGCGGAAGCACTTCAATGCCTCCTTAAGGTTACTCATCATAATATGCGATTTACCCAGTGAGAACCAGTAATCAGGGTTGATAGCGTCAAGTTCAATGGCTTTCCTGAAATAGGGCTGGCTCTCTGATGCCTTGTCGCGGGTAAGTGCCAACAGGCCCAGGCCGAACCATGGGTCCGGAAACTCGGGAGTGAGCTCAATGGCTTCAAAATAATATTTCTTTGCCATCTCCTCATTCCCGATTTTGTCATAGCACTCTGCCAGGTATGTCAGTCCCTCCAGGCTTTCAGGCTCTTCATTGACAAACTCGCGGTAGACCTCCATAGCCTCATCATACTTTTCAAGGTTGCTGAGGATATTTGCTTTGTTAAACAGGGCAAAAGTATTCTCCGGATTTACTGCAAGAGCATAGCCGTATGCGTTCAGAGCGTTATCGTAATCACCTGTCTTATTGTATATTATGCCAAGATTGTACCATGCACTGTCAGAATTTGGCTCTTCATCAAGGTACCGGCAGTAATATTTTATACTGTTGTCGAAGTCTCCCCTTTTCTCATATGCATAGGCGAGGTCATAAATGTGAGCTGCAAAATCAGGTTCAAGGTCTGCCAGTCTGTGCAGATATGGAATCATCTGCTCATAATAATTCAGGTTCTGAAGCACCGAAGTAATGCTGTAGAGAATTGTCTCCTGATCATCCTCATCTGTTTGCAGGGCAAGGTCGAATATCTTCTGGGCACCGTTCACATCGCCCAGCATTGCGAGTGCTGTT
>DATKUS010000212.1:0-5262 GCA_035530535.1 Bacteroidales bacterium
TGACCTGCCGCATGCAGGTCAGACAGTAATGCATCTGCCTTCGCCTCAGCAACTGATATAAGCAGCCCCCCTGATGTCTGTGCATCATGGGCTATCATCTTCAGGTTATAATCAAGATCCTCCTCAAATTTCGCTTCCCTCTCAACATAATCGAGGTTGCGGAAGGCTGCTCCGGGAATGCATGCCATTTCAGTAAAAGCGTAGGTGCCATCAGCGAGCGGCACACTCCTCATATTCAGCCTGACAGTCACCTCAGAGCCGCGCGCCAATTTAAGTGCGTGGCCGGCAAGACCGAATCCGGTAATGTCTGTTGCTCCGGTAACTCCGTATTCTTGCATCAGCCTGGCTCCGTCATTATTAAGCCTTTTCATGTGGGTCTTAACCTCTTCAAGCTGCTCTGCCGAGGCCATACCAAGCTTGTGAGCCGCAAGGATAATACCTGTGCCAATGGGTTTGGTAAGGATAAGGAGATCTCCCGCCACAGCCCCAGTATTGGTGATTACCTTTTCAGGATGAACCGTACCGATGACAGCAAGTCCGTATTTGGGCGGATAATCATCTATGCTGTGCCCGCCAAGGATACTCACACCTGCCGCCCCTGCCTTTTCATAACCTCCCCGGAGTATCTCCGAATAAACCTCCAGCGGGATCCTTGAAGAGGGGAACATCATAATATTCAATGCCAGAAGCGGCGTACCACCCATGGCATATACATCACTCAAAGAATTGGCTGCGGCAATCTGGCCAAACTCATAGCCGTCACTGACAAGCGGAGGAAAAAAATCTGTTGTAAACACCAGGGCCAGATCATCGCTGATCTTATATACCCCTGCATCATCATGGGTGGCAATGTCAACAAGTATCTTCGGGTCAACAGAAAGCGGAAGCCCGGAGAGGAGCTCCTCAAGCTGCCTGGGAGGTATCTTTGATGAACAACCGCCTGTCTCTACCGTGGTCAATAAGTCAAATGCCATTTTCAGTATTTACGGACGAATTATATGATCTGCATCTTTCAGCAGGTTAACTATCTGGTACATGTCACTGAAGCTACCGACGCTTATCTGGTCTTTCAGCGAAAAATGGTTTATGCATGTGGTACAGATGTAAATCCCCGTGCCTTTTGCAGCCAGATCCTTTATGTACTCTTCTACAGGTGATGATTTCACAGTGAGTTTTACGCCACTGTTATAGAAGACAGCCGAGTCAGGTGCCGGCTCAGTAAGCGTAAGCATCCGGAAGAAAGTGATTATCAGTCTTGCTCCCAGCTCATCATCGCCACTCCCCATTTTGTCTGAAGTGATTGCTATTACCGTGTTACGCTTGCCTTGAATAGGAGTCACAGAAGTAGTGCAATAATCTTCCGGGTTCCCCTTTAACTCAATCTTAACCTTATCCTCAGCCTTTTCCTTGACCTCTGCCTCAACCTTAGTATGCCCTGTTACAGTTACAGCAGTTGCTCCAGCCTCAGCCTCAATAGAAAATGAAAGCTTATTGTCGGTCAGATAACGCTTTACATTGTTCAGTGATGTCGGGTTGTCAATAATGATTTTCACAGGCTCATCCGCCCCCGCCTCCGTCAATCCCTGTCTTGTCTTTATCAGCGGCGCAGGACAGACCAGTCCTCTCGTGTCAACAATCTTCATTCTGCAATAATTTGCCGCAAATATAGTCAGAAATTGCTACTTTTGGAAAGAGGATGATTCACTTCATCAGGCCCTATGAGCCCTTTATGCGGAACCGGTGGCTCTGGTGGCTATTATATTGCAGGAAAAGCGCATAAAGGAAACATTAAAGGAACTTTAAGGGAAAAAGACGAAGTGAATCTTACTTAAGAGAAAACATTAATATCAGGACAATGAATAGAAAAAGGACATTTCTGATGGCATTATGCTTGTTGGTATCTCTGGGCACGATGACCGCCCAGAAAACTCTGAAAGATATTGAAGGCTCATGGATGGGAAAGCTTAAGGAAGGCGGGATGGAGCTGAGGATGGTTTTCAACTTCACGCTTACCGAAGCAGACACTATTAAGGCAACTCTTGACTCACCCGACCAGGCCGCTCAGGGGATACCCCTGGGAAGGGTTAAACTTGTGGATGATACCCTGTTTGTAAATGCACCTATGCTTCGCGGCAACTATAAGGGTACCGTCACCACCGACTCCCTTATAACGGGTGTATGGACACAGCTCGGGAAACAATATACACTGGATGTCAGGAGACAGGGAGCACCGGTGGTTATTTTGCACCCACAGGAGCCAAAACCGCCTTTCCCGTATAAAACCGAAGATGTCACCTTCAGAAATAAAGTTGAGAACTTTGACCTTGCGGGCACGCTCACCCTGCCTGAAGGGTCTGGTCCTTTTCCTGTTGTTGTGCTGATATCAGGATCAGGGGCGCAGGACCGTGATGAAACGCTGCTGGGACATAAACCTTTCCTTGTTCTTTCCGATCATCTTACCAGGAACGGTATTGCCGTGCTTCGTTATGACGACCGCGGTGTGGGAAAATCCAGGGGTAATATGATGCGGGCCACATCTATGTCACTCGCTGATGATGCAGAGGCGGCAGTCTCATTCCTCCTCACCCGTCCTGAGATTGATAAAAAGATGATCGGTCTTGCGGGTCATAGTGAGGGTGGGCTCATAGCCCCGATAGTGGCATCACGCAATAGTAATATTGTCTTTATCGTTTCACTGGCGGGTCCTGGAGTCAGCGGTTATGACATAATAATAAAGCAAACAAGGGACATCTCTGCAGCATCGGGTATACCAGAGAAAGATACGGAAGAGACAATCCGCAATAACAGTAAACTCTTTGAAATGGTAATGGCTGAGGCCGACCAGCGCAAGGTGGCAAAGGATGCAATGGAGTGGTTCAATAAAGAGCTTGATAAGAAGCCAGTCACTCCTGAGGAGCGTAAAGACCAGATGACCGGATTCACACAGGCATTGCTGTCTGTCAATAATCCGTGGTTCAGGTATTTTCTGTCCGCTGATCCGGCAGAGTTCTGGTCAAAAGTCAAATGTCCCGTTCTTGCCCTCAACGGTGAGAAGGATCTGCAGGTCAATTCCGTAATCAACCTGCCGGCAATAAAAGAAGCACTGAAAAAAGGAAAGAATAAAAAGGTGACGATAAAGAGCCTGCCTGAACTGAATCACCTTTTCCAGCACTGCACCACCGGTGCACCGGTTGAATATGCATCCATAGAAGAGACCTTCTCGCCGGAAGCCTTGCAGATCATTACGGATTGGATAAAGGAGACCGGCAGGAAGAAGTAAATTGTCATGCGGTCCTGCGGTCTGTCGCTGCGCTCCGTCTTGCGGTCGTGCGGTCGTGCGGTCTGTGGAAACAGGTCAGACCACCTCCCCCCTCCTTCGTCGGGGTACTCCTCCTGGCTCAGGAGGAGAAAATTGTATTTAAGAACACTCTCCTATAATAATGTCACCCCTTCGGGGTTCAGAGGAATTTGTTTTGTTCATTCTATAATAATGTCACCCCTTCGGAGTTCTTACCCTATAAACCCATAAACCCATAAACCCATAAACTTTTCAACTCTTCAACTTTATAAGTGCCTCCCTCCCCATCGCCTTTATTCCCGCCGACCCCTCGCTGATGACCATCTGGATAGCAGCAGAGACCTCATTGGTCATTTCAGGATAGATGCCGCAAAAAGTCGATAAAATATCCATTCCGTAAGCAACTGGCCCTACCGGGGCATTGGCACTGCGCATGATACCCAGGCAGTATTCAATCAGCCGGGAATGATGAGACACCGGAATCATGTGAAAATCACTCCTGGTTATGACACGCAGGAAGGAACGCTGTACGCTTTCATTTGCGACATCGGGCAGAGCATCGATAAGTGACGGGAGAAAAGGTACCAGCATCCCGTTGTCAATATCAACAACCTTTGACAGCGACCATGACGCCATGAACCCTACCCTCTTCTCGTGGCTGGATGAGAGTGTTACCAACTGCGAGAGCAAAACAGCATCATTGACAGCTGACTGTGCCACCATTGTAATTTCATTAACACTGGAGATACGTCCTACCATCTTTGCCAGTTCATCACCAGCCTCGGCGGAGAGTGTCTGCTCTGAAATCTCGGGACCCGGCTCGGAATAGACAAAATTATGTGCTGCATATTGCTCAGCTACCGGTATGTCCGCTGCCGTCATGTCAAGCTTTAAAAGATCAGCAGGCTTCATCCATCGGTATTCGTCGTGCTCCATCAGATGAGGCTTCGATGCAAGCGTGTCACAGATGAACGGTATCAGTCTTATAGCCTTGTCTCCGTAATCATGCTCAACAGGGTCAAGCCTGCCTGCAATGATGACTGAGATCCCAAGCTCCTCGTTAATTTCTCTTATGATGCAGTCCTCATGATCTTCACCCGGGTGTATCTTACCTCCCGGAAACTCCCACTTACCGTAGTTATCCATCCCGGGGCCACGTCGTACTGCAAGCACCCTGCCTTCGTCATTCCGTATCACCGCACAGGTAACGTCAATCATTACTTTTCCCCATTAATAGTTTCATAATCAGGTATATGATCCAAAAGATTGAATTTATGCAAATCCGTATCTATCTTACCTGAAAAATGAATGTTGCCGTTGGTGACTACAAGATATTTCACCCCGTAGCTGAAATTGTAGTTTATTATCTGGTCAAAGACAGCCTGGCTGATCTTAACCTCCGGTGCTTTGCATTCTACTATCAGAACAGGCTGCCCGGCCCTGTCATGAACAAGTATATCTGCCCTCCGCAGCATCGAGTTGAGCCTGAAGCCGGCTTCAACCTGAATAAGTCCCTTCGGGTACTTCAGCACCTCAACAAGATAATTGAGAAAATGCTGTCTCACCCACTCCTCAGGTGTCAGAGTCACATACTTCCGCCGCAACGGATCATAAATAAGACTTCCGTTGGATGTCTCCTTTATCCTGTATGAATAAGCGGGCAGTTTCAGCGGTTTCAACTTAAAATTGTATTTTTGGTTCTTCTAAGATGCTCAGGCAAATATAAAGAATCGACAGATGACAATGAAGACCAAAGAAGATATAGTGAACAACTGGCTGCCGCGTTATACCGGCAAGGAGCTCGACACGTTCGGCAGCTTCATCCTGCTGACCAACTTCACCCTCTATGTTGAACTCTTTGCCAAATGGTACGATGTGCCTGTTGAGGGCAGGGAGAAGAACTGGCCCAGTGCCACCGCCGAGGGTATCACCATCATCAACTTCGGCATGGGCAGCCCCAATGC
>DATKUS010000213.1:0-11248 GCA_035530535.1 Bacteroidales bacterium
TGTATTACCGCAATTACAGCGGTGATGCCGATATGAAGCTTCTGTGGGCTACACCGCGTGAAAATATTCTCGGGGAGGCCGTGGCCACGGCCTCGAAGGCTGATGTCATTGTTCTTGCCCTTGGACTTTCGCAACGGCTTGAGGGTGAGGAGATGGGGATTAAGATCGACGGGTTTGAAGGCGGCGACCGCACCAGCCTGGCACTCCCTGCAGTGCAGGAGGAGCTGCTGACCGCCATGATCGCTACCGGTAAACCGGTTATCGTAGTGCTGATGAACGGCGGACCTGTATCTTCAGTCCAGGCACAGGATAAGGCTGCCGCGGTACTCCTGGCAGGCTACTCAGGCGTGGAGGGCGGCGACGCCCTGGCCGATGTGCTTTTCGGCGATTATAATCCCGCAGGTAGGCTGCCGGTGACTTACTACACTTCGGTGGATCAGCTACCTCCATTTGAAGTTTATGACATGAAAGAAAGAACCTACAGGTACTTCACCGCTACACCCCTTTATCCGTTCGGATACGGGTTGAGCTATACTTCTTTCAGTTATACCGATATGGCTGTACCGGAAAAAACTGTTGCGGGTGAGCCCGTAAGGGTGAGTGTGACGGTGACCAACACGGGAGCCGTTGGCGGTGACGAGGTTGTTCAGCTTTACCTGACTGATGAGAAGGCCTCAACACCCAGACCTCTCAGGCAGCTTGAAGGTTTTGAAAGAATTAATCTGAAGGTTGGTGAGAGCAGGAAGGTTGAGTTTACCCTCAACCCTGATCAGTTCTCCATGATAAATGACAAAGAAAAACGTGTCATTGAACCCGGATGGTTCACGGTAACAGTGGGCGGGAAACAACCGGGTTTCAGCGGAGTGATTGACCCTCAGTTCACCCAGACCATGAGCCGGCGTATACGCCTGACAGGCAGGGAGGTTTCGATGCCTGACTAAACAATTGACCTGGTAAATACGTTTTTATATTGTGACAGCAATAGAGAGAAACCTGAAGAAGACCGGGTGTAAAATGGTTTATAGGTTTATAGGTTTATAGGTTTATAGGTTTATAGGTTTATAGGTTTATAGGTTTATAGGTTTATAGGTTTATAGGTTTGACTGGATCCGGGAACCTATAAACTCATAACCCCATCAACTATTTCTAAAAAATATTAAATTTCATATCTATGACATTAATCATGTGATGCTCATAATATGCCCGATATATTTGTCGCATCTAATAAGTGTATCTAATACACGATTTAGTCTGTAAGCTGCCTTTTTGATTTTCATAGGTCAAAATTAGATACAGTTTAGGTTTTTAGGGGTTAATTGTGAGCCGCATTTTTGCGGCTCTTTCTTTTTCCTCAAATCATCCCCCGTTGATTATCTTTGCAATGTAATGAACTCATCATGCTCCCTGAGGAATTTCTGCAAAGAATAAAAGTCCAGTCATATTTAGATGCCACCTTGTTGCAGGAAGCACTCCTTCAGCCTGCAAAGGTCTCTGTAAGGATCAACCCTGCGAAATGGAATGCTGACGGGATCAGATATGAAAAGGTGCCGTGGGCATCAAACGGATTTTATCTTCCCACCAGACCTCTTTTCACCCTTGATCCGTTATTTCATGCCGGTACCTATTATCCCCAGGAGGCTTCCGGAATGTTCACTGGTGAACTGTTCAGACAGGTCACTGCTGGCATGAATGATCTCCGTGTCCTTGACCTGTGCGGAGCTCCCGGCGGCAAAAGCACACATATATCCGCTATCTTAGGTGATAATGGGTTTCTGGTCGCCAATGAGGTCATTCGTTCACGTGCCGCTGTTCTGGCTGAAAATATTACCAAGTGGGGGATGGGTAATACATTGGTTACTCAGAATGACCCGGTAGCATTCGCCACGCTTGAAGGCTTTTTTGATATAATAATCGTTGATGCCCCTTGCTCGGGTGAGGGGATGTTCCATGATGAAGTGGCTGTGAAAGAATGGTCTCCCAGTAACGCGAGGCTGTGCAGCGAGCGTCAGCGAAGGATACTGATGGACATATGGCCCTCGCTCAGGCCAGGCGGTATCCTTGTCTATTCAACCTGTACCTTTAATCCTTCGGAGAATGAAGAGAATATGATGTGGCTTTCTGAAGGCACCGGGGCTGAACCGGTAATGGCTGACATCAGCGTTTTCCCGGGGATCACTGAAATCATTCATAAAGGTATTACAGGCTACGGATTTTACCCCGGAAGAATAAAGGGAGACGGCTTTTTCATAGCGGCGCTCCGAAAACCTGAGGAAACGAACCGCAGGCAAATAAAGTTTCGGGGAAGCGATCCCGGAATGCCTGCTAAAATATCTGAGAGAATTAAAGACATGGTCTCTTTTAACCCCGAAAGGATCATTTTCACCGGGAACCGGATCATTGCCCTTGCCGCTTCAAAAGATCTGCACCGGCATATCGCTGACAGGCTGAATATTGTCAAGTCGGGGACCATGATAGGTGAGATGAAGAACGAATCCTTCATTCCTGCTCATGATCTCGCCATGTCTGTAAAGCAGGCCCCAGAATACTGGCCACATTATAATGCCACCTGGGATGAGGCAATAGCTTTTCTCCGCCTTGATGATCTCAGGATACCTGATATGCCGGTCGGCAGGATACTTGTCTGCTACCGTGAAGTGCCCCTGGGTTTTGTCAATAACCTCGGCAAAAGAAACAATAATGGCTACCCGCAGGCGTGGCGGATAAGGATGTCCAAAAACGATTCTTTTGTCCCGGTATTGTGATAATTATCATTCAGACTAAACCTTCACAATTGACCTTTGTTGTTGTTTAAAACAAATTAAATCTTACATTTATCGGCAACAATTTCTGACCTATGAAGACAGATATCGAAATTGCTCAGGGTGCCGTTATCAGACCCATTACTGAAGTTGCAAAGAAACTGGGACTTAATGACGACGACCTTGAGCTGTATGGAAAGTATAAGGCAAAACTGCCCCTCTCATTAATCGATGACAAGAAGGCGGCAAAGGCAAAGCTGATACTGGTGACTGCCATTACCCCCACGCCTGCCGGTGAGGGAAAGACCACCACATCTATCGGTCTGGCCCAGGCCATGAACCTGTTGGGAAAGAAAACCACTGTTGTGCTTCGTGAACCGTCGCTGGGACCTGTCTTCGGCATCAAGGGCGGGGCTGCCGGGGGTGGCTATTCGCAGGTGATACCCATGGAAGATATAAACCTCCACTTCACCGGAGACCTGTCGGCTGTTGAGAAAGCTCATAATCTTCTTTCGGCAATGATTGACAACAATATCCAGGCCAGAGACAGCAACCTGGGGATCGATCCCAGGACCATTGCCTGGAAGAGGGTGATGGACATGAATGACCGCGCACTCCGTGACATAGTGATTGGTTTGGGCGGAACAACCCAGGGGGTGCCGCGTGAAACAGGCTTTGACATTACTGCCGCCTCGGAGGTGATGGCCATTCTCTGTCTTGCTACCGGCATAAGCGATCTCAAGGAGCGGCTTGGTAAAATCTTCATTGGATATACATATACCGGCAAACCTGTTTTTGCCCGTGACCTGAGAGCACAGGGAGCTATGGCAGCATTGCTTAAGGACGCCATTAAGCCAAATCTTGTACAAACTCTTGAAGGCACGCCGGCATTAATCCACGGTGGTCCGTTTGCCAACATCGCACAGGGGACAAACTCGTTACTGGCAACACGCATGGGGCTGTCGCTCAGTGACTACGTGGTGACTGAAGCCGGTTTTGCCAGTGAACTCGGCGCTGAGAAATTCTTTAATATAAAATCGCAGATAGGCAATCTCAAGACAAATGCTGTTGTGATAGTCGCCACAATCAGGGCTCTGAAATACCACGGGGGTATGAAAATTTCCGAACTGACCAGGGAAAACGCTGAAGCACTGACAAAAGGCTTTGAGAACCTAGATAAGCATATTGAGAACATGCATTATTACGGTTTCAGACCGGTGGTTGCCATCAACAGGTTCAGTTCTGATACCGATGCCGAGATCGCTCTTGTTAAAAGCTACTGTGAAGAACACAATGTGAGAGTTGCTGTCAACACTGCATGGGCTGACGGAGGCGAAGGGGCAAAGGAACTGGCAGCTGCAGTCATTGAAGCCGCTGAATCATGTACCGACTGTTTCACGCCGCTTTATGATCTGGCCTGGCCGATGGAAAAGAAGATTGAGACTATTGCCACGCTGATGTACGGAGCTAAAAATATAGAATACACCCTCGAGGCAAAGGAGCAGCTAAGGAAAATAAGCGAGCTCGGCCTTGGCAACCTGACAGTCTGCATTGCGAAGACACAGAAATCGCTGTCAGATGACCAGGCAAAACGAAACAGGCCGCGCGACTTCACCATACGCATAAGAAAGATTGAGCTCTCCTCAGGAGCAGGTTTTATTGTTCCAATTGCTGGAGCAATCATGCGCATGCCAGGACTGCCGTCGGTGCCGTCAGCGGAGAAAATAGACATTGATGACAACGGCCGTATAAGCGGATTATTCTGATCATACCTTTTACCGATATATCTGCAGTGGTGCTTGCCGGAGGCCGTGGAAGCCGCCTGGGAGGCATGAACAAATCACTTCTTGAGATTGAGGGGGTGACTATTCTGCAACGCAATCTTGATATTCTGAGGCCTTTGTTTAATGAAATTCTCCTGTCAGGATGGCCGGTTGGTGCTGAACTGCCTGATGGAGTGAGATCAGTGAAAGACAACTTCCGGGGGAAAGGCCCTCTTGCCGGCATAGAGGCATCGATGAAAGCAGCAATGACACCCTACATCTTTATTTTCGGAGGCGATATGCCATGGCTATCCGAAGAAATAATCAAAAGCCAGGCTTTATATTTCCTCGAAGCCCCCTCAGAGGTGCTTGTACCCCGCACTGATAATATGGCAGAACCACTGCATGCCATTTATAACTGCGGACTGCATCCATCACTGGAGGCTTATCTGAATTCAGACGCCAGGCCTGCGGTCATCGATTTTATTAAGCTCTCGAAGGTCAGATACTTTGATCTTACGCCATCAGAAGATACCCTCAGAGCCTTCTCCAATATTAATACTCCTGAAGACCTTCATGATCAGAGTGCCTGAACGGTAAATGCAATTTTATTCTTAATTTTGGGGTACACCTAAAAGATTCTTTCATGAGAAGGGCCCTCATTATCATAGCAATAGCTTCATTGGTATTAACTGCCTGCCGTCATTACCAGGATTATGGCAATGTTGCATGGCAGGACAAGGATATTCCTGACTGGGAAAATACTGCGGTGAACACTATTAATACAGAGAAGCCGCATGCTTCTATGGTCAGCTTCCCTGAAAACTCCTCCGCCCTGAAGGCAGGATTCAGAGAGTCTGAGAATGTGATGTCTCTTGATGGCACCTGGAAGTTCAACTGGGTGAAAACACCTGCTGAACGTCCTTACTGGTTTTTCAAGGATGATTTTGACACCCGCGGCTGGGCAGACATAGAGGTTCCCTCAAACTGGGAGAGAGAGGGTTTCGGCACTCCCTATTACGTCAATGCTGGTTATCCCTTTAAAAGGAATCCACCGTTCATTGACCACTCAAATAACCCTGTAGGATCTTATAAACGCACCTTCACTGTTCCTTCGGGATGGAAGGGCAAAGAGATCTTCCTTACTTTTGACGGTGTCAGCTCAGCCTTCTATGTATGGGTCAACGGTGAGATGGCAGGCTACAGCGAGGATAGCAAAACTACTTCGGAATTCAATATTTCTTCATTTCTTAAAAGCGGCAGGAACAGTGTGGCAGTTGAGGTTTACCGGTGGTGCGACGGAAGTTACCTGGAGGACCAGGATTTCTTCAGGCTCAGCGGCATACAGCGGTCTGTATGGCTTCATGCCAGGCCGGCATCTTTCATACGCGATTATTTTGTTGGGAGTACTCTCACCAATGACTATAAAGACGGCAGGCTTGACCTTTCCGTTGAGCTCCGTAACACAGGCAAAAGAGCCGGGAATCTTCGTCTTGAAGCATCCCTTTATGACGGTAACACAAAGATCTTCGGTGAGATCAAAGAAGCAGCCGGGGTCTCTGACACTGCATCAGTGACTCTTCGCACTGAGATACCGGGCATAAAAGCATGGTCTGCCGAATCGCCTTCGCTCTATTCGCTTGTACTGACACTTGCCGACAGCAGGGGAAAAGTACTTGAGAGTGTGAAGAGCCGCATCGGGTTCCGCACCACAGAGGTGATAGGCACCCTGTTCCTCATCAATGGCAGGGCGGTTCATCTAAAGGGAACAGATATGCATGAGCATCATCCGGTCAAAGGCCATACAATTGATGAGGCAACAATGATCAAGGACATTCGTCTGATGAAGATGCACAATATCAATGCAGTACGCACCTCTCATTATCCGGAGCCCGACCGCTTCTACGAGCTGTGGGATCAGTACGGTTTATATATTATTGATGAGGCTGATATTGAGTCGCACGGTATTGGCTATGACAGGAACCGCACCCTTGGCAACAAGCCTGAGTGGCTTGCCCAGCATATGATGCGAACACAAAGGATGGTTGAAAGGGATAAAAATCACCCTTCAGTTGTTATCTGGTCACTAGGCAATGAGGCTGGTGACGGGCAGAACTTTGTTGACACATACAAATGGATAAAAGGTCGTGATAAGACCCGCCCCGTGCAGTATGAAAGAGCGGAGAAAAGCACGAACACCACGGAACGGCATACTGATATATGGTGCCCCATGTATGCACGTATTGAATACCTTGAAAACTATGGTCTTAATGCCGGCAAGCCCGGCTATGACAGGCCGCTCATCATGTGCGAATATGCACACTCCATGGGAAACAGTACAGGAAACCTCCAGGATTACTGGGATGTCATTGAAAAATATCCGGTCCTGCAGGGTGGATTTATATGGGACTGGGTTGACCAGGGACTGCTTGAGACCAATGAAGATGGCGAAGAGTATTTTGCTTACGGAGGCGATTACGGCGAACCCGGAGGCCCCAGCGACGGCAACTTCTGCTGCAATGGACTGGTTGGTCCGGACCGCGTCCCGCACCCGGCACTCCTCGAGGTGAAGAAAGTTTACCAATACGCCGGATTCATTCCGCTGGACCTCCAAAAGGGACTTATCTCCATCACAAATAAATATGATTTTACAAATCTTTCGGAGTTCAATATCAGCTGGGAGGTGCTTGCCGATGGCCAGCTTTACAAATCAGGGCACCTTGGCCAGGTTGACCTTAAGCCCGGGGAGACCATGACGGCTGAGATTCCATATGGGATTATCACCCCTGAACCCGGAGCTGAGTATATACTTAATATCTATCTCTCAAGGGCAGATGAATGGGGCATAGTACCCCTGGATCATGTTTATGCTTCCGAGCAGATGACACTGCCATTTTATAAGGAAGCGGTTACTGCTGAGGCAAACAACCTTGCCCTTGTAAGTCTCACTAATGAAGGCTCTGACCTTATAGTGGCCGGTGAGAATTTTTCACTTCTCTTTGACATGTCGAAAGGAATATTGAAGTCTTACAAATACAGGGAGCACGAGATGCTCTTGGCAGGTCCCCGTCCTGACTATTGGAGGCCTCCCACGGACAATGATTACGGAAACGGTATTGAAAAGAGGCTGGGCGACTGGAAGGATGCAGGGACAAATGCTGTGATGAAGTCGGCGGAGATCAAGCAGCCGCAAATGAATGAAGCTATTGTCAGATTTACTTTTGACATTCCGGGGAGTGACGGACGCAAGATCGCCTCACTTGTCACAACATATACGATCAGTGGAGAGGCCGTTGTGGAGGTGTCAAACAGCTTTGTCAAAACAGACAAAAAGCTGGAAGAGGTACCCCGGATTGGCATGCAGATGCTGATGCCGCAGGAATACACTAATCTGTCATGGTACGGCCGCGGTCCTCAGGAAAATTATTCTGACCGCAAGACTTCGGCCTTTGTGGGTATCTATGAGAGCACGGTGGCAGAACAGTATGTGCCATATGTCAGGCCACAGGAAAACGGATACAAGACAGATGTCAGATGGCTGACAGTGACTGACAGTGAAGGAACAGGACTAAGGTTTGAAGGAGAGAAGCTCTTCTGTTTTGCGGCGCTCAACAACCTGCATGAGGATTTTGAATCACCGGGCAGGCTGTCAGGGTACAGGCCTGATGCAAAGCTGGTGAACAGACATATTGATGATGTCAGATCAAGAGACCTTGTATGCCTTAATATTGACTATGGTCAGATGGGTGTCGGCGGAGACGATTCATGGGGAGCACGTACACATGAAAAGTACTGTCTGCGCGAGAGCAGATATGAATACTCATTCAGTATGATGCCTGTTGTCAGGTCAGAACAATAGTCTCAATTACCGGCGGGGATGGACATCAGGACACTGAGAACAGTGCCGTTCCCGGTAATTATATTGCTGACATTATATTTCATCGGTTCCCGGAGGTAGCGGATGTCTGCCTTTACAATTACTTTTGAGTTAGCCAGGAGAGTCAGTTTTGAGGGTGCTCCCTCGGGACCGTCGGTAAGTTCCATTTTCAGATCCGAGTGATTCTGCATTTCAAACCACAGGTTCTTTCCGTCGTTTTTAAAAGGAGCTGACAGGGTAACTGCCGCCTTAAAAAGTGGAGCGGTGTATTCCTCAAAGCCGGCAAGGAAGTTACCGTACCATACAGCTGTGCGGCCTGCGAACATAGCTTCGCGGAGAGATTCCGGGGTGCGCTCTTTCGCAAACACGAGCGTCATTGGTCTCTGGGTGTAGTCAGGGGCTGTATAGATCTCGCTGATGACACCATGAACATCACTGTTGCCCATTACAGCCAGCTTATTGTCGCGGCACATATCGAGCACGAGGGGATAGTGCTCAAACTCATTGAAATATTCTATTCCGTGCAGCCATCCCTTTGCAATGAGCTCTTTATGAACAGGATAAAACTTGGGGATGCCGTCCTTTTCCTGTGATCTCCAGCCGGGGTGGTTATACATGATGAAGGCTCCCTGGCTGACAGCCGCTTCTACGGCAAGCATGAAGTCGGGATTATTGATTGGGTTGGCATCCTCAATAAAAAGGGCATTGATGTGTCCGGGAGGCATGCTGCGTGTTATCTCGGCACCATGAACCAGTATCAGGTTGCGCTCGGCAGCCAGGCTCTGTGCTATCTCCCATGCGGCGTTATAGCTGGGAGTGATGTATTTTTTCTTTGGCTGGTACTCGAGGTGGTCTGTAATGGCAATGGCATCAAGACCGTCTCTTACGGCCTCTTCAATCCTGACAGTAGGCCATACATTGCCGTCAGAAAAAACGGTATGCATGTGGAAGTCGCATTTCAGGGTGACATATCCGGGTATGTCCGGCATATTCAGCACCTTTTTCTGTCCTGCCATGTTTAAGGAGGTCAGGATGAGGATTGCCGGAATCAGGAATCTTGTTTTCATTATATCTCTTTTATATTCTGCCTATCAAAATGTCACCCCTGCGGGGTTTGTATCCCCGGGTTTCTCCCGGGGCTATCAAAATGTCACCCCTACGGGGTTTTGAGGAATTTTAAATTAAAAATCTTGTTTTCATTTTATCCCTTTTTGATTCTGTCTATTATAATGTCACCCCTGCGGGGTTTAAACTTTTCAACCCCTCAACCTTTCAACCTTTCAACTCCCCATGTTAATTCCCGTCCATCTCTCTGCCCCTGAGGATAAACCTGTCATACATGAAGAGCAGCAGGCTGGCTGCAAGGGCCATGCCTGAGTAAATGATCCAGATCTTTGAGGGGTGGTAAGTATTCCACAGGTAGGTTGTGAGCTGATGCCCATCCATGCCAAAAAGCTGTTGTGCCTTATTAAAGTAATCAGTCTGCGTGAACGTGTCCGAGACATCAGGTATACTGAAGCCTTTCACTGCCACGGCCTTCTTCAGCAGGAAGAATTTATCGGCGACTATTTCATAAGGTTTCCCTGAGATCCATCCCGCAGTGAAGTGACCTATTGCTATCGGGAGGAATGATGTTCCCATATAGAGGGCTTTTTTATCAGCCGGAGCAATGCGTCCTACGTATTCGGTATATTTTGGTGATGAAGCCATTTCCCCTATTCCAAAGACCAGCACGCCAAAGATTATTATCCAGGGATTCAGAGTGACGAACATCAGGCAGAGTCCGAATGCAAGTATGAATATGCCGGTCATTATTGAATTCAATGGTTTAAATCTCATGCTTACAGATGAGATATACATCTGCAGGATGATAATGAAAAAGGCATCGAGGCTCGAGACAGTGACAGCTGTGATGGTTCCCGGCGCAAGGCCGAAGATATTCCCGATGCGGTCAAGATCCACCCATGCTTCAAGGAAGACAGGGAAAGAGTAGTAAAGCTGGTTGAAGGCTGCCCAGAAAACAGCCATTATCAGCAGAAATATAACGTACTTCCAGTCGGACAGTGTTACTGCAATATTTTTAAAGGCAATTCCCACATTCTGTATGAATGTCTTGTCTGAAGGCTCTCTTCCCGGTTCCTTGTAAAAAATAAATACGAAAATATAGTTGATGGCTATTGCGCATATTGACATCAGAAATACATAGTTCCAGCTGGCCTTATAGAGGAAGCCTGCTATAAATGGGCCGATGAATCCGCCAACGTTCACCATCATGTAAAAGATGCCGAAACCTACTGAAGATGTCTCAGGAGTTGTAGACTTGGCTATTGTGCCTGATATCACAGGTTTGAAAAGAGCGCCGGCACAGGCCAGGAATATATAGGCTGCAAAGACAAGCGGGAAGGAGTCAAAATATCCCACCATAAAATATCCTGCAATGTATGTTGTGAATGAAAGTATCAGGACCTTTTTAAACCCTATCCTGTCTGCTATTGCTCCTGTTATCAGGGGGAGGAAATATAAAAGCATTGACCCGGTTCCGATAATAATTCCCTTCTCCTCCTGGCTGAACCCCAGTGCTCCGGTCTCTTTTGAAAGTGTAAGATAGAGAGCAAAAGCCTGGTAGAAACCGTACCATGCCCAGCGCTCGAACAGCTCCATAACGTTAGATATCCAGAATACCTTCGGGAATTTCATCAGTACCTTTGAGAGTTGGCTCATATGTTCATTTTTAGCGTTACCAAAGTAATTATTTTATTTTTTATCGGGACAGAAGCTGCTGAAGAGTATTGAACTAGCTGCGCGGTGTGTAGAAATAGGCCTCCAAAAGGTCGGCATCATCCCATGTG
>DATKUS010000214.1:0-5356 GCA_035530535.1 Bacteroidales bacterium
TGACAACTGATAACAGGACCATCTATGCAAGACCGATAATTGATCCGAGAGGAAGGAAGATATTCGGTAAAATTCAACCTGATTGGGTAAGCAGTGTCAGAAACTCATTGACTTACAAGAATTTCACATTCACTTCCCAGGTTGACATCCAGAAAGGCGGCCTCGTGGTCAACTTTGATGAGCATTACCTTTCATACTATGGTATGTCTCCATTGCAGGAGAACAGGCCTGAAGACAACCACATTGTTTTTGACGGTGTAATGGGTCATTATGACTATAACACACAGGATGTTGTTGTTACAAACCCTGTCAATACTGAATGGACTTATTACGCGGCCTACTACCAGACCGTATGTCAGTCAACAGATGAGGATAACATTCAGCCCCGTGACTATATCAAGCTCAGGGAGGTCTCTCTTTCATACAAGATGCCCGAAAAAATCGCCAAAGCGCTTTACCTCCAGGGTCTTGATGTTTCATTCGCCGGAAGGAATCTCTGGAGAAAATTCAAGGATGGCTTTACCGGTCCTGATGTTGAGACAAACACCAATGGTATCAGCAACGGTAATGCATGGTTCAACTACAGCTTCCCGTCGATGAAGACTTACGCAATCACGATCAGCATAACTCTTTAATAAGCAGACAGATGAAAAAAATTATATTAAGATTAAGCATAATAGTTCTGGCTGTGACAGTAATGGCTGGCTGCCAGAAGTGGCTCGATATTGATTATGATCCCAATGCAATAACTGAGTCTCCTGCAATAACTGAAGGAATTTATCTTACCGGTGTTGAGGCAGAATGGACGCAACAGGCTGTGACCTTTTTTGTATGGTGGAACGGCATGAAGGACTGGCTCCTGTGGTATGCTGCTGACGGCACACAGAATTATGAAACACGTTTTGAGATCGCTACTGATTACGGCGGTGAGATATGGAATGCCTATTCGGGAGCCCTGAAGCACTCCAACGCTCTTTATGAAAAGGCGAAGGAGAACGGTAATAACAGGTTCCAGGCTATCGGAGCGGTGATATCAGCATGGCACTGGTTCAACATGGCTGACTACTATGACCAGGCTCCGCTTGATGAAGCCCTTAAAGGCGCTGAATTCCCTTATCCGAATGTGAATTCCATGGAAGAGATATACACACATGCCAATGCTCTTCTTGACGAGGCCATCACCCTGTTCAATGACTCTGATCCCGGCCCAATGGTTCCTACTGCAGCGCAGGATTACATCTTCGGAGCTGACTATTCAAAATGGGTCAAGCTCTGTTATTCCCTGAAAGCCCGTTATGCCATGAGACTAACCTACCTGCCGGGCAAAACACCTGCAGGACAGGCAGATCTAGTTCTGCAATACCTGCAGAACGGCATGACAGGCAATGATGATATGTGTGCCTGGAGGCACCTGGAGACATTGCAGAATGACAGTTACATCTATGAAGAGTCTCTGTACGATTACTCTGCTGCCGGCATGACGCCGTCACTCTATATCGTTAACCTGCTCAATGATCTTAATGACCCGCGTCGTTTGAAATTCTGGATTGAGGCCGAGGCAGGCGGATATGTCGGTCATAAGAGCGGTACTTCATCCATCGCCGGAGCACGGCCATCAAGATGGGCAATGACCTACTGCACCCAGACTTACCCTGACATGATCATGATGTATTCTGAAAACCTCTTTCTGAAAGCTGAGGCTCATGTTCTTAAAGGCGAATACCCGCTGGCACAGACTGCAATGGAGGCAGGTATCAGGGCTGACATGGAGTACCACGGTGTGGATGCTGCTGATATTGACTCTTACCTTGCACAACCTGCACTGACACTTCCTTCCAGTATCGAAGGTGCACAGGAGATTGTGATGACACAGAAGTATATTGCCAATACCTTCGAGACAACTGAGTCATACTTTGATTTTATCCGCACAGGATACCCGAAGCTTGATTTTGCCAATACAATTAACCAGGTGATAAATACCAACACTTTCCCAAGAAGGAATCCATACCCGCCTGATGAAATTGAGAAGAACCCGGCAATAAAGGCCCTCGGACAGCCTGATTATTTTCTGAAGGGAGCAGCCTGGGATGCCAAATCATTTACCTGGAGAACGAAGTAACCGTTCAATAACCGGGCAATAGATCACAGAGGCCGCTTCAGGCTGTAAGAATGAAGCGGCCTCTTATCTTTACATCACTGAAATAAATAATGAAGCTATAAAATGAGTCTCCTTAAAAAGTTTGTATCGCTGATGCTGCTCTTTGCAGCAGTGCTCCCGGCAACAGGTCAGGATAAGGGTGGAAGGAACTGGGATGCTTTCACCTATCGCAATTTTGGTGCTTTCCGCATAAGTGCCTGGGTTGGCGCACTGGCAGTGCCCTGGAACCCGGGTGAGAAACACAAGTACACATGGTACGTGGGACCCCGCAACGGAGGTGTATGGAAAACAGTGAACAATGGTACAACATTCTCCTGTATCTCCGACAGCTTTGGAACTACCGCCATAGGAGACATTGCCGTCGCTCCGTCAGATCCCGAGATAATCTGGGTGGGTACCGGTGATGCCTTTAATGCCAGGTCGTCATATTATGGCAACGGTGTGTGGATGTCAAAGGATGCCGGCGAAACATGGAAGAACATGGGACTTAATGATTCCCACCACATTGCAAAAATTATTATTCATCCCACTGACCCGCGTACTGTATGGGTGGCGGCAATGGGACACCTCTTTTCGGAAAATGCCGAGAGAGGTGTTTTTAAAACAACCGACGGCGGGCAGACCTGGAAAAAAATCCTTTTTATCGATAATAACACCGGCGTTATTGACCTGGTCATCAACCCTCTCAAACCTGAGATACTATATGCTGCCTCATATGATAAGAAGCGCACTGCCTGGACATACGAGCCGGGAGGTGAAAAGAGCCGTATCTATAAAACCACCGACGGTGGTAAAAACTGGAGCGTTTTAGGTGGCGGTCTCCCTGCAGGTCCGCTGGGTCGCATCGGACTGGACATTCATCGTGCTGACCCTGACATCCTGGTAGCAGTAGTTCAGAATCTCAACATCAAGCCGGGAACAGACCCTGACGCCAAAGTGCCCTTTGATGAGTTTACTGATCACTCGTTTGACAATCTCATTGGTGGGGAAGTGTATATTACCACTGACGCGGGAAGGAGATGGAAAAGGATTAATGACCCTGAAAAGATTGATGTCAGCGGCAAGGCGGCGTACAGCTTTAACCGTATATCCATTGACCCTGTCAATCCTGATAAGATATATATCATCGGTGCCGGCATGTATTATACCCTTGACGGGGGTAAGACATGGCCACAGGGGAGGGAACAGCGTCTTTTCCGGTCCAACTTCGGTGACAACCGGGTGTTCTGGATTGATCCGAAAGACCCGCGGCATATCATGCTCGGTTCTGACGGGGGGATTTACTCATCGTTTGACGGCGGGCAGACAATGAACCACTACTACCAGCTGCCGCTGGGCGAGGTTTATCAGGTGGAGGCCGACATGGAGACGCCCTATAACATATACATAGGCCTGCAGGATCACGAAACCTGGAAAGCCCCCTCAAACAGCTGGGCCGGTGAGATCAGCCCTGCAGACTGGGTCATAACCGGCATGTGGGACGGCATGTATTCAAAAGTAGACCCTGAGAATAACAGGTGGATCTACTATACCACCCAGTTCGGCTCACACCACCGTGTGGACCAGGCTACGGGTGAACGTGTGCCCATCACCCCTAAAGCGGCAGAGGGTGAGCCGTTCTACAGGTTTACCTGGACGACCCCGCTGGCGCTCTCACCGCATAACAGCTCAATAATTTACACGGGAGCACAGATGGTCCTACGTTCACTGAACAGGGGAGAGACATGGGAACCGCTAAGCCCGGACCTTACAGACAATGACCCCGACAAGATCATGGGTAAGGGACACATAAGATACTGTACCGTAACAACAATTGCCGAATCACCCGTAAAAGCGGGTGTCATCTGGGCTGGCACCGATGACGGCCATCTGCAGATGACAACTGATTTCGGAAAGAAATGGACAGATCTGACACCGGGACTGACAGCGCTGGGTGCTCCCGCTTCAATGTGGGTCAGCCGTGTATTCGCATCAAACCATGATGCCGGCACAGCTTATGTTACGAAGAACGGATATACTGATGATGTTATGACAGCATTTGTGTTCAGGACCACTGACTATGGGAGGACATGGAAGAAGATTACCGACGGATTGCCTGATTCACCCGTGAATGTTGTGGTTGAAGACTTTAAAAATCCGCGACTACTGTTCGCCGGCAATGATCTGGGAGTGTATGTGTCCCTCAACGGAGGAGAAAGCTGGGAGGCCATGAAGGCCAATATGCCTCCGGCAGTTGTTCGTGATATCATTATCCACCCGCGCGAGAACGACCTCATAGCAGGAACCTACGGACGGGGTGCCTGGGTGACGGATATAAGTGCGTTGCAGCAGCTAACCCCCGAAACAGAATCAAAACAGATGCACCTTTTTGATATTGAGCCCAAACCGCAGATGAACTTCTCTCAGCAGGCATCCTGGGGCAACTACCAGATGATGGGTGACAACCACCTTAACACACGCAATGAACCCAACGGTCTTGAAATATGGTATTATTTCGGTGAGGTGCCTAAAGACGAAGCCGTCATCACAGTATTTAACGAGGATAGAAAACAGGTGTTTGAGAGAAAGGTGAAACCTGCAAAAGGCATTGGCAGGTTTTACTGGAATACGATGCAATCGCGTCCCGGAAGGTACAGTGTGAAGCTCACCTGCGGAACCCTTTCAGAGAGCAGGACCGGAATTGTGCTGGAGAAATGGCAATGGCCGGTTCTCAACTACCGCGGTGAATGACATGACGGAAGTCCAATTCGAACAAGTGAAAGAACGGATTATTTTTGCACACTATTTATTACCGGATGAGCAGGAGCGATAAGTCAGGAGGGGAATTTTTCAGGATCACCACAGTAAGGAAGGTACACAGGGCGGCTGCGGCCTTCCTCACAGTCATCTTTGTTACCATTGCCATAACAGGACTTCTTCTGGGGTGGAAGAAGAACAGCAACGGGTATATTCACCCTGACTCTCATGCGGGGGTCACTACTGACATGAGCCGGTGGCTCCCGCTTGACACGCTGACGACCATCGCGTTGCAGGTCCTTCATGATTCTGTCAGTCCAGACCTCAGGACTGATCTGGAACGGATCGATGTGCGTCCTGACAAGGGTATGGTGAAATTTGTCTTTGAATATCATTACAACGGCATTCAGCTTGATCTTGCGACCGGACGCGTGCTGCACCTCGAACAACGCAGGTCTGACC
>DATKUS010000215.1:0-4263 GCA_035530535.1 Bacteroidales bacterium
TTCAAGATTTTTTGGATTTATGATATTCTTTGCATCTGCCGTGTAGAGATAATCAATCTTGTCTTTGTGATGTTCAACGACTTTAGCCCTTACCATTTTCCCTGTACTGTTCAGGAGTGCATTGTCCATGGTGAACGGCTCATCAAGAATTGCAACAGCTGCCGGCAGCCATCTTGAAGGGAACAGGTCGTCGTAAATCCCTCCCTGCTTATACTGATTGATGACAGATTCAATTTCAAGCAGGAGAGCCTCTTGCCCTTTGGCATCTTCAAGGCTTACATTGTGATTTTTCGCCCACCTCAACAATGCCTCTTTATTTGGCACAAGCAATGCAGAGGTGTATTTGTCCTGGTTATTGTAAAGCATAAGCTGATCTATAAACTGCGACCTGTCAGTGATTGTCTCCTCAATGCCTTCGGGACTGTATTTTTCACCGTCGTCTGCAATAAGGAGGCTCTTAAATCTTCCGAGAACATAGAGAAAGCCGTCACTGTCAACATATCCCATATCTCCCGTGTGCAGCCAGCCATCACGCAGGGCTTCACTGGTGGCTTTATCGTTTTTCCAGTAACCCTTCATGATATTTTCGCCACGCACCAACAGTTCGCCTTTTGCTCCGACAGGTATCTCCTTCCCGTCCTCATCGCATATTTTCAGTTCAAGGTTCTTAACCACGATGCCTGATGATCCAAGTTTATGTCTCAGTTCAGTGTTGCCGGAGATAACCGGGGAAGCCTCTGACAGTCCGTAACCCTGGTACATGGGCATGCCGATGGCGTAGAAAAATCGCTGAAGTTCTATGTCCAGCAGGGCCGCGCCCCCGAAGAAAAACTTAAGTCTTCCCCCGAAACTGGCCCTGACTTTCTTAAACAGAATAACGTCATAAAGTTTGTAAAGGGGTTTAAGAAAAATTCTGGAACCTTTTCCTCTGTCCCAGCCAATCCCATTGTACCGGTAGGCAATCTTCATGGCATTATTAAACAGTATTTCAGCCATACCACCCTTTTCCCTGATGCCCTTCTCAATTCCCTTGCGGAGGTTTTTGGCCAAAGCAGGTGCGCTCAGCAGGAATACCGGTCTGATCTCCCTGATATTTCCGGGAATATTTTTCAGGCTGTCAAGGTATGATTTGCCGGACTGCACTGCAGCCAGGCTGGCTCCTGATGCCATCATTATATATATCCCCACTGTGTGTGCAAAAGAGTGGTCCCATGGCAGAATAAGGAGAGTGGTCCACCAATCCGGAACATCCATGAGAGTAAGCGCCTGTTCAATATTGGCAGTATAATTTCTGTGCGTTAATATTATTCCCTTGGGATCAGCAGTTGTACCTGAAGTATATGAGATATTGGCATAATCATCAGGCCCTACTGAGTTTATGGTTTCAATGAACTTATCATAATTGTTTTTCAGGTACTCTTCTCCCATTTTCTTTATCTCGCCCATAAAGATTTCATCTTCGTCGTAGCTGCTCTTCGGATCAAGGAGAATTACCTTCCGGAGCTTATTGAGCTCTTTTTTAATGGAGGTAATCTTTTCGGCGTTATTGGCTGAAACAATCACCCATTTCGAATCCGAATGGTCAAGCCTGAATTTCAGATCGGCCCCCTCTTTAAGCATTATTGAAAGCGGAACGTTAATGGCACCGGCATGTAATATACCCAGCTCGCTTATCACCCAGTCTGTGCGTGATTCGGAGATAAGGGCAACCCTGTCACCTTTCTTTAAGCCCATTGCCATAAATCCGGCTGCGACTTTATATACCTGTTCTTTTGTCTCCCTGTATGTCAGTGCCTCAAACTTGTCAGTTTTCTTTTCGAGGAGGTAGGGGTTGTTCGCAAACTTATTTGCACTGTTTTCAAGCAGTTCGATAATCGTTTTCATGGGGGATGGTTATAATTTGTTCTCAGGTTATACTAATTCATTGGCTCAACCTGCCCTGAATCGCCCTATTCCCAAAGCTCCGCAATCTTGCCATTATCATAGTTATTTGTTGAAGGTTGTTAAACAAAGTTAAGTCATAATCATTGGGAAGTCAAGTTAATTATTATCCCCGATAATTAGCTCTTTGTCAATATTTTAAACTTCTTGTGTCATCCTTTGACGCATGGAGGGCCTTACATTCCACCCTCGAAAATTTAAAAGATGAATATATATGACAATTTAAAGTATAGATAATCAATGTGATAGATAGAAGGACTAAAAAAATAGTCATTTTGTTAATAAAATATTTGCATGACTATATAAATAGTCATATCTTTGTACTGAAGGATTGACAAAACAGGTTATGAAGAACATGCAACTTACAAAGGCAGAGGAACAGGTGATGCAGATACTGTGGGATCTGGAAGAGGGACTGGTCAAGGATATCCGTGGCCGGTTCAATGACCCGAAACCTGCGCGTAACACGGTCTCGACAGTAGTGAGGATACTTGAGCAGAAAGGATTTGTCGGGCACAAGACCTATGGTAATGTGTATCTTTACTTTCCGGTAGTTTCAAAGAGTGAATACTCAAAGAGCCAGTTGTTCAGTCTGATGGAGAGCTATTTTGACAACTCATTTCCTGCAATGGCCTCTTTCTTCGCACGTGAGAAGGACCTGACTATTAAGGACCTTGATAGCCTGCTGGCTGAGACCAGAAAGGAACTTGCAGAAACCAAAAAGCAGAAGTGATGGGAGCAATTGCATTTTATCTGTTGAAGTCGGTTGCCTGGATCTCCGGTTTTGCACTTGTCTATTTTCTCTTTCTTCGTAACGAGAGATTTTTCTCTTTGAACCGGTTCTTCCTGGTGGGAGGGATTATGACCTCCCTGATCTTTCCTTTAATAACAATCCGTTATGTAATGGAGCTGCCTGCTGCGTCAAGTAATCAGGCAGGTGGGATAATATCAAATGGCCTTCAGCAGGCTGGTGTCGCAGGAATAAACATTGCCGGTCTGCTTTTGCTGTGCCTGTACCTCACCGGATCCATGTTTGTTCTGTTCATGCACGTTAAGCAGGTCAGATCGGTCCTTGGTGCGATTAAAAAGGCAGAGGTTATATCAACATACCCGGTAAAGTTGATCAGATCGGCTGAATGTGTAACTCCTTTTTCATTCTTTTCCTTCGTGGTTGTCAATCCTTCAGTTACAGACCAGGAGACAAGGGAGATAGTGAATCATGAGATGGTGCATATCCGGCAGAAACACTGGCTTGACCTTCTGCTGTCAGGTTTGCTGTGTATAGTTCAGTGGTTTAATCCTGTCATATGGATCTATTCAAGGTTCATGAGACAAAACCACGAATATCTTGCCGACAGGGTTGCGCTGCAGCGTACATCTGAACCGGCATTGTACATGGCAGCCCTGTTAAACCAGATCATCGGCTCACCGGTTGTTGATCTGGGGAACTCTTTCAATTATTCACTTAACAAAAAAAGATTTACGATGATGAAAAATATTAGCACTTCACCTTACAGAAAGCTGAAGTTGTTGCTTGTGCTACCTGTCTTTGCGATAGTATTATTCTCCTTCGCAAAGCCCGAGTACAGGTTAGCTTCAGATAACAACGGTCCGGCTGTGACCAAAGAAGTTAAAGGGGTTGTCATTCAGGAAGACGGAAAGCCGCTGGACGGAGCAGCCATTATTGTCAAGGGAACCACTATGGGTACAACCTCGGACAACCTGGGTCATTTCAATCTGGTAAATGTCCCTGATGATGGTGAGTTAGTAGTCAGCTTTGTAGGATTTGAGTCGAAGGTTATAAAACCTTCTTTCGATTCTGAGATGAAAATTACAATGGTACGGAGTACAATAGTAACCGAAACGGTCATGGTGGCGCCGCCACCGCCGCCACCACCACCGCCACCGCCACCGCCACCGGTTAATGAAATTAAAATAAAGGGCACCCAGGGAGGGACTTCCCCTCTCATCGTCATCGATGGTGTCATTAGTGACCGGGATGTCAATACTATCTCACCCGAAACTATAGCATCCATTAATGTCATTAAAGGGGAATCGGCTATTAAATTGTACGGAGAGAAAGCCAAAGATGGTGTTATTGAGATAACCACCAAAGCCAAAACTTCAGAAATGGATGTTAAAAAGGATGTTGCAGCAGATGTGGATTCCGAAACACCTGGAGAGCAAGTATTTGTTGTGGTGGAGGAGATGCCTCAGTTCCCCGGGGGACAGAATGCAATGTTTTCATGGATTGCAGGGGAGGTGGTGTACCCGGCTGAAGCTGTAAAAGACAAAATATCAGGCAGAGTTATCGTCTATTTC
>DATKUS010000216.1:0-6144 GCA_035530535.1 Bacteroidales bacterium
ATCAACCAGGCCACAATCGATTTTGACACTGACGGTGACATTAACATTTCTCCGGCGCCAGGGCGACCTGTTGCCCCCCCCGCAGACAAGAACGAAGGCACCCTCCGTAAACTCAAACATATGCAGAATATGATGAAGAACGAAGGCTTCTCAACACAGTCGATGAATGACAACATCGAGGACTTTGAGGAGGTGCCCGCTTATGTGCGCAAGAAAATTGCGCTTCACTCAGCAAATAAAGCCGCAGGCAGCAAGGTGTCAAAATTCACCCTGAGCCTCGACGAGGATAACCAGCCGGTAATCAGGGAGAATAACGCATACCTGAACGATAACGTCGACTGATTTTTTGCATTTATATGGTTGTTGTTAGTTGGGGGCTGCACACCAAACGGTGGGCAGCCCTTAGCTTTATATGCCGTTATTAGGTTCCCCTTGCCTTACTTGTCACTTTTTAAGTAAATTTGCACACATGCGCCTGTTTCTCGCACATATAGCCCTCCTCATCCTGCCATTTACCCTGTCGGCATCGGATGCCGATACTACCCTGAAAAAGGTAACCAGACAGTGGACTCTCACTTCAGACTATACAGGAGAGATCGCTATGCCACTTGATACTGCCTTCTCATTGTTCCAGAGATACCGCATAAGTGACAGATATTCAGACTTTAATGCTTACCCCGGTAACTACGGTCTCCCCTTGTACCAGATAAATTTCTTCGACAGGGTGTGGCAGCCGGACAAATACCTTTACTCCAACTATGTGCCATTCATGTACACGCCGGCAAATCCGCGGTTCATCAATACTCAGGTGCCCTTTACAGAGATGGTATGGACCAACGGAGGATCAAAGCCGCAGGCGGAACAGACATTCAGGATAAGACACTCTCAGAATATCAACAGGAAGCTGAACTTCGGATTCATTTATGATATTGTATATTCCCTTGGCCAGTATGACTACCAGAAAGCGGCCAACAAGACTTTCCTTCTTCACTCCTCATATAACGGAGATAATTATACTGCATACTTTACTGCAGGAATCAATAACCTGCTCTCTTTCGAGAACGGGGGCGTCGTGGATGCTGAATTCCTTAGCGATAACGAGTACTCCACTGCCGATGTGCCGGTGAACCTGAATGATGTTAACAAGGCGCAGAGTAACCTCAAAAACAGGCACCTGATGCTGGTGCAAAGGTATTCTCCCGGCGGGAAACGTGATACAGTGACAGGGGAGCTCGACAGGAGCGGCCCGGTAACATTTTCACATATAGGTATATACGAGTGGAACAAGAGACGCTATCTCGACAACTACCCCCTGGCGGAATTCTATGACACCATTCTGATTAACAGGCTGGTGAGTTCCGACTCTCTTTCACAGAGTATTTTCTCCAATACTTTCAGGGTAGATCTTGCCGCGGGAAGTGCGGGAAAATTCAGCTTTGGCGCCGGCGCCGGCATAAGGAGTGAGCTTCGTCATTATGGGCAGGTGGTACCTGGTGACAGCCTGACAAGGCCGGATACAGTTGCAAAAAACCAGAGCTCATTGGTGCTTACCGGCAAGATATTCAATAATATAGGTGATAAATTCGGTTGGTGGGCCTCGGGCGACCTCTGGTTCCAGGGATACAGGGCAGGAGACTTCATCGTCAATGGCCGTATCTTCAAAGAGTTTTCAACAGGCAGAGGGACCCTTACATGGGACGCAACAGGTGCCGTCGCCAGCTACACACCTTCATACTGGTATACCTCCTGGGGGTCAAATAATTTTGCCTGGCAGTTCGATGCCGGAAGAGAGTTTCGCCTCACTGTTGGCTCATCTCTGGATTATCCCGGTCGTCATGCCAGCATCAGGTTCAATTATGCCATTGTTGATAACTTTACCTATATGGGACCCAATGCCATGCCTTCACAGTATGCCGGAGGGTTGTCTGTGGCAGCTCTCACTGTGAAGAAGGATTTTGTGGTATGGAAACTCCACTGGGACAATACATTACTACTCCAGAAAAGCACCAATAATGAGGTCCTTAGCCTGCCTGTTGCTACAGGTAGAAGCGCCCTTTTCCTGGATCATATTTTCAGGTTCAAAGCCACAAACGGTGAGCTTTCCATGCAGATCGGAGGTGAAGTGTTCATGCATACCCTCTATAATTCTATGAGCTATATGCCCTCTACAGGCAGATATTTTAGCCGTTATGATACTGAGACCGGCAACTATCCTTTTATTAATGTATTCCTCAATCTGAAGGTGAAACGCACCAGGTTCTTCATAATGTTTGACCATATCAACTCGGGACTGATGGGTTACGATTACTTCCTTATACCTGATTATCCATTGAATGTCAGGATGTTAAGGTACGGATTGGCATGGACCTTCTATGATTAATAAAATTACTACCTTCGTGGCCTCAACATTTTCGGAATAATGTTGTTTAGAATAGGTAGGACTAATTATTTAGAATTTGAGGAAAATCGTTTCGTTCTTGTTTATAATTCTTTTGTCAGTCATCTCCTGCAACAGGGAGAATAAGAGAGTTGTATCCGCTCCGATAGTATCACGCGACCTTGCCGACATCATTGCTGAAGGCAGGATCAGGGCTGTGACAAACATTAACCAGACCAGTTACTTTATATATAAGGGTGAGCCAATGGGCTTTCACTTTGAGTTGCTTAAGAAATTTGCAGATCATCTTGGAATTGAACTGGAGATAATTGCCAAAAATGATATAGATGAGGCTTTCCTGATGTTACAGGAAGGAGAGGTTGACGTTGTAGCTATGGGGCTGACAATCAACGCTGAACGTAAGGAGCAGATGAGCTTTACTGCTCCCATCATGCAGACAAGGCAGGTTCTTGTTCAGAGAAAACCAAACGGCTGGCAGAAAATGAATCCATATGCAATGACTGCCATGCTGGTTCGTAATCAGCAGGACCTTGCCGGAAAGACAATCTTTGTACAGAAAGGTTCTTCATATGCTCAACGACTTTATAACCTTGAGCGAGAGACAGGTGTAGAAATCGACATTATAGAAGTACCTTTTGATGCTGAGGACCTGTCACGTCAGGTGGCTGACGGTGAGATAGAGTTTACCGTCTGCGATGAGAACATAGCAAACATCATGGCCAATCTTCTGGATAACCTTGACATCACAACCCCGGTGAGCCCGGCTCAGAACCTGGCATGGGGAGTACGCAAGACAGGATCTGATGCACTGCTTGAAGAGCTAAACTCATGGATCATCGGATACAGCACAACATCGGCCTACGCAAGGCTTGAGGCAAAATACTTCAGGGGTGTACGCTCTGCACGGATAGCATCCTCGGAATACTTTTCCACTTCCACGGGCAAGGTATCGCAGTATGATGATATCATAAGAAGCTATAGTGATACCATTGGCTGGGACTGGCGCATGTTGGCAGCACTTATTTTCCAGGAGTCAAGATTCAATGCCTCGATTACATCACCGGTAGGGGCATATGGACTTATGCAGGTGATGCCTTCCACAGGCCGTCACTTCGGACTCGATGTGAGACGGTCAGTAGAGAATAATGTATATGCAGGCGTACGGTATATAAGCTGGCTTAATACGCTCTTCAATGATAAAGTCCCTGACCCCGTGGAGAGGGTCAAGTTTATACTGGCATCTTACAATGCCGGTCAGGGACATGTGCTTGATGCCATGAAACTTGCTGATAAGAACGGTCTGGACCCCGGGAAATGGGATGATAATGTGTCTGTTTATCTGTCCCGCAAATCAGACCCTGCCGTTTACGATGACCCGGTTGTAAAACACGGCTCACTGAAACAAGGTGATGCGGTGAACAAGTACGTTCATGATATCCTTGAACGCTACGAGCACTACAAAAATATAAAGTAAGAGCTTCAGGTACCACCCCTTCGGGGTTTTATAGGTTTTTATCCCGTCTGTCTATAATAATATCACTCCTTCGGGGTTCCAAAAACCTATAAACCTATAAACTCATAAACCTATCAACTTTTCAACTCTTCAACTACCTATTTGTGTACCCGCCTGATGAATTCCTCCACCTCGGGCACACCTCCCTGGTAGACCAGGTAACCGTTGTAAGGCTCCCTTTCGGTTATCTCCCCGTTTACAGGGGTTAACATAATCCTTTTCACCTCCTGGGGATCATCGGTCTGCCCCAGCGCCCAGCCAAGCTTTACCCACGCTACCTCGGGCAGCATGTTACCCAGCGGGATGACTCCCCTGGCCATCATATCACGGCCTGTCTCATATACGAACATGTGAACGTAACCCCAGATGGTCTGAAGGGTCATGAACACAGAAACATTCTCTTTCTGAGCTCTTTCAAGGGCAGGATACAGCTCCCTGTTCACATGGCCGAGACCTGTGCCTACAATAATGATTCCCTTGTATCCGGCATCAATGAGTGAGTACATTATGTCCGCCTTCATGTGCGGATAGTAGTACATCATGGTGACATTCTCATTGAACCAGGGATAAATGCTGACATTACGGTCGGTACGGCGCGGATTGTACTCGCTCTTGATGGGAGTGACCCCCTGACGTGTTACCGTGGCTACCGGCGTGTCACCAATGGTTCTGAATGTCGACCTGTAAGAACTGTGCATCTTACGTACCCTTGTTCCGCGGTGCAGAAATCCGTATTCATCACTTGTGGGACCGAACATGCATACCATCACTTCCGCAATGTCGCCATGACCGGCGGCTGTGGAGGCGTGGATGAGATTCAGCGCCGCATCTGATGAAGGCCTGTCTGAAGAACGCTGTGATCCTACCAGGATTATGGGTACGGGTGAATTCTGAACCATGAAAGAAAGAGCTGCAGCCGTGTGATGAAGTGTGTCGGTGCCATGACCGATCATTATGCCGTCAACACCGCCGGCGATCTCATCACCAATGGCTTTGGCCAGGAGCTTATACTGGTCAGGACCCATATTTTCACTGAATACGGCAAAAAGCTTCTCAGTCTTGATGTTGCAGACATCCGCCAGCTCGGGAACGGCACCGTACAATTCTCCCGGAGAGAAGGCGGGGATAACCGCCCCTGTGCGGTAATCAAGTCGCGAGGCAATGGTGCCGCCGGTGCCGAAAAGCTTTACATTGGGCTTGTCATCCGAATAGGGAAACTCTTTTTCCGGGATCTTATAGTTGGCTTTTTTATAACCTGTCTCCTTCATGCCGGTGATGGTGGTCACATCGATACCGATGTTATAACCGGTCTCAATCTTGATGACAATATGCAGGTCGTCATCATTCTCCGATCTCGGCAGGACAGTGCCTTTGAAAAGTCCGCGCGTGGTCTCGGTCTCAGCCTGTCCCCAGACCCGCACATTGAATTTCTTCAGCACTTTCAGCGCCTCTCCCTTGTATCCCTGAAAAACGTCTTCTGCCATCTTTTTTAATTTGATCTCTCAATTAACCCGGACACCTCTTTTTTCACTTCAGACAGCCTGATGTTGCCCATCGCCTGAACAAGAACACGTCCCATTATCCAGTCCGTGGCTGCCCTGGTGCTGCTGTTGCCGTTGTAACAGATCTCACTGAATTCTTTTCTGAGGCCGCTTACCTGTGACTTAATTTCTGCCAGGGTGGATTTCCGGTAACCTGTGTCTGACAGTATCTTATCGAAATTGGGCTTCGCCGATGCCACGGTCTTGGGGAGCATAACCCTGGCTATCTGGGGCAGAAGGTTCTTTTCTTTTATAAAGGCGAAAAGGCTGTAAAGAGTTTCATAACTGAAATCCGCCGCTGTCTTTTTTTGTCCTTCGAGATTCCGGAACCTGTGTCCGATGAGTGTACCGACTTCTCCCGGATCAAATCCGAAGTCATCAGCAATGCGCTCGATGATAACCACCAGGTTCTTTTTGAGGAGGTAGTGCTGTGCATCTTCGGGGATACCCCATTCCTTCATCTGTCCAAACCGGAATGATATATCTTTCGGCACCTCACGGCCAAGCTCCTCGATCATCTCAGTGGTGACAGGTATGGGTTCCGAGTCAGTGTCAGGGTACATCCGGTCACGTCCCGGGAGAACCCTTTCGAATATGGTTCTTCCGTCAGGGAACGACTTCCTGGTCTCATTGGGGACTCCCTCGAATGCCATGCGTAAACGTTCCTCGACGGTTTCAAGGGCCGTAGGGAT
>DATKUS010000217.1:0-23445 GCA_035530535.1 Bacteroidales bacterium
AAGGGAATTCACAGAATGGATCGGGGAGCTGATACCTCTTCAATACCAGGAGTCATATGACAACAGCGGTCTTCAGGTTGGTGACCCTGATGCCATCATTGATTCTGTCCTCTTCACCCTTGACGTTAATGAAGAGGTGATCCGTGAAGCGGTAAGTCATGGGCATAACCTTATCGTTTCACATCATCCGCTGATATTTTCACCGTTAAAGCGTCTCGGGTATGGAAACAGGACAGAGAGGTGCGTGGCAGAAGCCATAAGTAACCGCATAGCTGTTTATTCGGCACATACAAGTTTTGATGCTGTGTCATGGGGGGTGAGCCATGTCATGGCCGGGAAGATTGGCCTTGAAAATATCAGGGTGCTTGCTCCTGCCAGTGAAAAGCTGTCAAAGATTGTCACTTTTGTGCCTGTGGCTGAAGCTGCCAGGGTGCGGGAGGCAATGCTTGCAGCAGGTGCAGGACATATCGGCAACTATGACTCATGCAGCTTTAATGCTGCAGGGGAGGGAACATTCAGGGCAGGGGAGAGTGCAAAACCCTTTGCCGGGAAGGTTGGAGAGATGCATACCGAAAAGGAAATACGTATTGAGAGTGTTGTTCCGGTTCACCTTACAGATAGCGTTGTCAGAGCACTTCTGGCTGCACATCCTTATGAGGAAGCAGCCTATGATATCATACCTCTTTCCAATGAATATCGCGGCGCCGGCGCTGGCACCGTGGGCACTGTCGTCACTCCGCTCACCGGTGAGAAGCTGCTTGAACACCTGAAGGAGGTCTTCGGCACCCCGGTGATACGGTTCAGCGGCGACCCCGCGCGCATCATCACTACCGTCGCCGTATGCGGCGGATCAGGCGCCTCCCTTATCAGTGAAGCCGCCCGCGCCGGCGCCGACGCCTTCGTAACCGGCGACATAAAATACCATGCCTTTACAGAGGCTCCGGAGAATATGCTGGTAGCCGATGTGGGTCATTATGAGAGCGAAAAATTTTCTTTACAGCTCCTGTACGAACTGGTTATCAAAAAATTTCCTAAATTTGCGCTCCGGTTTTCCGCGACAAAAACGAATCCTATTAATTATTTCTTATGACGAAAAGTACAAAAACCAGTGAGACCGAATTGACCATTGAGGAGAAACTCAGAGCTCTGTTTTCACTGCAGCTTGTTGACTCAGAGATTGACAAGATAAGAACCCTCAGGGGTGAACTGCCTCTGGAAGTACAGGACCTTGAAGACGAGGTGGCTGGTCTGGAGACCAGGATCAACAACCTGCAGAGCGAGATTGCTGAGATGGAAAAATCACTGCTCAGCAAAAACAATGAGATAGTAACTTCACAGGGCCTCATAAAAAAATATGAGGAACAGCAGAATAATGTGCGTAACAACCGAGAATATGACTCTCTCTCCAAAGAGATTGAATTCCAGACGCTTGAAATTGAATTATGCAATAAGAAGATCCGCGAGTTCACAATTCTTCTGAATGAGAAAAAAGAGGTGATGACTGAAGCACAGGGAGTTCTTGAAGAGAGAACAAAAGATCTTGACGGGAAGAAGTCAGAACTTGATGACATCACTCGTGACACCCAGAAAGAAGAGGAAGTGCTGGATGTACAATCCGTGGAACTGCAGACAAAGATCGAAGAGCGACTGCTTACCGCCTATAAACGTATTCGCCTGAATGCACGCAACGGTCTCGCCGTTGTCTCAGTGCAGAGGGACGCCTGCGGAGGATGCTTCAACCAGATACCCCCTCAGCGGCAGTTGGACATCAAATCGCGGAAGAAGATCATCGTGTGTGAATATTGCGGACGTATCCTCGTTGATGACGAGATCATCCACGCAAAATAGACTGATATATTAATATTTTATCAGGATGTAGAGACGTTGCATGCAACGTCTCTACCCATTTTAATATATTTGTATTGATTGATTCCCGAATATAATTTCCGGATTATGAATGATTTTAAACGGCAGATATTGGCTGGCATCCCCGAACACCTGCCTGAGGCAAAAGCGTTTGACGCATCAATAAACCACGCTCCGCGACGCAAGGACATACTTAACAGTGATGAAAAGAAACTGGCTCTGCGCAATGCCCTCAGATATTTCCCTGAAGAACTTCACCCGCAGCTGGCACCTGAGTTTGCCTCTGAGCTTCGCGAGTACGGACGCATATATATGTATCGCTACCGTCCTGATTATGTGATAAAAGCCAGGCCTATCAGCGAATACCCTCACCGTTCAGTGCAGGCCGCCGCCATCATGCTGATGATCACCAATAACCTTGACAATGCGGTGGCGCAGCATCCCCATGAACTCATAACCTATGGAGGCAACGGCGCTGTCTTTCAGAACTGGGCTCAGTACAGGCTCACGATGAGGTATCTCGCCACCATGAATGATGAACAGACTCTGGTGATGAATTCCGGTCACCCCCTGGGTCTCTTCCCCTCACACCGTGAGGCTCCTCGGGTGGTAGTCACCAATGGTATGGTGATTCCGAATTATTCGTCGCAGGATCACTGGGAGAAATTCAATGCCCTGGGTGTGTCGCAATATGGTCAGATGACTGCCGGCTCCTATATGTACATAGGCCCGCAGGGTATAGTTCACGGTACAACCATCACTGTCCTGAATGCAGGGCGACGGCATAAAGAAGGTGGTAACGACCTGCACGGGAAACTGTTCATTTCATCAGGACTGGGAGGCATGTCTGGGGCACAGCCAAAAGCCGGCAATATAGCAGGTGTGATAACCGTAATTGCCGAGGTGAACCCGAAGGCCATTCTGACGCGCCATTCGCAGGGATGGGTGGATGAGGTTCATGAGGAACTCTCATCACTGGTCAGTCGTGTCAGAAAGGCAAAAGCTGCCGGTGAGGTGGTATCCCTTGCCTATCATGGCAATATTGTGGATCTGTGGGAGAGATTTGCCGATGAAGGATTATGGGCTGACCTGGGATCAGATCAGACATCGCTGCATAATCCATGGGCAGGAGGCTATTACCCGGCAGGGATAACCTTCGGGGAAGCCGTGGTAATGATGTCTGCTGACCCGGAGAAATTCCGCAATCTCGTAAAAGCCTCTTTGCGAAGGCAGGTTGAGGCCATCAACAGGCATACAGCTCATGGCACTTACTTCTTTGACTATGGCAATGCCTTCCTGCTCGAGGCCTCACGTGCCGGAGCGGATATTGGCGACGGCCATGGAGGCTTCCGGTATCCTTCTTATGTCCAGGATATTATGGGACCTCTCTGTTTTGACTACGGATTCGGACCCTTCCGCTGGGTCTGTTGCTCGGGCGATCCCCGTGATCTTGAAAGAACAGATGAGATAGCTGCTGAAGTTCTCAGCAGACTGATGAAGGACTCGCCTTCAGAGATACATCAGCAGATGGCTGACAACATACACTGGATAAAAGAGGCAGGAAGGAACAGGCTTGTGGTGGGATCACAGGCAAGGATACTCTATGCTGATGCCACAGGAAGAACAGAGATAGCAAAAGCATTTAATGACGCCGTTGCTGCGGGAGACATCACAGCTCCCATAGTAATAGGGCGCGATCATCATGATGTCTCCGGCACGGACTCACCATACAGGGAGACGTCAAACATATATGACGGCTCGCAGTTCACCGCTGATATGGCCATACAAAATGTTATTGGTGATGCCTTCCGCGGCGCCACATGGGTTTCAATACACAACGGCGGAGGAGTTGGTTGGGGAGAGGTCATTAACGGCGGTTTCGGGATGCTCCTTGACGGCAGCCGGGAGGCGGAAAAGAGGCTGAGATCAATGCTTCTCTGGGATGTGAACAACGGTATTGCACGACGCAGCTGGGCCAGGAACAAGGAAGCAATATTTGCAATACGCAGGGAGATGGAGCGCACGCCGGGACTGGTTATCACCATGCCTTCGATGGCAGATGATAAACTGATTGAGGATATAATGGGTTAAATATTATCAGGGATCATGTCTGCTATCAGGCAGACGGCCATCGCAATTACTCCCTCACCCCGTCCGGTGAATCCCATTTTTTCAGTTGTTGTAGCTTTCACTGCCACAGAATCGGGATTGATCCCCACTGTCTCGGCCAGTGTATTGCGCATTGATTCTATATAGGGAGCCAGCCTGGGCGATTCCAGGCATACGGTACTGTCTATGTTGACAATCCGATAGCCTTTTGCCGAGATCAGCTCAACAGTGCGCCTGAGAAGTATCTTGCTGTCAATGTTTTTTAACTCCTCAGAAGTGTCAGGGAAATGATAACCTATATCATTCAGCCCTGCTGCCCCCAGAAGCGCGTCGCATATTGCATGTATAAGCGCATCGCCGTCAGAGTGAGCCACACATCCCACAGATGACACCAGATGTACACCCCCCAGCCAGAGTTCACGCCCTTCGGCAAGACGGTGAAAGTCAATCCCCTGTCCGATCCGGTGGCGAAGGGTCATAATTTATTTTTTGCTTGCGTTGCGCAGCGCGTCAAAATCGAAGCCGAGAGAGAATCTCAAGGTGCGGGCCAGCGGGTTGTTCTGCGTTACAGGTACCAGGTAAGAAAAGTCCAGTGAGAAGACATTAAGCCTGAATCCGACTCCGGCAGTGAAATATTTTTTATTGCCTTTTGACTCTGCCTCGTTGAAATAACCTGCCCGTAAAGCAAACTGTTCATTATACCAGTACTCAATGCCCAGTGAGGCTGTGAACTCGTACATCTCCTCCCTGAAGCCGCCAGGAGCATCAAAGAACGACTGGAATATTGCAACCGGAACGGATACGTTCGGATCTTTGCCGTCAAGAATAGTTGTTCCGTCAATATCATATATCGGCGGTGTGGGAACAAGAAGCTTGTTGAAGTCAACAGAGAGACTGAGGGCATTGTACTTGTCAAGCTTGATAGTGCCTGTAGTTCCCAGACGCATATTCATCGGGATGAAATCCGGGTCACGCGTATCGGTATAGCTCATCTTTGAACCGATGTTCGAAAAATTGAATCCGGCAGCTATCTTACCCTCCTTTGAACCGATCTTAATATCCGTGTTATAGTAGCCTGAAGCATCTGCAGCAAAAGCTATACCGGCTTTTGTCTCCGTACTGCCGACATATTGTCCTCCGGTGATATTTGAATAGATGAACCGCAGCGCCACGCCCCCTGACCAGTGTTGCGAAAAGAGACGTGAGTAAGCTGCATCAACGGAGAATTCGTTGGGGTTGTGGGTGCTCTGGTAGTTGCCGTAGTCATCAGTGAACTGTATCTCACCGAGAGATGAATACATAAGGCTGGCGGCAACGACCTGCCTGCTGTCAATCCTGTAGTAGCCCGCAAGATAAGCAAGGTTGATATCAGGCACCAATGCCCTCAGCCATGGTGAGTAGGAAATTCCGAAACCTCCGTTCCCGTCAATGAATGCAAATTTGGCCGGGTTCCAGTGCATGCTGAAAATATCAGGTGAGGTCGCAACACCTGCATCTCCCATCCCTCCGGCACGTGAGTCAGGGGCAATTGTCAGAAATGGTACCACTGTCTGTATTGCGTTAAGAGGATCATCCTGTGCAATTATCTGCAGGCAGGATAAATTTGATATCAGTAATATGGTGATAATTAGTGCCTTGTTTTTCATTTCTCTTTTCAGTTCAGATTGGTGCAAATATAAAACAAAAAAAAAAGACAGATATTGTATTACCTTACAAAATGATAACTCTTCCTGAAGCAGAAGCTTTCTCGCCCTCAGTAGTCACGGCCTCAACCTGCCAGATATACAATCCCCTTGCAAGCCGTCCGCCGGAGTCATCGCAGCCGTCCCACATGATATCAGGCAACCTGTATCCGGCAGTGGAGACCGTTTCTCTTATAATTTTCAGGGCTCTGCCTGAGGTATTGTAAACGGTGATAGTAATTTTTATTTCTGAGTCTGGCCTGTTATGACCGGCTGTGAACCAGGCCTCAGCCACCGCGGGATTAGGATAGCAGAGAAGGTCCGTCAGCCTGAACATGCCGCTGGTTTCAACTACAAACCGCAGGGATGCTACGGAGGGGTTGTTCAGGTTGTCCCATGCTCTTAGTGATACAGTATGCTCGCCCTTCTCAGGGATAAGAAGCTGATATGTCAGCCTTCCTGAACGGTGTCCGCCAAGGTCTGTACTGAAAAGGCTGTTCAGCGATACCGCCCCGGACTGATCATCATCGAGCCATGCAATGATGTTATGTCCTATGCCGGCTCCGGTGGCATTGATGCCTGATTCATCACTTATGAGCGCCAGAAGAGAAGGTG
This sequence comes from Bacteroidales bacterium, assembly GCA_035530535.1. Taxonomy (GTDB): domain Bacteria; phylum Bacteroidota; class Bacteroidia; order Bacteroidales; family VadinHA17; genus SR-FBR-E99. Next base: position 6,273 of record DATKUS010000217.1, read on the forward strand.
AGGTATCGGTAATGCCACCCGCAGCAAAAAGAGTGTCGTTCATGAAGAGCCTTATTGCAGGGCCTTCAGTGTCATTTATGTCAATATCAGAAAATCCTCCTACCACCAGGTCAGTAAAGCTTCCGTTCATATCAGTGTCGCCGTTCCTGGCATAGTATGTCACCCTTCCCTGACCGTAGGTGTAATTAATATCGAGAGGGACGATGAAGGAGAATCTGAAAAGTCCATCCTTTACAGCAGTCTTGCCGCTGAAAATGATATTTCCGGTAACAGGGAAGCTCATCGTTGATCCTCCGTCGTTTCCGAGGGTGCTTATCGAGTAAGATTTATCATAAACTACGGGCTCAACCGTCCCGTTGAACGAAGTCATCAGATTCCCGGAAGGGTCTTGAATGTGACCGCTTACAGTGATGACTGACAGTGCTTTAAGAGTGTCAGATGCCAGTTCTACGGAGATCTTGTTTATGCTGTCGGTGACCACCTTGCCATTAACAGGCCATGCCAGTCTGAGGGCAGGGTCTCCAAGAAGCAGGAAGTTGCGCTTGTTCATCCCGGTCCCTGCTTTTATCTTGGCCAGCCTGATGATGTCACCCATTCTCATCGACTTCCCATCAGCTGCTATCGCAAAGGCATAGTCGTAGATATTCCTGTTAAGAGTGAAGTTAGGTGCAGAATAAACAACCCTGGTGGTGCTCATCAGGGCTATGCCTCCGCCAGCGGGATTGAGTAATACCATTTCACCGGCAGATGTCCGGGAAGAGATCTCCCCGGTGGCGGGATTTATCTCCACGTCATCAAATCTTGAGAATTCGCAGGTGGCAGTGATAAACAGGGGAAGCATACCCTTGTTTTTCCAGGAGTTGATGTTGTCAGTCCTGATGACCCTTTCATGAGCCAGGCCGGTCTCGCTTCCGTGGCCTACATAATTGAATATCAGGCACCCTGCAGCTATCCGGTCATTTATGGCCATGACTACATCCGGATATGAGTTGCCGGTAACGGAAGTCTCCTGACGGTAAGCATCGAGGTAGATCTTTTCTACGCTGAGGGCCGGTGCGGAGGCAGAGGCTTCCGCACTGAGACTTTCTGCGTCCATCATATGCAGGTTTCCGTCCTCATCATCGGCAACCATGCAGAGATTATTTCTCCATGAGCCCATGGCTGAGGCGCTGAGATAAGATGACATCTTGCGGGTTACTATGCCGGCACCCGTAGTATCGTAAACCGGCAGCCTGCCAATGGCAATATCCAGAAATCCTTCTTCTTCTCCCTCTCCGTCATCCAGCAGTCCGTAGAAGTCATCAGAGGTGAAGGAAAGCACTCCGATATGAGAATTCACTGACTGCCAGGTGGGTATGAATGAGGTGTTTTGAGGAGGGGGTGTTTTGTTCTCATATGATCCGTCGCCGAACAGAAGCAGGTATTTGAGTGGGGAAGGCGCGTTCTTCCCTTTCTCGTGCATCATTCTCACGAAGTTACGAATGGCCACTGCATCAGGAATACCTCCTGAAAATTCATTATAGATCTGACCGGGTGTGACTATCATAGAGGTGGTGCCGTCATCAGAGAGATGCATGTCTGCCACACGCTGTGCATAGAATGCAAAAAGCGGGTGGGTTATGATTATCATCTCAGCCGGTGCAAGGGCATGAAGGTTTTGGTTTGGGATTACACCAGCCTTGATCACAGGCCGCATGACATGCGGGGCACTGAAAGCAATGAAATTACACAGTGAATCAGTTTCTGCCCTGAAGATTGTATTTCCTCCCGAGAATGAAGACTCCATAACCACGGGAGCAAACGGATCTGTAACATCCCAGACCATCAGTGCGGTAGTTCCCGTTATACTGAACTGTGTGATATTACCTTCTCCTGCCGTATGGCTGTCAGAAATAGGCAGCTGCCTGTCAGTATAATTCAGCTGTGCTCTTCCCTGCAGGTCCAGGTAGTCAATATACCCTGTGGCTGAAAGGTTGCCGTAACCTGAAAAAGTGACGGAGAAAAGAGGTGATGATGATGCGGGAAAACATGAATCTTTAACGGCAATGATACTGGCATAGACCCCGTTGATATCTGCCATATTAACAGCCGGAACGGGAACCGTATTAATCACTGAAGCGCCTTGCTTAATAGTGAACAGAGATTCGTTGTCCGACCTTGCAAGCGCCCTGAAGCGATACCTGATCCTTTCACTGGTGATCAGGTTTCTGAAAATGGGATCAACAGTGTTTTCCTTTCCGGGGATTACCTGCTGGTACCATTCTCTTCCCGACCTGAGAAGGTTATTGCCTTCTGTTTCATACCGGCAGCTCACATCGGTTGAGGTTGAAAAAAGGCCTGGTTCTCCTGCAGGTGATGTCGCTGTCTTTACCTGCAATGCGCCGCCGGTTCGCGAGGTGATGAAGTAAAATGCGGTATCCGAATAGTGGTGTCTTATGAAATCGTAGTAACCGGTGCCTTTGTTGTACCTGTACCTGTGTGTCCCTTCACCGTAAAAAAGGATAAAGTCACCGTCGTTAAAGATGTTGTCACTGCCTTTTTCAGCCAGGAAAGCCACCTGTCTGAGATCATCAGGAGCGGTTCCGTCATTATAAAAGGAGAGCTGTCCCCGGTTATTGCCAAAGATCGCCACAGCTGAGGGATCAGTAAATCCCATATCCCTTATCTGGGAGTAATCGATGCGGTAAATGCCGGGTTCGGTAATGGCAATCTTAATCCACCTGCCACTGCTCAGTAGTGATGAGGTGGTGTATCCCTGTGCTGCAGCAGGCAGTGCAATCAGCGTTGCCAACAATACGGATAAGCAGGAGAGGATACTTTTGCGTTTCATCAGCGCAAAGATAGTGAAGTAGATTATCTTTGCCCAGCGGATGCCGGTGCGGGCAAAATATTAACGCCACTGAAACGTTGATATTGCTGTAGAGACATCATGGGATTAAGAAAAACGATAACAGTCTTTTTGCTGATTACAAATGTTGCAGCAGCAGTGGCGCAGGACACCTGGTACGGCTCGGCGACTGGCATGGAGATGATGTACAATCCTGCTTTCACAGGTTCTGCAGGAGAAGGCACCATGAAGATATCCTGCTACTCCTTCCTGCCCGGTGCCGGCTTTGGCTTGCAGTCGGTTTATGCTTCCTACGATGACTTCTCACAGACACTTCACGGCGGAGCAGGCCTCTGGGTCGTTGATGACATGCTCGGAGAGGTAATGAATGACCTGCGGGCAGGAATGAGCTATGCATATCACCTGAAGGCAGGCAGAAATCTCTTTTTTAATGCCGGTCTGACAGCCTCTGTTATTCACCGGGGAATTAACCGCGGCGCTGTCACCTTTCCGGGCGACTTTGATCCTTTCGGGGGCCTTGTTAGTCCGCCGGGAGAGACTGTCACTGATGCCGGTACAACTCTTTTTGATTTAGGAACAGGATTCACCTTCTCTACAGGACCATGGTACGGAGGTTTCTCAGTGTTGCATCTTGCGACGCCTTATTTAGGTGAAAGTTCCCAGGTCTATAACAGGCTAAAGCGGCTCTATACAATCAATGCCGGCAGGGTCATTACCCCGGACGGAAGCGATATTGAGATCCGGACTTCGGCTTTGCTGATGCTGCAGGATGGTAATATTATCACTTATTTAGGAGCTTCTGCCTCTTTCAGGGAGCTTGTCTTCGGTATGGCAGGCTGGTACATCAGGTCAGGTTTTTCTGCAATTGAACCTTCGGCAGGATGGGATTCTGGTTCCATAAGAATCACATTATCATATAGTTATAATCTACCTGGAGTTGATGCGGCCTTCCCGGGAACAGCAGTTGTCAAAGCCGGTCTTTCGGTTTCTTTAAATAATGTTGAAAAAAGAAAGGTCATTCATGTAATAAAGTTACCCGTTTTGTAGTTATTTTTGGAGCAGCGTTGTTTCTAAGTTAATTTTTTATATTTTTGAAAATTAAACATGTTTTAAATAGTAAAGAGGCCATGTATAAACTCAGAGCTTTGCCGGTTTTCGTAGTTGTTGCACTCTTCATGTTTTCCTGCAAGGGGGTCAAGCAGGATAGCGTATCTCCTACCACAGGATGGAGTTACAGAGATCCTAAATCAAGCGATGTGAACGACCTCGGTTATCCCATCGGAGAAGCTGCAGAACAGCTAACGGGGCCCAATCTTGTGCTCATCGAAGGAGGAACCTTCACCATGGGAAGAGTTGATCAGGATGTGATGTACGACTGGAACAATATTCCACGCAGGGTTACAGTCTCTTCTTTTTATATGGATGAAACAGAGGTCACTAACCTCGATTACCGTGAATATCTTTACTGGCTCAGAAGAGTTTACAGGGATTATCCCGAAGTTCATCGCCGTGCTCTCCCTGACACACTTGTATGGAGAAGCCCGCTTGCCTTCAATGAGCCTTATGTACAGTATTATTTCAGGCATCCTTCATATAACAGCTATCCTGTTGTGGGTGTAAGCTGGCTGCAGGCAAATGACTACTGTGTATGGAGAACTGACAGGGTCAATGAGCAGATACTTCTTGACACCAAGTGGCAGGAGCTGAATGTAGAACAGACAGGGGCTAATAATTTCAATACAGAATCTTATTATGCCGGGCAATATGAAGGTATTCCAGGTGAAAGAGTTGATGAGGTTCACGCCCGTGTACGTCAGGAAGACGGTGTGCTTCTGCCACGCTACCGCCTGCCTACGGAGGCTGAGTGGGAATTCGCCGCTTACGGTCTCAGAGGGAACACTTTTGAAGAGAGAATATACGAAAGAGCAATTTACCCGTGGGACGGACATAATGTTCGCAACTCGGCTCCCAAATACAGGGGCGAATTCATGGCTAACTTCGTCCGTGGACGCGGTGACATGATGGGCGTTGCAGGTAACCTGAACGATGCCGGTAGCATTACCGTTGATGTCAGGTCATACTGGCCCAATGACTACGGCCTGTATTGCATGGCAGGCAATGTGAATGAATGGACTCAGGATGTTTACCGTCCTCTTTCCTCAGAAGACATTGACGGCTTTAACCCGTTCAGGGGCAACGTATTCACTGACCTTCGCAGGGATGCCAATGGACAGGTGGTTGAAAAAGACAGGCTCGGAAGACTGCAGATTGATACTGTGAAGCCGGAAGATGTTGCCAACAGGTACAACTACCAGAAATCTGACTACAGGAACTATCTTGATGGTGATGTTATCTCAAGTATTTCCTCAAGCCTGGAGTGGTCTGGCAATGCTGACTTGCCACAGACAGAAAGAATGTATGCACAGAACACCACTGACAATGATTATGTGACCCTTATCAATGACAGGGCCAGGGTCATCAAGGGCGGATCATGGAAAGACAGAGCCTACTGGCTTAATCCTTCAACCCGCCGTTACCTTGATCAGGAGGCATCACGCGATGACCTGGGTTTCAGGTGTGCAATGATCAGAGTGGGAAGTCCTGCAGGATTGTAAAAGATTTATTGGACAATAACATAAAAGCCTCATTATTCGGAATAATGGGGCTTATTTTTGCAATAAAATGGAGCTAAACGATTTATACAACCTTGTCCGCGGTTCAGCGGGCATTTGTACTGACACAAGAAAGATCAGGAAGGGCGAAGTCTTTTTCGCACTTAAAGGACCCAATCATGACGGCAATAAGCATGCAGCAGCAGCATTATCGGCCGGTGCAGCCGCAGCAGTGACGGATGATCCTTCAATCAAAGGTGATAAGATCATTGGCGTAAACGATGTGCTTGTCACATTGACAGAGCTGGCTGTCCTGCACAGGAAAACGGTACAGGTACCCGTGATAGCCATCACTGGCACCAACGGGAAGACCACCACAAAAGAACTTGTGACAGATGTTCTCTCGAGGAAGAAAAAAGTACACAGCACATCCGGAAACATGAACAATCACATCGGAGTGCCGCTGACGCTGCTAAGTGCGCCTGCTGATGCCGGATTCCTCGTGATAGAGATGGGAGCAAACCACCGGGGAGAGATAGCCTCCTTATGTAAAACCGCAATGCCAACTCATGGTATCATTACTAATATCAGCAAGGCGCATATAGAAGGTTTTGGCTCTTTTGAAAATGTCATTGCAGCAAAAGCCGAACTGTATCACTGGCTTCACAATAATGGTGGCATAGCACTATTTAATGAGAGCAGCTCCACACTAAAAGAGCTTATTTGCCAGCTGGTCCTTAAAGCGGTACCCTATTCTGACCTTTGCGGTACAGACCTGAAAATAGAGGCCGCGCCGCAAGACAACCCGTACCTCAATGTCATCGCTGACTTCGAGGGTCACCATTATGCTTTTACCACACATCTCTTCGGTTCATATAACCTTGATAATGTAAGGGCTGCAATGGCAGTGGGAGTATTCTTTGAGGTGCCGGTGGAAGATATCATTGATGCCATATCGCTTTATCAGCCTTCAAACAACAGGTCGCAGTTGATTAAGACGGCGAAGAATACCCTGATATGCGATTCCTACAATGCAAATCCTTCAAGCATGGCAAAAGCCCTTGCAGCATTCAGTGAGACAAGAGCGGAAAAAAAGATGGTCATTCTTGGTGACATGCTTGAACTTGGTCATGAGAGCACTTCAGAACATGCTAAAATAATTGAGACACTTGATAACCTGGAAGCCCGGGAGATCATTCTTGTAGGGCCGGTGTTTATGTCACTGGCAAAAGATAAAAAGACAAGGACTTTCACCTCTTCGGAAGAAGCCCGTGAGTGGCTCAGTAAAGCATCTCCGGAGGGATACACAATTCTTGTGAAAGGTTCAAGGGGTATTATGCTGGAGAAGATCTACGACGTTCTGTGATTTTCCGGTAAAGCTTATAACCACAATCTCAGGTCGGGTGCCAAGTCTAACACGCGGCCCCCATATGCCAAAACCTGAAGAGACAATGACATCCGTGTTTCCGAATTTCCTGTGCCCGTAGCTTAACTCAAACATTGCCCGTGTGATAAGATTCAGTGGCCACATCTGACCGTTATGGGTATGACCTGAAAGCTGGAGATCAATGGCTGAACCTTCAAGACTTTTCAGCTCATAGGGCTGATGATCAAGTATTATGACAGGCCTGTCCTCCACTGTCATCTTCATGAGTGAGTCAAGAGTGGCGCGTCCACTGCCGAAACCCTGCTGGGCCGTTCTGTCAAGCCTCCCTACCAGCTGGACACCGTTATCAAGTGTTATCACTTCGTCCTTGAGTACCCTTATTCCTTTGCTTTCAATATAGGGGATCGACCTGTTCAGGTTTCCCATATACTCATGGTTTCCGGTAATGGCATAATGGCCGTACTTCAGCGGCGGCAGAGTGAGATAAGACAGCAGGTCTCCCCGTAGCACAGGTCCAATACTTCCGTCTATCAGGTCGCCGAGGAACAGCACCAGGTCAGGTTTTTCATCCTTTATCATCTGAGAAAGATGTCTCATGCTCCTCTTTCTGATGATGCTTCCGAGGTGTATGTCAGAAACCGCTACGATGGTCATTCCTTCCTGACGGTCTGCAAAGCTCTTTTCTGTACTGATGTCATATCTCGTCACCCTCGGGCTGACGGCAGAAAAGAATCCGGCAGTGATCAGAATAGCTGAGACTCCTGTTATGACCAGGAAAAGCCACAGTTTTACCTGGGGCATCGATGTGACGGAGATAAGGTGAAAAGGTCTCTGGACAAGAAGGAGGATATCTGAGAGAAACCACATAAGGAAACCGTAAAGCATGAAGGCCATCCAGAAGCCGCCGGCAATGTTGAGGATGTCAGTAAGTACATTGGTGAACCTGTATTCCAAAAATTTACCGGCAATAAAGGTTGATGCCAGAACGAGGAAGATAACCATATAAATTGTTGTAGGGTATCCCGCGCCAGCGAGAGCCCTGCTCCCTTTAAGGTAGATATAAAAGTTAGTGAAAAAATAGACCGTAAAGACTACTATCAGAAATATTGCCATTTGTTTAATGCTTCTTACTGCCACTTCAGTGAGGTGAAAATTCTTTTCTTCATTATATAATACTCAAAAACAAATGATTTGTTCATCATGGTGTGCGGTGGCCCGTAGGTTTCACATACCGGTGAGAGGCTGCGGAGGGTTTTAATACTGTTTCTTGCCCTGCGGAAATCATTATGGGCTTTTATCACTGCTGCAAATGATGACCATCCGGAGGTGAAGAGGAACATAATGGCGGCTGCTCCGTCAAGAACCTGTCTGATGAAAATGGTCCTTTTTATCCTTCTCGAGGGCAGGTTCTTTGAAAGCATGATCAGGCTGTTCCTGAAGTTGTAGTAAACCTTCTGAGGCGATCCGTAGTTCAGTGTGCCCCCGCCTAAATGCCAGACGGTGGTGTCAGGAACATAATATATAACGAAACCGGCATTCTGCATCCTCCAGCAGAGATCTATCTCTTCCATATGGGTAAAAAAGGTCTCATCAAAGCCATCGCACTGTTCGAATGCAGATGCGCGCACCGTCATGCAGGCTCCTGATGCCCAGAATATCTCACGTGCATCATCATACTGTCCATGGTCTGCCTCGGTAGTATTCATCATCCGTCCCCGGCAGAAGGGGTAACCGAATTTATCAAGATAGCCCCCTGCTGCACCGGCATATTCAAACTTCTCCGGTTCCGAAAATGACCTTATTTTGGGTTGACAGGCACCTGCAGCTGGATGCATATCCATGAAGGTGATCATCGCATCACACCATCCCTTTGCAACGGCAACATCTGAGTTAAGAAGTATATAGTATTCAGCCTCAACCTGTTCTAGAGCCCTGTTGTAGCCCCCTGCATAACCGTAGTTTTTGTCAAGAAGTATTACACGGGTATCCGGATGATTGACAGAAAGCCAGCTTAAAGAGTCATCAGAGGATCCATTATCAGCAACTATGACCTCAGTATCAGGTGATGTGGTGCCGCTGATGACACCGGGAAGAAATTTTTCCAGAAAAGCACGACCATTCCAGTTCAGAATGACAACAGCTGTCTTAGTCATTTTTATTTACTCTTTTATGTTTCCATCGTCTGTGTGACCACAGCCAGTATTCAGGCTGTTCCCTGATAACCTCTTCCAGTTTTCGTATATGTCTCTCAGTAATGGCATGGGGCTCCTCACTTTTCGGGTTCTCCGAAATCAGTGTCACCTCTGCCTCATAGTATCCTCTTCTTACCTTTTTGATATGCACAAATACCACAGCCATGTCAAGCTTCATCGCCACTTTCTCCGGGCCGGTGTAGAAGCATGTTTCCTGGTTCAGGAAATTAATCCAGTATGTATGTTCATCGGGTGGGGGAGTCTGATCTGCAATGAAGGCTGTGACAGTAAGATCATTTTCTTTTCTTCGCTTTATTAATTCCCTTAGAATGGTCTGCATAGGGACAGGAACCACTCCGTACCTTGCCCTGATCTGATACATCATCCTGTCAAAGTATTTGTTTTTCAGAGGTTTGTATATTGTCATTCCGGTGTAGCGCGAAAAAAGAGGCAACGAGGATAGCCACTCCCAATTGTTATAGTGACTGCATATGGCTACAACATGCCGGCCTTCATCATAGAACCGGTCGAGAAGAGTCATATCCCTGAACCTGAATCTCCGGGAAATCTGACGTCTGCTCATATGAGTTACTTTCAGTGTCTCCACGAAGAGATCGGCAAGATGCCTGTAATACCTCCTTGAGATCCTTGTGAGCTCCGAATCATCCTTTTCAGGAAAGGCATTTCTCAGATTCCGGGCAACAACATCTTTCCTGTATGAAGGGAAGTAAAATAGTATCACAAAAAAGATATCTGAGAATATGTAAAGTACTCTTAGCGGTAACAGGGTGATGACATAATTAAAAGCGAAAAAAATATTAAATGCGATCCCTTTCATCTGCCTCAGTTTTCAATAAGTTCGCCGTTCATACTGCTGTCGTCACGGAGGGTTGTAAGTTTTACTCTTCTCACTTTTCCTGATAATCCTTCTGAATACGGTACTACCGTCCGGATATAATTGCCCGTGAAACCGGCAATCAATCCTCCGGGGTCTCTCTTCTCGAAGAGCACGTCAGCGATATCTCCTGATGCGGCCTGCATGAATAGTGTGCGCCGGCTTTCCGAGAGTCTTATCAGTTGCCTGCTGCGTCTTTCCTTTTCAGCGGCTGCCACCATGCCGGGCATTGATGCTGCAGGAGTGCCCGGACGCGGAGAGAATGAGAAGACATGAAGGTAAGTGAGCGGCAGAGCCTCAAGAAAGTGAAAGGTATCTTCAAAGTCTTCTGCGGTCTCACCCGGAAAGCCTGTGATCACATCGGCACCCACTGATGCCCCGGGGATGTGCTCCCTGATCATGCTGACCCGATCGCTGAACGCCTCACGCTTGTAACGGCGCCGCATGAGACCCAGTATCTTGTCATTGCCGCTCTGCAGGGGCATATGTATATGAGGCATCAACACAGGCTCTGAGGCCATGAGCATCAATATACTGTCAGTAAGAAGATTGGGCTCGATGGATGAAAGTCTCAGCCTTTCAATGCCGGGGATCCTTATGAGAGATTTAAGCAGCTCTTCCAGTGTTTCGCCCGTGCTTTTCCCAAAGTCTCCCACATTAACCCCGGTGAGCACTATCTCTTTGACGCCGGACGCCGTCACAGATGTGGCTTCAGCCACAATTTCCGCAATAAAAGGGTTACGACTGTTGCCTCTGGCTTTTGGAATGGTGCAGTATGAGCAGTGATAGTCGCAGCCATCCTGCACCTTCAGAAAGGTCCTGGTACGATCACCGGCTGACCATGAAATATTGAATCCGGCATTGTCAACAGCCTCACAGGAGTGAACCTCAGCTATACTCTTCTTATCAAGGCTGTCAATATATTTTACAATGTCAAATTTCTCATTGTTGCCAAGCACGAGGTCAACACCTTCTATTGAGGCTGCTTCCTCAGGCCGTAGCTGGGCATAACAACCCACAACCGCGATGAAAGCCCCGGGGTTGTGATTAATGATTTTCCTTACTGCCTGTCTGCACTTCCTGTCAGCCGTATCAGTTACGCTGCAGGTATTAATGACAAAGACATCAGCGTGACTGCCCGGGTCGACCCTTTCGAATGTTTCGTCAGAGAAAGACCTGGCAATGGTTGATGTCTCGGCAAAATTAAGTTTGCATCCCAGTGTTTGAAACGCTACTTTCTTCTTCAAAATGAAATCATTACTGTTACGGCTGTAAAAATAGCTCAAAAAAGCTAACCTACAGCAGCCTGCTCGCCAGTTCGGCCAGAAAGCTTCTCTCGCCCTTGACCAGGTTGACATGTGCAAAGATATCCTGTCCCTTCATTTTGTCCGAGAGGCAGCTCAGCCCGTTGGAACCGGCATCAAGGTAAGGAGAATCTATCTGCTCAATATCACCTGTAAAGATCATCTTGGTGCCTTCGCCGGCACGGGTGATGATTGTTTTGACCTCATGAGGTGTCAGGTTCTGGGCTTCATCGACTATAAAGAAGATGTTGGAGAGGCTCCTGCCCCTGATATATGCCAGTGGGGTTATTACCAGTTTCTCTTCCTTCACCATGTCATTGATACGGATAAACTCCGGGCTCTGTGAGCTGAAACGATGCTTGATGACCGTAAGGTTATCAAAAAGAGGCTGCATATAAGGATCCATCTTTTCCTTAACATCACCGGGCAGGTATCCCATGTCGCGGTTTGCCAGCGGCACTATAGGCCTGGCGAGGAAAATTTGCTTATAGCGCTTGAACTGGTGTAGCGCCGAGGCAAGTGCCAGCAGCGTCTTCCCGGTGCCTGCCTTACCGGTCAGCGAGACAAGCTGTATATCAGGGTTGCATAATGCATCAATGGCAAAGGTCTGCTCGGCATTGCGCGGTTCAATACCGTATGTTGTCTGCTTGAGAACCCTGATCAGCATCTTTGAAACAGGATTGTAATGGGCCAGTGCGCTGGATCCGCTGTTACGGAGTATGTAAAAATGATGTCCCAGCTCTTCATCCTTTATCTTCAGGTCGCCGGCAGGCACCCCCTCGGGCTGTTCATACAGCTTGTTTATAATCTCATGTTTAACGCCCTCTATGGTCTTTATTCCCTTATACAGGTCGTCAAGATTGGCCACCTTATCATTTTCATAGTCTTCAGCCCTGACACCCAGCGACTTAGCCTTCATCCTGAGATTGATGTCCTTTGTTATAAGAACCACAACCTTATCACGATGCTGCTGTGTCACATAATCGGCAATAGCCAGAATACGGTGGTCAGGCGTTCTTTCAGGAAACGATTCCGATACTCTTTCCGAGAACTGTTTTCCTGTCTCGATATGGAGGTTTCCCAGCTTGTCACCAAGGGGGATACTGCCAGTGAGCAGGAGATCTCCGGATATCTTGTCGAGCTCCCGGGTGAACTCACGTGCATGAAAGTTTATCAGGTCATTTCCGCGCTTGAACTTGTCGAGTTCCTCGAGAACCACTATGGGGATTATTACGTCGTTTTCCTCAAAATTGTAAATACAGTTGTAGTCATGCAGCAAAACATTCGTATCGAGAATGAAGATTTTGCTCAGTTTCTTTTTCTTCGCCATAAATTTCTTTCTTTGAGATATAACACCACAGGTGCGGCGTATTTTAGTCAGGGAACAAAGATAGCTCCTGCATTGTTTGCCGAGTGGCAATTGTTGTAAATTTGCCAACAACGATACTCAGGTTATTAACATGACTTACGACGAAACAATAGAATATCTCTTCTCCAGGCTACCGGCCTGGCACAGTATAGGGAAGGCGGCATACAAAGGGAACCTTGACAATACTGTGGCACTCGACGCTTACTTCGACCATCCTCACAGGGCATTCAGGACCATCCATGTGGCGGGTACGAACGGAAAGGGATCGGTCTCTCATATGATGGCTTCCATATTTCAGGAAGCCGGTTATAAAACAGGCCTGTATACCTCACCGCATCTGCGTGATTTCAGGGAGAGAATCCGTGTGGACGGCCAGATGATCACGGAGGAAGAAGTAGTGGCATTTATTGATAAGCACAAATCAATAATTGAAAGCATAGAGCCATCATTCTTTGAGCTTACCGTTGCCATGGCCTTTGATTACTTTGCCCGTATGGAGGTGGATGTGGCTGTGATTGAGGTAGGTATGGGTGGCAGGCTTGACTCGACCAACATCATCACCCCGGTGCTGTCAGTGATCACCAATATAGGGCATGACCATATGGAATTTCTTGGCGGCACCCTTGCCGGTGTTGCCGGTGAGAAGGCTGGTATAATTAAGGAAGGTGTGCCCGTGGTGACAGGAGAGACCCAGCCTGAGACCAGGGATGTTTTCATTGAAGCAGCAAAGGCCATGGATGCGCCGATCACTTTTGCCGACAGGGATTTCAGATGCAACCTGGGTGACCCTGAGAAGACCACATCTGTAAGACCTTACATGTTATATGACCTGAGAAGTCGCACCAGGAGAGGAGGGACCACTCCCCTGGGAGGCCTGGCGCAGCAGAAAAATATTCAGACTGTTGCGGCCGCCTTTGAAAAGATTTACGGGCAATTTGGTTTCGTAAACGACCATTTTATAAAGGGTGTTGCGAATGTAGTTACAAATACGGGGCTCATGGGCCGCTGGCAGGTTCTGGCGCATTCTCCTCTTACAGTGTGTGATACAGGGCATAACCGCGAGGGCCTTGAATATGTGATGAGGCAGATAAAATCCACACCCAGGAAAGGCCTGCATATGATTATAGGATTTGTGAATGATAAGGACCTTTCGCAGGTCCTGCCGCTTTTCCCGTCGGATGCTGTTTACTATTTTACCAGGGCTGCCCTTCCGAGAGCCCTTGATGAAAATGTGCTGAAGGGTGAAGCCCTGAAGTACGGACTTACAGGCAACTCATATCCTTCTGTGGCTCTTGCGCTTGAAGCTGCTCAGTCTGCTGCTTCTGATGATGACATGATATTCATTGGCGGTTCCACCTATGTGGTGGCGGAGGTGGTGTAGCCTGAAGGGGGTTGAAAAGTTGATAGGTTTATAGGTTTATAGGTTTTTAACCACGAAGGGGGTGATATTATTGTATATTGACGCAGGTCAATTGTATCTGCATTTTTTATACCTTAATCCCCTAATTCCAGAGTCATGAAAAAAAATGTCCTAATTCTTTTCAGCCTCATCTTATCAGTACTGGCACTGAATGCACAGGATAGTAAGAAGCTGGTTATTCTTCATACCAATGATTTCCATTCTCATCTTCAGGGATATGCGCCTGAATCAGCCTATACTCCCCTGGTGGCTGACGGCGACCAGACTGTGGGAGGTTTTTCAAGGATAGCGGGGATTATCTCAAAGGAGAAGTCTGAAAACCCCAACTCCGCACTTGTGCTTGATGCCGGCGACTGTCTTATGGGTTCACTGTTCCATGCTCCTGAGCCCTCATCAGGATTCCAGCTTAACCTGATGAAAAAAGCGGGTTATGATGTTGTGGCTCTGGGGAATCACGATTTTGACTTTGGCCCTGCTGCTTTTGCCGGAATCGTTAAAGCCGCCGCCGCAAGGGGAGGAGTGCCTGTAATGCTACTGGGAAACGGTGTGACAGATCCTGATGATGCCGCAGATGATTCCTTTGAGGAGGTAATGAGAGACGGACTTATCTTACCATATATTATCATGGAAAGGGAGGGCATTAAAATAGGGATCTTCTCCCTCCTCGGTAAAGATGCTGACGAGTCGGCGCCCTACGCTCCACCAGTAAAATTTAACAAGATCATTCCGGCAGCCAAAAAACTTTCAAAAATGCTTCGTAAGGATGGATGCGATGTTATTATATGTCTATCACACAGCGGAATTACAAAAGATAAAAAGGGAGAGTGGTCAGGTGAGGATGTAAAACTTGCCCGCAAGGTCAGGGGTCTGGACCTCATAATCTCAGCGCATACACATATACTGCTTCAGGAGCCTCTGGTAGTGAAGGGAGTCCCCATTGTACTCGCAGGCAGTGCAGGCAGCCATGTAGGAAGAGCTGAACTCAGTGTCAGCAAGGGTCATGTGGTTCTTGAAAAATACTCCATGATCGAGGTTAATGACGCTGTTGTAGCAGATACTGTTATCCAGGCAGCCATCGACTCTCAGAAGCTGGAGGTAAACAGCAATATTCTTGCACCTCTGGGGTATGAGTATAATGAATCTGTTGTTCAGTCCTCATTTCCTCTTATATATAATGAAAGCATGAAGGGGTCTGAGAGCAACCTGGGCCCCCTGGTGGCGGATGCCATTTACTATTATATGAATACCGAAGGACCCGGAACCGACATTGCCATGGTGGCTGCAGGTGTTCTCCGTGATCCCATCATGCCTGGCACACAGAGCGTGGCAGATATTTTCCGGGTAATGTCGCTGGGTTCGGGATCTGACAATGTCCCCGGTTATCCCCTTTCAAAGCTTTATGTCACGGGCAGGGAACTGAAGAATGTTATCGAGGTGCTGATCATGTCATCAGCCTCGACCCCGTCACATTATTGCTATTACTCACATCTCCGCATTGAATATGACCCCGAAGGCGGGATATTTAAGAAAGTTAAGAAGCTTGAGCTTACTGACTTAAATGGAAATGTTGTGCCGGTAAGTACTTCAAAAGAGGACAAGCGCCTGTATTCCATTGTTGCTAACTCATACATGCTCGATTTCATTGGGATCATTAAGAAGCAGTCGTTCGGAATCATAAACGTTGTACCTAAAGATGCAAATGGCAGTCAGGTTACCGATATGGATTTGGCTGTGGTTGATTTTGATAAATCATTGCCTGGCATCCAGGAGGGAAAAGAATGGCTGGCACTTGTAAAGTACTTTCAGCAGCTGAAGCCTGCAGAAGAGGGAGGCGTACCCGTTATCCCGGAATATTATGAGAAGCCTCAGCTGTCACTTATCCCGGTAACCCATTCAAAGTGAAATCAGCTAAAAAGGGGTCGCGCTCTGCGGCTGAGTAGTTCAGTAACTAATATTTACATAAATCAAATTTGGTTTTATGAATATTGAATTGAAAGAATCCTTCCTGAATCTATGGAGCAAATACTTCGGTAATTCAGAGTTGCCCATCGTTTTTTATTACACCAATACCGACGGTGGAGTTGAATGGGCTGAGAAACCAAAGGGATGGAGCTGCATAATTTGCGAGCTAGCAAAAGTGAGGAACGGGAGGTCACTTGTCTATAACACTGAGAGGATAACTTGCGGAGGCGGCAAAAGATACCTGGGATACACAGATAAACTACGCCCCGGGTTTGAATATTTCCTTTCATGCGGCAACGAAAAAACGGAAGGGGAAAGGTACCTGCGATCGCCGGAACTGGTTAAGGATTTCCTGAAATACCAGAAGACGTTGCCTGTTGCTGGCCTGAACCTGGTATTTAAACGGTGGGATAAACTTGAAGAGATTGATGAGCCCGATGTTGTCATTTTCTTTGCGACACCTGATGTTTTGTCAGGCCTCTTCACCCTTGCAAACTTTGACCAGGCAGAGCCAAACGGCACCTTCACGCCCTTTGGATCGGGATGCAGCTCGATCATTCATTACCCCTACCTGGAAAGCCTGACGGAGAGACAAAGGGCGGTGATAGGCATGTTTGACCCCTCAGCCCGAAAGTGCGTCCCTGAGAATACCCTCTCCTTTGCCGTACCGATGAAAAGATTTGAAAAGATGGTCGGTTACATGGAGGAGAGCTTTCTCATTACAGACACCTGGTCGCAGTTGCAGGTTCATGGTAATAATATATTTGACAACGGTTTGAGGAAGATGTAAATTTATACTGAACAAAATAAAAGAATTGGAATGGCATTTTTTGAAATCCGAACTTCGACAGTTGTAAGCGTGATCATTATCATTGCCGGATTACTGGTTGGCGGACTCTTCCTTCTTTTTGGAGTGGCCAACCTGATTTACCCGGATGTTCCCGATGATTATCTGACCAGGAATACAATAGTTTGCCTGGGAGTTTGTGCAGTTGGCCTGATTCCTCTGCTGGTGGCAATAGCCACCTTCCGTGGAATCATCCATAAGAATAAAATTGCAAGAGGAGATCATTAAACCTTAATTCAGCTCAACAACTGCTTATCTCTGGATCTTGCCTGTTATGGGTCAGTGCCCTGAAAAAAAATCTTATATATGGAATAATGGATGTATCAACAGAAGTTAA
>DATKUS010000218.1:0-5138 GCA_035530535.1 Bacteroidales bacterium
ATTGAGGTAGAGTTCAGTCTTGCTGAGAAATACCTTGAACCTGATGCTTGTAGTAACATCGCCGGGTGTCAGTCTGACGTTCGGATTCAGAAATTTCTTGAGGTAATAGCCTGTGCGTGTACCCTGGAGACTGAGTCCTCCGGGAGCATCACTACCTCCGGTGAAAGTCTGGATTGTTGTGCCATTATAGTTCATCCCGTTATAGAAGATAAACCTTGAAAGGCGTGGGTCACGGTTCGCATACGGATTTGCCGGATCAAACAATGTACTTACACTGATCGGGTAGCCATCTTTAGCCGGGAACTCATCAACAAGGTTCTGCGAAGGGTTGCATTGTCCGCCACCATAAAGTGAAGGCGGGTAGAATGCATATTCCCAGTCATTTGAAGAGTAGGAAGGTTGAATAAATATATTATTCAGGCTTGTTCCATCCGTTGCAATCCTGTCAAGTGTATGAAGGTTATTACCGCCATAAAATACCATTGCATCATGAGCTACCTGGGCGGCACGCTGCCACAGTTCAGGAGTAGACTCGCTGTAAGCCGGACTGGCAGCATACAGGTACACTCTTGACTTCAGGGTCCAGGCAGACATTGCATCAGCCCTGCCCCTGTTGCTCAGGTTATCCCATGAACTGGTACCGCTGTACCATTTGGGAAGCAACACAATTGCTGAGTCACAGTCTTTTGCTATCTGAGCAACACACTCTTCATAAGTGTTTCTCGGAAGATCGAGAACATCGTCAGCAGTAAGAACCCTGGTTACAATAGGGAATCCCAGTGCAGTTGCACCGCCTTCAGGATATCCGCCGTAAGTCTGCAGAAGCAGCCATTCGTACCATGCTCTCATGAAAAATGCTTCGCCTCTGCGGTTCTTCTGAAGAATTTTATTCAGAGTCGGATCAGAGACACTGAAGAGCAAATCTTTGCAGTCTCTCAGGTACCTGTTAAGAAAGCCAATGGTCTCATACCATCTGTCCCATTCACCAACAGGGTTATTTTGAACAGTCCAGTTGCCAAGGGCAATCCTGTTGCCTCCGGGCACTGATGGTACAGCATTATCAGTATAATAATCTGAATAATCGAGGTAATCGGTATTCATATTCATATAGGCACCGATGAGTAATCCTTCCCCATACTCGGCATTGCTGAGGAGTTCATCAGTAGAGAGGTCCTGTATTGGCCTGGGATCAAGAAATTCGCAGGAGACCATCAGTACTGCTGTTATGAAAAATACTATAAATCGTTTCATAGTTTCGCTTTTTAACATTAGAATTTACATGAAACTCCGACAGTAACTGTCCTGAACAATGGATAGCCGTTTATACCTGCTGTGATATTCTCAGGGTCAACGCTATATTTTTTCAGGCCTGATAGTACAGCCAGGTTAGTTCCCCTGGCAAAGATCCTGAAGTTGCTCATGGCTAACTTCCGGGCGGTAGCCACGGGAATGGTATAACTCAATTCAACATTCTTAAGTCTGAAGTAAGATGCATTAGCAACCCAGAAAGTCGAATACTGGTTATTGTTCTCTGAAACAGTCGTAAGTCTCGGATAGTCATTTGTAAGAGGCCAGCGATCAAGCATCAGCTCAGAATAGTTTTGGGTAGTACCGTTAACCCTGAAGTATCTGTCAGATGAGAGCATTATATTGCCATCTGCAACGCCCTGTCCAAGAATATAGAGATTAAATCCCTTATATCCGGCAGAAAGATTGACCCCGAAGAAAATCCTCGGTGAATGAAAGTCAGTGGCGTGAATGTCATTCTCATCAATGACATCGTCACCGTTAATGTCGGTATACCTGATGTCACCGGGTTGAAGAGCGCCCCAGCTTTGTGCAATGTTACGTGAAGATATCTCGCTGGCGCTCTGGAACAGTCCTTCAGATTCATAGAGCCAGAAGGCGTCCATATCTTTGCCTGCAAGTTTTTTGTACTCCTCAAGTGCTGTGGGTTCGTCAACTATAAGATACTTTGCTCTCATATACATTGCATTAACACCAAGGCCATAGCTAAAGTTACCGGTATTTTTTGTGAGTTGTATCATCCCGTCAAGGCCCCAGCGGACATCTTCTCCATAGTTTACAGCTGGTAAGATCTGCGGACTTCCTATAATAGTAGGTGTTGTTGCGGCCATATTCGAAATCTTGTCATAATTCTTTTCATTGAAATAATTTATTTCAATTGCAAGTGACTTATTGAATAACTGTGCCTGGGTGCCCAGGTTAAGGTAGCGTTTCTTTGGCAGCACAAAATTATCTGTACCTGTCTGCACAAGGATATAGTTATTTACATATTCACCCTCGTTACTGCCAACAAGACCGGAGGCCCATCCATCACTATTTCTCCATAGTGTCTCCTGCAGGTAGAAGGGGTTATAGCCCTGGAGACTAAAATCATTTACTCCCATTATACCGGCTGATGTGTATACTTTCAGGTAATCAATGACTGCATTATCTTTCAGGAATGACTCATTGCTTGCTACCCAGCCCAGTCCAAGGGTGGGATAGAGTGAGAACCTGTCTCCGGCCGGCATTCTGTTGCTACCTGAATATGCTAAATCAAGCTGTGCCACATACCTGCCGTCATATGAATAATTAGCCCTGAAAGAGAGATCCTCAACTTTTGAAGGCTGATAATCAACTGTTCCTGCTTTGATTTCTTCAAGCGCAATGTAGAATGTAGCATCGGCCGTCAGTGAACTCTTGCCGAATTCACGGTCATAGTTCATTCCCACATAACCTGCAGTCCTTCTCAATACGTTGAAATATCCGAGTGTCATATTCGGGACATTCAGTTCCTCAACTATTCTGACGGCCGTATCTGCTCCAAGTGATGTTCTCTCAAGGCGATAGAGCGCGGCTGTACCTCCCTTGTTACTGATAAGGTTGTTGGAGACGTCAAATGAAGCAGATCCTGTCATCGAGAGACCCTTTGTAATTCCACCCAGGTCAATCATCAGTTTGGCGTTGTTCTGAGCATTCAGGACTGTTCCCTCACCAAAACCTGCGTGCATAAGTTCATTATCAAGGTTAACAGGAAAATTGTCACTTCTGATAAGCAGATCATTGAAAGAAATGGGGTGTGCGTTAGAAGGATATGTAGAAAGGATATCAAACATATTATAAACGCCGGCACCGCTTCCTGTATTCGGGAAGCGCTGCTTATTAACAGAAGCGGAAATATTAACGCTCATCCTCATGAAATCATTGAGCCTGATTGCAACATTCCCTCTTAATTTGTACTGGTCATTTTTGATCTTCTCGCCAACAGTTTCCAGTCCGCTGGTCCCCACATAATCAAACATTGAGAAGTAGGTAACCCTGCTGTCACCGCCGGTAAAGTTGACATTTGCCTTACGAAAAGGGACGTTCTTGTTCACATACTCACCGTAATAATTGATATCAGGAAAGCGAACAGGGTTCGTGTGATTTTTGTAAGCGTCAAGATCAGCCTGAGTAAATCTTGGTGCCAGGCCATCATTTACGAGAGCCTCATTAAGGAGTGTGCCATAATTAAATGCATCAAGATACTTCGGTAATGTTGTAGGAGAACTTATTCCATATTCTGCAGAAACATTAGCTTCCTTGTTAAAGCTTGTTCCTTTTCTGGTTGTGATCCAGATTACGGGGCCTGAACCTGAAAGGCCGAGCATAGCTCTTCCTGACAGGTCTTTGATTACCTCTACCTCACTGACTTCAGAAGCTGAAAGGCCTGTAATGTCTCTCATTACGCCGTCAAGATAAATTGTAGCCACTGCTCCCCTGAGGGTTGCCATGTATGATTCCTGACCGGGCATAGTTGAAGAGGGCTCTATTACGAGTCCCGGTATCCTGCCTGCCAGAGCATCAAGAAGTGAGCTGGTTGGATAAGATGTCAGCTCTTCCCCGGTGATTGTTGAGACCGCTGAAACATTGCGGTCACTTGTAAGTGACCTGTAGGGAAGATCTTCAACGTTGGAGCCGCTAATTAGGTAACTTTTTTCGAGAACAACAGGTTCGAGATTAATGGTCCCGGGTTCAACTGTGACTATTTTGATTGAATAGCCAGCCTGGCTGAATGAAAGCCTGTCAGTCAAATCTGCAGAGACCGCAACAGAGAAGTTACCCTGAAGATCTGTCAGGGCAGCTTTGTTTGTATTAAAGGCCTTTACGACGACTCCCTGCACTGGTTGTGCATTGTCAGTAATCACCTGGCCGTTGACCGTGACTGTTGATACCTGCCTCTCCTGGGCATAAATTGTACTGTTAGTAAGCATACTGAACAGGGCACAAAATATCAACACCGTTCTTAATATTTTATTTTTCATAATTTTCATCTTTCTGAGTATTGAACCAGATTTTGATTACTACCATCCGGGATTCTGTTTAAACTCCTTAAACATCATAGCATCCTTCAGCGGTATAGGCCACCTGTAATGCTTCTGATCAAATACGAGAATGCAGACCGGATCCGGAGTGCGTGAGAGGGTGTACCCTGTAGGTTTCCCGGCATCCTCAATGAAGTTGACGCCATAAAGCTTCTTATATTCCACTTTATGTGCATCACCCCACCGGGAAAGGTCAAAGAACCGTTTTCCTTCCAGATAAAGCTCAACAGCCCTTTCATTCTTAACTCTCACTCTGAAAGTTTCTTTGCTTGCCAGGTAAGTCGAACTTACATCGGGCATAGAAACGCGTGCCCTGACAAGATTCAACGCCTGTACAGCACTCATTGATGCTCCGGGAAGAGTATAATTGGGACCTCCCAGTTCGTTTGCGGCTTCAGCATACTGAAGCAGAATGTCTGCATACCGAAAGAAGATAGAGTGAGTAAAAGGAGCGGAAGCACCTGAGAACAGGTCTACGTTCTTTCCCCAGAATTTCCGGGAAAGGTAACCAGTATAGGAATAGTGTTTCAGTGCACCGCTTACCCTGTCCCTACCGCCATTATAGAGCTCAAGGTAAAGGTCTGTACCACTTGTCCAGCGCTCACGGTTGAAGAGGATACTCTGGTAAAATCTGGGATCTCTGTCAACATACGGATTTTGGGGATCATAATCCGGATCATCACCTATCGCGAGGCCGTTTTTGGTTTCAAACAGGTCAACGATATTCTGTGAAGGGCTGTAGCCCTGGATAATTCCACCCTCAGCAAG
>DATKUS010000219.1:0-5311 GCA_035530535.1 Bacteroidales bacterium
TGCCTTCATATCATGCCAGCGTGCCCCGATGTCTCCACTCCAGTTGGCAGCCGAATAACGTTGCAGCCCGGCAAAGGCAGAGCGTGTCAGGATAAACACTCTCTGATCAGGGTTAATGCTGCGCTGTCCCTCATAAATACCCTGTGCATTGACAAGTGAAAAAGCATTGAAATATTTGGCAGCAGGCCCCAGGGCCGTGGGATCCATAAGCGCCTTGCGCTCATCCATTGGCAGGTTAGAACACATGTCAGGCTCTGTAGCATCAAGCCACCAGGCATCAATGCCTTTGCTGAAGAGTTTGGTGTTGATCTGACCCCAGAAAGCTTCCCGGGCAGAAGCATTGAAAGCATCATAAAATGTGGAGACATATCCCAGCCAGTCTTTCTGACCTTTTTCAACGTTACGCTTATAGAGCCACCCCCTGCTGTTCATGGCCTCATAATTCTCCGTTCCGACATAATATTTGGGCCAGACAGAGATCATGATATGGGTATTATACAGGTCATGAAGGGTTTTTATCATACCGTCAGGATCAGGAAAACGTGAAGGGTCAAAATTGTGGTCACCCCATTTGTCAGGTGGCCAGTATTGCCAGTCCAGAACAATGTTATCAAGCGGGATCTTCCTCTTCCTGAATTCGCTTACCGTAGCAAGTATCTCATCCTGTTTGGTATATCTTTCACGACTCTGCCAGAATCCCATGGCCCAATTCGGCATTACCGGAGCCTTGCCGGTGACTGTGCGGTATCCGCTGATCACCTCATCCATATTCTTTCCGTAAATGAAATAATAGTCAATCTGCCTGGCAACCTCTGAATAAAAGGAGATACGGGCCTGCTCAGCCGCATCAGCCGGCTTAAGGTATTTGAATGCTATAAATGATTCTCCTCCGTCAGGTATCCATTCAATCAGGACTGGATATTTCCTGCCCTTTTCAATATCAAGGTTAAAATAATTTGATGAAGGATTCCAGCACTGTCGCCAGCGATCAAAAATAAGGTTACCATCAATCCAGAGCTTTGCATAGCCAGCCGAGGTAAATACAAATTTATGAAGCCCGGTGGTGTCAGACTCAAATGAACCCACCCATGTCACATAACCGTCATTGAGGTTATAGCCTGCCGGGAATTTCGGAAGGTCAGGAATAAACTGATAGTTGATCTCCTTTTCTTCACGTGACGTCACAACCGCACTTCTGTCACTGCGTTTTGAATAAGTGGCTGTCAGACCTCCTTCATTTCCCTCACTGTTGTAAAGTTTAAGTCCGGACAGCTCTGTATACTCCCGGATATCTCCGAATTTTGTCCGTGAATTGTTATCCCACAGCAGTCCGTAGTTCATATTTGAAACAATGAAAGGCACAACCGCAATAGTGTTATACTGAAACAGGTCTGCGTCTTTGCCCTTCAGATTCATGTATGAGGTCTGGTTGGCGCCCAGGCCGAAAATCGCCTCATCATCAGGCGACTCAAATTGCTGACGGACAGAATAAAATGAATCATCATTAATGACTGTCGTGGTGAAGGATTTACCTCCCCCCTGTTTTTCAGCCAGTATAGTTTTCCCGTTAACGTCGGAAAAGACAACCTCTCCGGTCTTGAATGATACTGATGCAATAATCAGTGGAGTTGAAAGGGTAACGGCGTCATCTGATTCAGTCACCTTGAAATCTGCAGTGGTATCAGGCCGTACAACAGCCATCAGGCTCTGAACCTCAGAAAAATCACCTGAAGGGACAACAGTAACCCTGATAATCTTGTCTGAAATTACCTGAAGTCTTACAGATTGCCTGGCATATTCAGCATTCTTTTTAAGATGCACTGTCACATCGTTATCTGTTTTTTCAAATGTCGTGTCCCTGCATGCCTGAGGAACAATAGCCAGGAGGCTCAGTGAGATGCAACGAATAATCAAGACTGAAGCTAACTTATTCATTTTTATCGCTATTAAGAGTGATCAAATTTATGTCCCCGTTATTTAATAACGAGCCTTTTAGTCACCTGATTGTTATTTCCACTCAGGTTTATTAAATAAACACCAGGCAGAAGATTGATATTAAATGTCATATCATGATCATCCGGATTGCCTTTCATTCTGTAAACCGTCCTGCCCTGCATATCCAGTATATCAATATCTGATATACCGGCCGGAATATTTGAGACTGTAAATTTCCCGGGTGCAGGGTTAGGATAAATGCCTATGTTATCATTAAACAAAGGTCTTTCAACTGAAGTAACCACGTTATTTATAGCAAGTTCCTTTGTGCCGGGCTCAACAAGTATGAAAACTGAAGATAAGGGGGGCATATTGATCCTGATCTCATCACCAATCAAACTTGATTTTGCTTTGATAGTTTCATAATCTGCAGGTCCTCCGGCTACAAGAGTGTTACCGATGCCGTTCACAAATACCTTCCTTGAGAAATCGATGCCGGCGGTGCCGGTCAGGGTATAGATATAATAGCGGTCTCCTGCCCTGAAATTTTTCAGGTTAAGCCTGACCACCTTCTGCGTTTTAGCAGTATTGACAATAGCTGCTCCGATCTGGCCTGAATGAAAAGCTGTGGGAATCACTTTTACTCCCGTTGCACCTGTGATGGTTGAATTAAGTAATACATCACCGGTAAATTTCTGAAGATAATAAAGATGAAAAAATGCCGGATGGGGTGTATAGTTGGGTATGTCCGGTTCGTTATAGGAGAACATGCCATGGTCATTGCCGTTATCCCAGCCGTTTGCCAGGTCCCACCTTGTGGCTGCCCCGTAGCCTGTTTTCATAGCCTCCCCCGTTACCAGTACGGCATGCATGCCGTTGGCATGCGAGACCGGCTGGCTTGATCCTGTTGCAAAAATATTGTATTCAGTCAGCGCCACCGGAATTTTGGGCTTTCCTGCCTTTGCAACCTCATTCCAGACATAGGTCTTGTAGTTTCCTGTTAGCGACGGTGAGTTAAGGATGGTGGCAACGTCAGAGTTCTGATTGTAAGGAGTATAATAACTGTGCACCGAATAAAAGTCAGCCTTGTCTCCTGCCTGCGCCGCCACATTCTGGTTCCAGGTGGCCCCTGTGGATGAACCCTCCACCATCACAACGCCTATCTTAATGTCAACGCCAATCTCCTTCGCTGCCGCCCTCATTGAGTCAATAAACACCACGCAATGCTGACCGTAAAGTACTGGTGTGATATATTCCGGCTGTCCGTCTTTATTGAGAGCAGGGTCAATCCTGTAGCCTGCCTCCCAGCTTCCGAAGACCTCATTGCCTATCTCCCAGAATTTGGATCGGCCGTTGTCATAACGCACCCAGTCTGCTGCCATATGAGCAGCATTTGCAACTGGATTGTCGCCGGTACCGTATCTCGCATAACCGTAGTTGACCGTTATCATGCCTGTGGCATTTGCCTGACTGAGGACACTGTAAAACGAGTCAACGGCCATGGTCCAGTTCTCCCATGAATAGGGCCTGTCACCGTACCACGGCCAGTCGGTGGTGGTCGACCCCACAAGAGTAGAAGGGATATCAACAGGTCTCTGGTTGACATTGCGGTTCCAGAAAAAGACATCAGAGATGCTGCCCCCTGGACCCCTGATGACGCCGCTGTTACGGTCAGCAACATGCTTCATGAGTGGCTTGTTGTCAGACATAGTGCCTGTCCAGAGATTGGCATTGTCGCCAAAAAGATATTCAGGAACTTTTGCCAGCGTATCATGAAAATCGACAGTCACTGCCACCGTTACGGGGTCTGTAGCCTGTTGAACATCTTTATACTCCGGACTCACAGTGCTCTTCGGCTGCCAGCTGTCAAGGAAGAATCCCTGGGGATACATACTGTTGTCAACCAGGGGGTAATTCTTCAGGTCAGGCATCTCATCGAGAGTGACCACATATGCATGATTCATCACCTTCTGCCAGTGAGACAACGGGTTATTGTCAGGATTACGGATAAAATCGCCGTACCATGGCATGAACCACGACCAGTGTGCATGGTCCGCTACAAGGTTGTCAGGGTCAGGCACGGGTCCGTTTTCGCTGAGGGTGATGAGCTTTTTGCCGTTGAATTTCTCTTTTATGGCATTATATGTCAGGACCTGTGAACTGAAATCCCCGTTTGCTGCATAGATGTCAGCACCAAGAATATCAACATATTCATCTCCGGGATACCAGTCCATATTATCAGCCCTTATGTCAGTGGTCCATACCCATATGAGATTCTTCAGGCCGTGATAGTTCACAAGCCTGTCGAACATTAGCCTCCAGAGTGTTTTACAGGGCTCAGGACCTTTGGCTCCCCACCAGAACCATCCGCCTGAGGCTTCATGCAAAGGCCTGAACAGAACAGGCACCTTTGCATCCTGCAGCTGCTTCAGATACACAGCAATCTTGTCAATGTCACTCACCATTGCCTGGTATTCGGCAGATGCCGGATCACTGATCTTCGAGACATCAAAACTGGTATTACTTGTATAGAATTCATCGGTAATACCCAGGGGATCACGCCAGTGCCAGCAGATGGCAACCAGCCCGTTCTGATTATACCAGTTCTTCGCCTCATTCACCACAATAGATTTGTCATACCATCCCCAGTCCCTGTTGTGATTCATAAAATCAAGCCCGATAAGAGCGGGATATTTTCCAGTATTTGCATAGAGCCATTGAGCTTCTTCAATGGCGCTGAGGCTCATTGCTCCCGAGTGGATCTTCTTTGTAAAACTATCCATCAGGTAAGCAAAGAGCCTGCGGGTTTCAATATTCGGGTTCGGCGTTGCCAGTTGATAGGGGATGCCGACATTTATTTCCGGATTGTTATTAGGCTCAATCCGGATATAATCTACAAGGAACCATCCCCAGCTCTTGATAATACTGATGATATTACTGCCCGCATTCAGGCGCACTTTACCGTAAAGAACCTCTCTGAAGCCTGCTGAGCCGGGAAAAGTCACTTCGGCAACATTGCCGTTAATGTTTATGTAATTTATCTTTTCACCATAGGGGGCTGCATATCCGATATAGATGTTGAAATTTCCAGCCTGGGCGATACTTACACTGAATGTAACTTTATCACTTTCATTCTCAAACTGCCCTACATAACCTGTTCCGGAATAGCCGGTCAGATTGTTACGGACAGTTATGGTCCCTGATAAGGTCGCAGCCTCGGCTTCATATTTTACACCTTGCCCGGTCAGGACATTCCATCCGAACAGACTTATTATCAATACACTGCATGCAATTCTGTATGCTCTCTCCATGGTATCTCCCTGCATGGCAAACTCCCTGTTATAATTAATTAAAAAGGGTATCTCAATTTATTCAA
>DATKUS010000220.1:0-8452 GCA_035530535.1 Bacteroidales bacterium
CAACAGCGATAAAAAGCTGGTGCCGGGGATGTTTGCTGCACCAATTACCCTCATAACAGATGAAACGAATAATGCCATACAGGTCCCAACTGAAACAATAGTTCCTGATATGAATGAGAAGAAAATATGGCTTTACAGGAAGGGCAAGGCAGAGCTAATCCCCGTTGTTGCCGGCATACGCACCGAGTCAATGGTTGAGATCATGTCAGGGGTGCAGGCAGGCGATACCGTCATTACCAGCGGTCTGATGCAACTAAGGCCCGGTATGGCAGTAAGGTTAAATATCACCAATTGAATCTCACTGTTCTGTCCCGGTTCCTCACTCAAAAAAATATCAAATGAGTTTATCATCACTAAGTATAAAAAGACCTGTGCTGGCCACGGTAATGAGTCTTGTGATTCTTATCCTGGGAGGCATCGGTTTCACATATCTTGGAATCCGTGACTACCCCAGCGTTGATCCGCCTATAGTCACTGTATCCACCTCTTTCCCTGGCGCTAACTCAGATGTCATTGAGACCCAGATCACTGAGCCGCTTGAGTCGGCCATTAACGGTGTACAGGGCATACGCTCCATCTCCAGCTCCAGCAGTGACGGATCAAGCCGCATCACTGTTGAATTCAAGCTCGAGGTGGATATGGAAACCGCCGTCAATGACGTTCGCGACAAAGTATCCGGAGCCATGCGGCGGCTGCCCCAGGATGTCGACCCGCCTGTGGTACAAAAAGCTGACGCTGATGCACAGCCGATATTCGCAGTTTCAATGCGAAGTGAGACCCGATCAATAATTGATGTCAGTACTTACGCTGAAATCAACTTCAAAGAGCGTATGCAGACTATCCCTGGAGTAAGTGCCGTGAGCGTATGGGGGTCAAAGAAACTTGCCATAAGGATGAAGATGGACCCGTCAAGACTTGTTGCCTATGGTCTGACACCGCTCGATGTGCGTAACGCTGTTACCCGTGAAAATGTGGAACTTCCGTCAGGAAGGATTGAGGGCGACAATACAGAACTGACAATTAGAACTTTAGGAAGACTCAGGTCCGTCGATGAGTTTAATGAACTTATCATTGCCAAGAATGGCAACAGAGTGGTTAAGTTTAGAGATATAGGGATTGCCGAAGTGGATGCCGAGGACATAAGATCTATTGTAAAAGTGAACGGTCTGCCTTGCGTAAATGTGGTGCTCGTTCCTCAACCGGGAGCAAATTATATTGACATTGTTGATAATGCCCTTGTTATCCTTGAGCAGCTTAAAAAAGACCTCCCTGAAGATGTTGTCACTGAAGTATTATTTGACAACACGGTTTATATCAGGAAATCAATCAAAGAGGTAGAACAGACAATTTTTATTGCCTTCGCACTTGTGGTCCTTGTGATTTTTCTCTTCCTCCGCAACTGGAGGACGACCCTGATACCGGTCATAACCATTCCGGTGGCGCTGATAGGAGCTTTTTTCGTGATGTACATTGCAGGCTTCACCATAAACATTCTCACCCTGTTTGCCATTGTGCTTGCAATCGGCCTTGTGGTAGATGATGCCATCGTGGTCATTGAAAATATTTATACGAAAGTCGAGCACGGAATGACGCCCCTCGAAGCGGGTATGAAAGGTTCAACGGAGATCTATTTTGCGATTATTGCCACTACCGTCTCTCTTGTGGCGGTCTTCTTTCCCATCGTTTTCCTTCAGGGAGTGACCGGCCGTCTGTTCAGGGAGTTCAGTCTTGTCATCGTGGGAGCCGTGACCATTTCGGCCTTTCTGGCCCTCTCGCTGACACCCATGCTGGCAACAAAGATACTTAAGAAGAATGCCATGGAAGGGCGCTTTTACCGGGCCAGCGAGCCCTTCTTTGCCGGAATGATAAATGTCTACCGCAGAGCTATTACCGCATTTCTGAAGGTCAGGCATTATGCCCTGATAATTATTGCAGTGGCAGGTGGACTGATTGCATTTATATGGACACTTCTTCCATCAGAAATGGCACCCCTTGAAGACCGCGG
This sequence comes from Bacteroidales bacterium, assembly GCA_035530535.1. Lineage (GTDB taxonomy): Bacteria > Bacteroidota > Bacteroidia > Bacteroidales > VadinHA17 > SR-FBR-E99. Next base: position 2,006 of record DATKUS010000220.1, read on the forward strand.
ATATTTAAGCATCAGCGCCACAGCAACTGAGGGAACCACGTACGATTATATGGTCACCTATACTGAAAACCTGGTACCGGTGGTGTCAGAGAATGTTCCGGAACAGGATAACATCATGACAATGATAAGACCTAATTCGGCAAATATACGGGTTCGGCTTATTGACATAGATAAACGCAAACGCTCACAGCAGGAGATTGCCAATGCTCTATCACCAAAGGTGCGACAGATGACTGGTGCCCGCACTATAGTATCACAACAGCAAACTTTCGGTTCACGACGCGGCGGACTGCCGGTGCAATACGTAATACAGGCCAAGAATCTTAATGACCTGAAGAGGGTTATCCCTGACTTCATGGCTGAGGTGAATGCAAGTCCATACTTCTCGGCCAGCGACGTCAACCTCAAGTTCACGAAACCGGAGCTGACGGTGCTTATCAACCGTGAGAAAGCTTCCATGCTCGGAGTAAACGTTCAAAACATAGCACAGACACTGCAGCTGACAATGAGCGAACAGCGTATCGGGTACTATATCCTCAACGGAAAACAGTACCAGATATTCAGCCAGTTTGACAGATCGAAACGCAATGATCCTTCTGACCTCACCAGCGTATATGTACGCAATGACAAGGGGAAGCTCATTCAGCTTGACAATATCGTTACGGTTCGCGAGAACAGCCTACCGCCTCAGTTATACAGGTACAACAGGTTTGTCTCGGCTACAGTCTCGGCCGGTCTGGAAGGAAAGTACACCCTCGGCGAAGGTATAGAGGAGATGGACAGAATAGCAGAAAAGGTGCTGGGTGACGATTTCAGTACAACCCTTTCAGGCGACTCCAAAGACTTTGTAGAGAGTACCTCCAGTCTTCTCTTCGCATTTGTACTGGCTCTCGTTCTTATTTACCTGGTTCTTGCAGCGCAGTTTGAGAGCTTCCGTGACCCGATCATCATCCTGGTAACCGTGCCGCTGGCGCTTATAGGTGCTCTTTTCACCATGGTGGTCACGGGGCAAACACTAAATATATTCAGCCAGATAGGTCTTATCATGCTTATAGGTATGGTTGCCAAGAACGGTATTCTTATCGTGGAATTTGCAAACCAGAGACAACGTGCGGGGCTTTCAGTTATTGAAGCAGTTAGAGAAGCAGCAATATCGCGCTTCCGTCCCATACTGATGACCAGCCTTACAACAATCCTCGGGATCATGCCTCTTGCACTGGCTACAGGAGCGGGCGCTGAAAGCCGCATCTCAATGGGCGTAACGGTCGTCGGCGGTCTATTCTTTGCCACCTTCCTTACGTTATTTGTGGTTCCCGCTGTTTACAGCTACCTGGCAGGTAAGAAAAATATTGAAATTAAGAGCGATGAGAAACAGAAAGCTTAGCATAGTATCCCTAATAATTTTACTGTCACTCTCGGCGGCAGCACAGGATATAATGACCCTCGATGAGGCTATTATGCAGGCGCTCAGGAATAATTATTCACTTAAAATGACCAGAAATGATCTGAACATTGCAGAGAATAATGTCACCCTGGCTCCCTTTCTGCCAACCGTAACAGGCACGGGAAGGCAGTCACAGACAGACAATAAATATGTTACCTCTTCAGATCCATCATACAGTTCACGAAACAATGCCTACGGAGCAGGCGTTTCAGTGAACTGGAGGATCTTTGACGGTCTGGGAATGTTCAGCACCTATAGCCGTCAGCAGGCACTACTTTCCATGAGCAGCCAGAGCGTGAAAATAGAGGTTGAGAACCTGATAATGAGGGTCTGCTCTGAATACTACAACATTATCGTCCAGCAAAACCGGCTGGAGTCGTCACGTACTTCTCTTGCACTTTCAAGATCAAGATACCAGAATGCTGAAGAGAAGTATCTGCTCGGAGTCATCTCGGGACTGGATCTGCAGCAGGCAAAGATAGACCTGAATGCGGACAGCTCAACAGTGTTAACACAGCACGAAAATGTAAATGCTGCCTATATCAGGATGACTAACCTTCTTAATGCAGGTCATGAGATCAATTTCAATATCCAGGACACTATTATCCTGGCACCGGAGATAAATGTAGATTCACTCCGTCATCGTACTCTGGCCTTCAATAATCAGCTGATCCTTGCCCACCAGGGAGAGAAAATATCAAAATTCGATCTTGAATCCACCAGAGCGCAACGGTACCCGACAATTAATTTCAGCACAGGCTATAACTACAGTCGCAATGAGTACCCCTGGTCAGGCAACAGTTACAGCCAGACTACGGGGCCTAACTGGGGTTTTAATATGTCATGGAATATTTTCTCCGGGTTTGAAACAAAGAGAAAGGTCAGCAATGCAAAGATAGAAGCAGAGAATAGCAGGCTCGCTTATCTTGATATTGAAAATGAAATTCTCGGTGAGCTTGACCTGTTATATAATACTTACCGCAATAATATTACGGTCACATATTTTGAGACAGAAAGTGCTGAAGTAGCCCGTAAATCATTGGAGATTGCCATGGAACGCTACCGGCTGGGGTCACTGTCAGGACTGGAATTCAGAGAGTATCAAAATAAGCTTCTCGATGCCATCAACAGGAGGCTGACGGCCATGTATCAGGCAAAAATGTCAGAGATAGGATTGCGGTTGCTGGCAGGCGAAATCACTGAGTGATTTTACGCTGATTTCTGCGGTAAGCTTTTATTCCCTGAATCACAAGCCACATTACGAAAACAGCCCCCAGGGCATACATTACCTTGTCAAGGTAGGGTAGTATCTTTTCACGCATGTCATAGGCAAAATACCCGACAAGAGCAAGTATGATGTTCCAGATTCCGGCTCCTAGAAAAGTAAAAAGAAGGAACTGGCCCATTTCCATCTTTGCAAGACCTGCAGGAAGAGATATAAGCTGCCTCACAGCAGGCACCAGGCGACCTATAAATGTTGAGACCTTACCGTGTTTCACGAAATAATTTTCCGCCTTCTCAATATTGGTACGGTCTATCAGGAGCAGATGAGCCCAACGAGTATCAGCCAGGCGGTAGAGCACAGGTCTTCCCAGCCAGAAGGCAATATAATAGTTTATTATGGCCCCTGTCATAGCTCCGGCAGTGGATGCCGCCACCACCCCTGCAACAGAGAGTGTACCCTCGGCAGCCTTCCAGGCTGCAAACGGAACAACGATCTCTGAAGGAAAAGGTATAAATGAACTCTCAACAGCCATCAGAAGAAAAATGGTGAAATAGTTTAGGTTTGACATGTACCAGTCAAAAACAGTCTGAAATATCTCCATGTTATGAATTTTTGTTAATACGGCTCCAGATGTAGTACACGGGTATCCCAAGAAGTACTATTACCAGTCCCGGCCAGGTAAACTGACGCTTGTAAAGCAATAAGATTATCATTATGGTGACGGCAAGCAGGATATAAACGGCAGGAATAACCGGATAACCGAAAGCTTTATAAGGCCTTTCGGCGTCGGGCTTCCGGAAACGAAGCACAAAAATGGCCATAATTGTCAGTGCGTAAAATAAAAGAACTGCAAATACCACATAGTCAAGTAACTGAGAGAAAGATCCGGAAAGACATAGTCCGGATGCCCAGATAAACTGAACCCACAGTCCCTTTCCTGGCACACCATTCCTGTTTAGTTTCCCTACACCTTTAAAGAAAAGTTTATCAGCTGCCATGGCGTAGTATACGCGGGCGCCGGAAAGTATCAATCCGTTGTTGCATCCGAAGGTTGAAATGACAATCAGTAAAGCCATTATCAATGCAGCATAGTCTCCAAAGATGGAAGATATTGCAGCTGTGCCCAGGCGGTCGTTTGTCGCAAACGCCATCCCCCTTTCAATCACATCTGTTCCACCGGGAATGCCGCGCAGAGGCATAACCTTGATATATACAACATTGGAAAGAAAAAAGAGAAGAAAGGCAATAAGGGTTCCCCAGAAGAGTGCCAGAGGGAGTGTGCGTTTGGGGTTGACCACTTCGGCCGAAGCAAAGGTGATACCTGTCCAGGCATCGCAGGTGAACAGTGATCCCACCATTGCCATTCCGATAGCGACTATCAGCATCATGCCCGTAAGAGGCATTACTGCTCCTGTCACCTTATCCAGGGTGGCGGCCTGCCAGAAGTATTCAGAACTTACTTTGAAGCCATCAGACCCGGCAATGAAAAAGCCGGCAAGAAGCAGGAGTATGAGGATAATGACTTTCGTAAAAGTGAAGGTGTTCTGTACCAGCTTGCCGGTCTTTATCCCGCGGGAGTTTATCCAGGTAAGAAACGCAATGGATCCGAGGGCTATCAGATGGACTGAAGAGAACTTCACCGGCCCTGCCTTGAAGAGAATGTTACTCTCACTTATCCACGGAAAAATGACGCCGAAGAACTTTCCGAAGGCCATTGCCACTGCGGCAATAGTACCTGTCTGTATTACCAGGAAAAGAGTCCAGCCGTAAAGAAATCCAAGCAGGGGGCTGTATGCCTCGCGGAGATATACGTAGGTGCCTCCGGCTTTGGGCATCATGCATGCCAGTTCACCGAAGCTCAGAGCGCCCATGATCGTCATGAAACCGGTAATCAGCCATGCCACCAGGAGCCATCCCGGTGAGCCCAGCGTCCTTGACATGTCTGCACTGACTATAAAAATCCCGGAACCAATCATTGACCCGATGACTATGGCCGAGGAGTCAACAAGGTTCAGGCTTTTCCTGAATGCCGGCTGGCTTGAATCTGACATGGGAGATATATTAGGGTTAAATTGTCATGCGGTTTTGCAGTCTGTCGCTCCGCTCCGTCATGCAGTCCTGCAGTCATACAGTCTAAAAGTCCTTAAGGTCTATAATGTCCAACGTCCTTAAAGTCCATCCAAAATTCTTAATTCTTAATTCTTAATTTCCCCATGCTCCATGCTCCATGCTCCATGCTCCATGCTCCATGCTCCATGCTCCATGCTCCATGCTCCATGCCATCAGGCATCAATATTTGCATACTTTGCATGTTTCTCTATGAACTCCCTCCGTGGCGGAACCTCGTCGCCCATGAGCATCGAAAAGATATGATCCGCCTCGGCAGCACTGTCAATGGTCACCTGCCTGAGTGTGCGAGTTTCAGGATTCATGGTTGTTGACCACAGCTGTTCTGCGTTCATCTCCCCGAGACCTTTGTACCTCTGAACGCCCACACTGGCATCTTTACCCTGTCCGAGTTCCTTTACGGCAGCCTCACGCTCCTCTTCATTCCAGCAGTACGTTTCGGTCTTCCCTTTTTTAACGAGATATAGAGGCGGCGTTGCGATGTAAATGTGGCCGTTCTGGATGAGCTCGTACATGTATCTGAAGAAGAAGGTCATTATCAGAGTGGTAATATGAGAACCGTCAACGTCGGCATCGGTCATTATTATGACCTTGTGATAACGCAGTCCTACAATATTCAGCGCCTTGCTGTCTTCTTCTGTGCCTATATGAACCCCGAGGGCGGTAAAGATGTTCTTTATCTCTTCGTTTTCGTAGATCTTATGCTGCATGGCCTTCTCGACATTCAGGATCTTGCCCCTGAGGGGCAGTATGGCCTGAAAACGACGGTCCCTGCCCTGCTTGGCCGTACCTCCTGCAGAGTCACCTTCAACCAGGAACATCTCAGAGAGAGTCGGATCCCGCTCGGAACAGTCTGCCAGTTTGCCGGGCAGGCCTGAGCCTGAAAGCACATTTTTGCGCTGCACCAGCTCGCGCGCCTTGCGTGCCGCATGACGTGCGGTGGCGGCAAGTATCACTTTCTGCACTATAGTCCTGGCATCTTTGGGATTCTCTTCAAGATAGTTTGATAAAGCAGTGCTTACGGCATTATCCACGGCTCCCATTACCTCCGAGTTACCCAGCTTGGTCTTTGTCTGACCTTCAAACTGCGGTTCTGCAACTTTTACAGAGATGACAGAGGTAAGACCTTCGCGAAAATCATCACCGTTAATGTCAAACTTAAGCTTGGTGGTCATACCAGAGTCTTCAGCATACTTCTTCAGCGTGCGTGTGAGACCCCTGCGAAAACCTGCCAGGTGGGTACCTCCCTCAATAGTGTTTATATTGTTAACATAAGAGTGCACATTCTCAGAAAAAGAGCTGTTGTACTGTAATGCCAGCTCAACAGGTATTTCTCCCTTGTCATGATTTATGTATATGATCTTGTCAATAAGCCTCTCACGATTGCTGTCAAGATATTCAACAAACTCCATCAGGCCTCTTTCAGAGTAGAACTCCTCTATTGCAGGATGAGACCCATTGCCGTTCTCCACAATCTCACGCTTGTCAGTGAGGGTGAGAAGGATGTTTTTATTGAGAAATGCAAGCTCACGCAGCCTGGCGGCAAGTATCTCTGACTTGAACTCAGTAACCTGGAAGATGGTGTGGTCTGGGTGGAACGTGACAATAGTGCCGCTGGTCTCTGCTTTCCCAATAGGGGTCACAGGGGTCA
>DATKUS010000221.1:0-21289 GCA_035530535.1 Bacteroidales bacterium
ACTTTTTCTGCTATAGTCACCTCTTCCCTGAAATGTGACACCGTTTCCGCTTTTGACTGTATCAGTTCCTTCACATTCCTTGTTCGGACAAAATCTATTATCCCTTCCACGAAAAGCACAAACCCTTTAGCTCCGGCATCAACTACCTTCGATTTTGCCAGGATCTTTAGCTTTGATGTTGTCTCTGCAAGAGATTTCCTGAGCACGTCAAGGGAGCTGAGAAGAAACAGGTTAAAATCCGTGAACTTGTGCCAGCTCGCATTAAGGTATTCAGCCCACTCCTTGATGACTGTCAGCATTGTTCCCTCCACCGGGTTAGCAACTGCTTCATAGACGTACCGCACTGCCCGCTGTACACTCTCTGCAAACTGTCTTAGATTTACTGTTGCAGCTCCGTCGGTCTCACGACTGAGTCCGTATAGAAACTGGGCAAAGATAATTCCAGAATTACCCCTGGCATTCATCAGAGCTGCCTCGGCAATACGACCCACCGTGACTTTGTAATTTCTGTCAGGATGAAGGCTCTCAATAACTGATCTTATTGTGGATGCAAGATTGGTTCCTGTATCCCCGTCGTTCACCGGAAAGACATTTATCCTGTTAAGTTCTGCCTGGCTTTCTATGACCCTGTTGCCGCCGGCAATAAAGGTATAATAGAGGTTGCGGCCGTCTATTTCAGTCAGGGGTAAATTTGCTGCTATTGTCATTTATTTCTCAAACTCGAATAATGATAATATTGATACTGACAAAGTTACTTATTAAGATCGAACTTGGGTGCAGCATCATAAAATAATCCGGGCATACGTTTTGTCTGCCTCGATTAATAACAACTGGTAAAGAAAAATGTTTAGCGATCTCTTCACAATTCGTTACCAAAATCAGCTATTCTGTCAGGACTATCATTCCCTCGCGGGGAATTGCCCGGTAAAGGATCTTTGCCTCTGCCTTTGGTATCCTTATCTTAATGTAAGGCATATAGGGAGGAGTATCAAATGATGCAACCGCTCTTATGGTTGCCTTTGCATTCTTAAATCTGTCCTTCAGATCGAACAGGAAAAGTGCTTTTCTGTCTGCAGGAATTGTATCTTCCTGCTGCTCGAAGAAGAAACGGATATTGCGGTTCGTCTCGAGGGTGAAAAATACCGCTTCAAAGTCAGTGGTGTCGGGTTTGGCAGCAACCACGGCAAAAGAGCTATCCTTCGGTGCAATCTTGATATTGACCGGATCTTTTGGGAATGTGGCATTCATGCCGGTTATAACCAGCGGAGATGCAAGCATGCTGTAAATTGCCTCCTGGTTAGCCCTCTGGAAGAAAGGACTGACTTCAAATTCGTTCATTCTTACAGTTCTGATGGCTACACCTTTAATAAACAGCTGGATCAGGCTGTCATTCATATTTATCAATAATCCTATTGAGTCAGAGTCAGCCATCCTGACCTGTGAACTTAGAAAGGCTTTTCTCCGTAGAAGGTCAATATATCCCGGGATGGAGCACTGATCAATTGTATCATTCTCTTTTTGCACCAGGGAATTAAAGTATGCCTCATCAAAAGCACGGACTGTATGGTTCACCGCAGAGACTGACTTTGCCAGGTAAAAGATAACTGCCGTCAGGATTATTACTCCTGCAAGTATGGCCCATTTGTATTTGCTTATTGTCATGACTGGACTGGACTGTTAATCAGTAGATATAGACTTTTGACCCGATATTGAGTGTATTGTAAACTGCTTTCAGATCTTCATCGTTAAGCCTGATGCATCCGTGTGTCACCGGCATTCCCAGGAACCTTTTATAGATTGTGCCATGGATGAGGTAGCCGTCGCCAAGGCTCATTGCATAGTCGCCCAGCACACCGTATTCATAGCGTGAAGCATCACCGGCGCTGGGTACGGGAAGGCCTTCTTCAACAAAGGCCCAGTCAGGTCTGCGCCACACAGGGTCTGTTATCTTACCCTGGATAGAGAAGCGGCCGCGGGGTGTCTTGAAAATCCACTCTTTTTCGCCGTCTTCTGTCTTCAGAAGAGTGTAACTGCCTGAAGAACAGAATCCTTCGCGAATGAGCTTGCGGCTCTTGTAAAGCGAAAACCTGTTGTCGGTTGTATTTATAACGATGTATGTGGAGGTAGGAATAAAGCTTGCCAGTTTCCGTTCCAGGCGTTTAATCTCAGACTGGGTGGTTGATAACTGTTTCTTTATACTCTTATCCTGCAGCAGCGATGAATCAGCCCTGCATTCGGTCCTGCTGGTACCCCATGCATGCTGTAGCGCCGGTGCAATGTATACAGGAACGCAAAAAGGAAAAATCAGAAGCAGTACGATTCCGGCAATTATCAGAGTTATGCGCACTGCAACATGCGAAAGCAGATTTTGAAAGAAGGAAGATTTTTCTTCCGGTTTCGCCGGCTTTGCATCTCCTGTCAGAGGTATGGTATTTTCTGTCAGTTCATCCATTGCTGTAACTATTCTTTTCTCTACCGCGAGGAAATATATTCACTAAGAGGAACCGAAGACCCGATAATAGTCACGGCTGTACCGTTTCCTGCATATTTAAACAGGACGTCCATATCGCTGTTTCTCAAAGCCACGCATCCTTCAGTCCAGTTGCCTCCCCTTCCGCCTTCGCCATGTATCTCTATCAGTTCTCCAATTTTCGAACCTGACGGCAGCTGTCCCCGCTCGACCCTGACCCTGAACTCTTCAAGGTCCTCCTGGTTGGGATAGTTTATCAATAGCGCTTTGTGATATTTTGTTGAACCATTGGAAAGCTTTTTTGTGACTATGTATCTTCCTTCTGGTGTTGCATTGTCACCCTTGATCATCTTGTCGCCCATCCAGTTCTTCCCGAATTCGACCTCAAAGGTGTATTTCTTTTCGCCCCTGTGATAAAGATAGCAAACTCCGGGTATCTTTTCCACTATAATGGCATAAGTGCCGTTCTCCCGGCTCTCCTTAATGGTCTTCCCGGCCCACTCTTTCCAGTGACTGTAACTTTTATAATATTCCACCAGCTTATCATTCGCATAGTTATACGAGTCAGTGATATATTCATTGGCCTCAGCAATTTTGACACTTCCTGCCACATACTCTCCCTTTTCATAAGCTATCACCGCTTCCCTTAGCAGAAGCTTTCCCCTGGCGTGCTTTTTCTTTATTTCCTGAGGGATAGGCATTGATGAAAAAACCTTTTCGAAATCCCTGACCCCAGTGGTCAGCCTGGTAATCTCATGGTCAAGAGTCACCCTCATGTCATTGGCTTTTGCGATAGTAGCCCTGGTGGCTTCCGACGCTTTCTTCTGTGACATTGAAGCAAACATGCGGGCACGTTCATAATCGCGGAAGAGGATGAAGCGCTTATTCTCGGTCTTCCATGAAATCATTGCTGAATCATAGTAGCTGCGTGCCTCCCTGAATGTTTTGGCTGAATAAATTACGGAATTCTGGTCTCTGGCCTGAGCTATGGATGCCTGTGCTGATTCAATATCGCGTAAAGGAGGTTCCGGGATAAGAGCAAAGAAAAGCCATACCATCGAAGCGATGAATATTGCTGTTATAATTGTGAATATCAACGCTTTAACCAGAGAACGCTTCATTTTTTGATGTTGTGCTTAAAAAAATCCCCGGGCTTGACCCGGGGATCCCTTTTAAATATCAGATAGATATTATCTCCTTACTTTTGCAATTGCATCGGTCAGTTCAGTGTTGATAGCAGTAAGAGCTTCGTTAGCAGCTTTTACTTTATCAAGGACCTGCATGTAGTCGGTCCCACCATCAAACAGTGTCTGAGCGTCATTGATTGAAGTTTCAATAACTGTCATTTCGCCTTTGATTTCATCAAGAACAGCTTTGCCTTCTTTGCCTTTGGGTGCTTTCAGTACCAGAGCCTGATTGTCTGCTAAAAGAGTTTTTACCTGTGCAAGTAAAGTTTCAGCTTCAACTTTTACTTCGTCTTTCTTAACAGCTGCGTTTGTTGCAGCCTGTCCGGCAAGTGTTGTAAGAGCACCAGCCTGTAATTTAACGGTTTTGAAGTTCTTGAAAAGTTTTGATTTCTGGGCTTCAACACTCTGCATAATAACTGTCATTGAGTCATTAAGAGCTGCGAATTCACCCGGAAGATAAATGTCAGCCTGTGCAGTTTGGGCGGCACTGATAGCAGCATTTGCAGCATCAATGTCAGCCTGAGGAACTTTACCGCAGCTGGTCATAAGAACAACTGCTGCAACGGTAGCAACTACTAAAAAGAATCTGTTTTTCATTTTTGTTTGAATTTGGTTCAAAAATATTTTAATTAAAGTACTCTTCGTCAGAATTTAAAATTCAGTGCAAAGTTAGCAATTTTTGTAATTATGACGCATATTAATCAAAAAGTAACACACAATCAGAAATTTTCTTTTCTTGGAAAAGCAAATCCCGACTACTTTTAACGGATAGCATTATATTTGCAGTCATGTGAATGTCCCATTCTATGAGCAAAAGCAGGCAGCCTCTGAGCGACGAGGAAATTGTTAAAAAAATCCGGAATAATAAAGAGACGGAGCTTTTCTCAGTGCTCTACAAGAGATATTACCGGAAAATCATTGAAAAGTGTTACAGTCTTACTCACAACAGAGACCTCTCTGAAGAACTTGCCGGGGACATCCTTTCAAAGGTTTACGAAAAACTTGACGGGTTCAAAGGTAATTCATCCTTCTCTTCATGGCTTTACTCTGTTACATATAATCACTGTATCGATTATCTGAGAGAGAAGAAGAAGCTCCATTACCCGGAGTGGAACAGTTCAAATGAGCTGCCTGAGATTGTTGATGAGACATATGAGGAGCAGGAGGAAATAGGCTATGACCGGCTCATGGAACTGCTGAATGGACTCCACACAGAAGAAAAAGCCCTTATCATGATGCGATATTTTGATGAAATGCCCCTGGTGCAGATTGCCGAAGCTCTCAGGGTCACGGAGAGTGCTGCAAAAATGAGACTTAAGAGGGCCAAAGCGAGGTTGCTGTTTCTGTATAAAAATCAATAAATGTTACTTTTTGCCTTTTCTGCGTCATTATTGTACAGATGAAAACGAATCTAGACCTCTTCGCTAAGATTATCAAGGCAGCTGTTGTAAGAGTACCCTCAACGGTACACGATGGTTTCAAGGCCAATTTCAAGAGTGTGAAAAACATTGAATGGAGTCGGCATAACGGACTTTTTGAGGTAATTTTTTACCATGAGGGAAAGGAAAAGATAGCCCGCTTTGACCGTGAGGGAACCCTGCTTGAGTACCGAATAAACATGCAGCTTGAGACAATCTCTGACATGGTTCGTAAGAAAGCCTCCACCGAAGGGGAGATAATGAACTGCATTGAGCTCCATTCGGTTGACACTATAAAGTACGAGTTCATTGTAAGGGATACCAGCCTGACAAGATACCTCCTGCTGACTGATACTGACGGGAACAGGATCAGGAAGGAAAAGCTCTAGTGGCATGGAGTATGGGGCATGGAGCATGGGGCATGGAGTAACAGGAATTACCTATTTAACTCCGAAGGAGTGACATTATTATAGATTCTACAATTACAGCATTCCTTTGAACCCCAACGGGGTGACATTATTATAGACTGAGGTATTTCCCCTCCTGGGTCAGGAGGGGTCTCATCAGCCGGCTGGCTGATGAGGGGGTGGTCTGTCCTGTTCAATGATAATGTACCCGGAGGTAACAACGAAATATCCAAAGGTGTTGTATTGTATTCAATGATTTTATATTTTTGCACCCGCAGCAGTGAGATGTCCACATAAGCCAAAGTACATCCCTGCATATTTTAGGGGAAGACGTTTTTTACTTTATTGGAGCGATGGGTGAGAGGCTTAAACCAGCAGTTTGCTAAACTGCCGTACGGGTAACCGTACCGGGGGTTCGAATCCCCCTCTCTCCGCAAACAGTTATGAATGCCAGGCCGTCAGTGACGGCCTGGTTTTTTTATTTTAAGGAGTGCGAAGAGAGAGTTTACTCTCGATGAGCAACACATAAAATAAAATACATGCACTTGTGCTTGCATTCATAATTGTTTGCAGGATACACCCAAGGGATCACCGCAGGTAATCCCTCCACTTACATATCAGCTAATGACTGTATGCGCTTAAAAACATCTTTGCTTTCACACTGATATTCTGCTGCCAACAAAACAAAATCACTATTTTTGACGGTACTTAAATAACCATTTATGTCAAAACTGTTTCTCACCAAGCCTTTATCCCAGCTGAGCTCTGAGTCGAAATCAGACCAGGGATTGAAAAGAGTACTCAGCGCTACCAACCTTACAACACTGGGCATAGGCGCAATAATCGGGGCAGGGATCTTTGTTCTTACAGGACAGGCTGCCGCACAGTATGCAGGCCCGGCTATTGTTATTTCATTCATCATCTCCGGATTTGCCTGTCTTTTCGCGGGACTCTGCTATGCTGAGTTTGCATCAATGATACCCATAGCCGGAAGCGCTTACACATATGCATATGCTACCCTCGGCGAATTCATAGCCTGGATCATCGGCTGGGACCTGATACTGGAATACCTGTTTGCAGCCTCAACAGTTTCGGTGGGATGGTCAGGGTATGTCGTCAGCTTCCTCAGGGACTTTGGCATTAATATACCTGCACAGCTGACCTCCGCCCTTGGAACAGTGCTGGTAAACGTGCCTGACATAGGATGGAAACCGATGACTTCACAGCTGGCAGCTTCGCTCGCCTCATCCGGGATCAGTGTGGATTGCCTTCCACACCTCACAGGCATATTAAACCTCCCGGCAATGTTCATAGTAGCCGCCATTACCAGCCTCCTGATCATCGGGATAAAAGAATCGGCCGGCTTTAATAATGTTATGGTTATAATAAAAGTGTTCGTCATCCTTCTGTTCATAGGCATTGGCTTCTTCTTTGTCAATAAGGCCAACTGGCATCCATTTATACCTGAAAACACAGGCACCTGGGGCCAGTTTGGATGGAGCGGCATCCTGAGGGGATCCGCGGTGATCTTCTTTGCCTACATCGGATTTGATGCCGTATCCACGGCAGCCCAGGAAGCAAAGAACCCTCAGCGTGACATGCCAATAGGTATCCTCGGGTCACTGGGAATCTCAACCGTATTATATATTCTGGTAGCCATCGTCCTCACAGGAATTGTCAGCTATACATTTCTTAATGTGGCAGATCCCATAGCCGTAGGCGTTGATGCAATGGGTAAAGGACTATTCTGGCTTCGGCCGATAATCAAAATAGCAGCAATAGCAGGACTGAGCTCTGTTATTCTGGTAATGATGCTGGGACAGCCACGGATCTTCTATTCTATGTCCAAAGACGGGCTCCTGCCCGCACTCTTTTCAAAAGTGCATCCAAAATTCAAAACACCGTATGTAAGTACCGTTATTACGGGCAGCGTTGCAATGATACTGGCAGGCATTCTCCCCATAAACATCCTCGGTGAACTTGTCTCAATAGGAACATTGCTTGCATTTGCAATTGTCTGCATCGGGATAATCGTCCTCAGATATAAGAAACCTGATATTGAGCGCCCTTTCAGAACACCATTCGTTCCCCTGGTACCAATACTTGGAGCCGGCATCTGCCTGGTGCAGATGTATTCACTGCCCCTCGACACGTGGCTGCGGCTTATCATATGGATGGCAATAGGTTTCGTAATCTATTTTACTTACGGAGTCCACCACAGTCACCTGAGAAACGGGAAAAAATAGACGCCTTATATTTTCTTCATAAGTGTCACGTTTTCAATATGATATGTCTGCGGGAACATATCTACAGGCTGCACTTTCATGACATTATACCCCGCTGCCAGCAACCCGATGTCACGGGCCTGTGTGGCCGGATTACAGCTTACATAGACAATCCTGTCAGCCCCTGACCTCAGTATCGCAGCCACCACATCAACATGCATGCCCGCCCTCGGAGGGTCGGTGATGATTACATCAGGCCTGCCCCTTTCAGCAAAGAGACTCTCATTGAGCATGTCCTTCATGTCGCCTGCAATGAACAGGGTGTTGCTGATATTATTGGCTGCCGCATTTATTGCAGCATCAGCTACAGCCTCCCTGATGTATTCTATACCTGTCACCTTTGAAGCACCGGAGGCAAGATAACATGCAATAGTGCCGGCACCAGTGTACAGATCATAAACATTCTCCGTGCCTGAGAGCCGGGCAAAATCCCTGACAATACCGTAAAGCCTGGCTGCCTGCCGGCTGTTGGTCTGGTAAAATGACTTCGGGCCTACCCTGAACCGCAGGTTGTCCATCTCTTCAGTAATGAATTCTCTACCTGCGTAATGTAACGGCTCCTGGTCTGACAGACTGTCGTTCTGTTTTGTATTCAGTATGTACCACAGCGATGTTACCTGTGGAAACCGGTCAACAATGTGGTCAAGGAGTTTTTTTCTTTCCTCCCTCATATCCTTTGCCATGATGACAATCACCATCACCTCACCCGTAGTGGTGATCCTCACAATGAGGTTGCGCATAAAACCTTCGTGATCCCGACGGTTATAAAATAAAAGTCCGTTAGCCAGTGCATAATTACGCACCTCATTTCGTATGGAGTCTGACGGTTCAGGAAGCAGGTGGCACTCATAAATATCAATTGCCTTGTCATAGACACCGGGAACATGGAATCCCAGGGCAGGAACAGATGCTATTTCCTTCCCCGCCTTAACTTCATCATGTGTCATCCACCGTTTGTCGGAGAAAGTGAATTCAAGCTTATTCCGGTACAGGTAATCATTTTCGGAGCCCAGGATAGGAGCTACATCAGGTATTGATGCATGGCTTATCCGTGTAAGGTTATCCTTCACCTGCTTCTCCTTGTAAAAGAGTTGTTTATCGTACGGAAGATGCTGCCACCTGCAGCCCCCGCAGGTGCCGAAATGACGGCAGCGCGGTTTAATACGGTCCGGAGAGGGACTCACAACTGCTACAGCCACTCCCTCCATATGGCGCTTCTTTTTCTTCGTCACCCTGACATCCACCACATCGCCGGGGATCATTCCGGGAACAAAAAGCACCATATCATTCACCTTTGCGATGGCATTGCCTTCCGACCCGATATCAGTAATCGTCACTCCCCTGAGGAGAGGCAGAGGTTTTTTTCTACCCACCCATCTGCAGTCTTAGTGATTTGAAAAATGCCAATCCTGCCAACCCTGTAGGAATGATGCCTGAACCGTGATCAATGCCTTCCAGCTGCACATATGAACATGATGAAGTACTGGTACCTGCAGTTATCATGGCATTGTACATCCGCTGCGAAAGGACCGGAGGCACATATGTGTCTGCCGTACCGTGCATAAAGAGCAGCGGCACATTGCTGTCCCATCCCTCAACACTGTTGGCGGTCATAGCATCCCTGACACTCTGAAATGTGAGGGAGGAAGTATATCCGCTTATATATTCAGGTTTGAAGAGAGCAGAGACAACTTTGGTGAGCTGGTCATTGATCTGTTCGGTCGAGTGCAATCCATCATACAATGTTGGGATTTTTGCAGCATAAGGCTCGTTGAATATGTCACTTAAAGGATTGGTAAAAAATCCGTGCGTTTTGTAAGCATTTGAGATATATCCCACAAAAGATGGCATCGGATATTCCGTCAGGCCGAGCAGCCAGGTATTGAAATAGTTTATGTCATAAGGACCGGCGCCACAGGTGCAACCAGCCACGTTAAAATCTGCAGAATAGTCATTTTCCATTGCGTCGAGCAATGCCAGCGTAGCCCATCCACCCTGGGAATATCCCATCAGGAAGTACTCATTTTTAACAGTAATATCTTTAGCGATATCCTCATCAAACTCCCGGAGTGCATAAAGGATATCCACAACGGTCTGGACAGTGGATTCCTTATGGAGGTACGGATGGGCGATCTCTTCCGATACCCCGAAACCCAGATAGTCGGCCATGACAACAATGTAACCCGTTGAGGCTGAACACTCCAGCAGCTGGTATAATTGGTACTCAGGAAATACTGAGGGCGCATCGGCATAGAGGGTGTTGGTCCCGTTTTGAAAAGCCAGTACCGGGTAACTTCCAGGTTCCGAAGGCACCGCAATAAGACCGGAGGCAACGACATCCTCCCCTTTGAAAGTAGTGTTGTAGGTCACACTGTAGACTATCACGCCACTATTTACATCAGATATTATCTCAGAGACCTGGGGATATGCTATTTTAGCCAGGTTCAGCAGAGTCTCGATGTTGCCCTTCGTATAGGTCAGTTCTCTTTGAGAAGAGACAAGATAGATATTGTCATCAAATGGATCTGTCTTCTCCTTGCATGACTGCACTGCAAACAACATTACAGCTGCAATCACCACTGTCAGGCATTTTAATATCGTTTTCATGACTTCCTCTTTACTGTACAAAGATACACCAAATAACGAAACCCCTTGCCCCCGCACTCCTTCCGGATCCGTACCCCGGGTGTCACCCGGGGCTACATATATTCAACCCCCTCCGGGGTTGACCATCTCAAAGTCTAAACCTCCATCTCCTTTCTCCTTGCCCCATGCTCCCTGCTCCATGCTCCATGCTTTTTTCTATCTTTGCCCCTTCAATTATAATTCTGATGGTCTCCGTCAACAATGTATCAGTCCTTTTTGGCAGCTTTGTCCTGCTTGACGAGGTATCATTCCTTATCACCCGCCAGGAGAGGATAGGCCTCACCGGCAAGAACGGCGCAGGCAAATCCACCCTTATGAAGATCATCGCCGGTTTACAGCAGCCTACATCAGGTTCAATTGAAGGTCCGAAAGAGATGACCGTCGGCTACCTTGAGCAGCAGATGAAGATCTCCGATTCCACTACGGTGCTTGATGAGACCCTGAAAGCCTTTGCAGAACTGCAGTCGCTCGAGAAAGAAGTGGAACAGTGCACCCGTGAGGTGGCTGAGAGGACAGATTATGAAAGCCAGGGCTATCATGAACTTCTTGACAGGCTCCATCATGCCGGGGAACGATACCTTATGCTTGGCGGCAATGACTTTACGGCTCTGGCAGAGCAGACACTGACAGGACTGGGCTTCAGCCGCCACGATTTCTCCCGCCCCACACGGGAGCTTAGCGGGGGATGGCGTATGCGCGTTGAGCTGGCCAAGATTCTGCTTCGCAAACCAGACCTCATACTGCTCGATGAGCCCACCAATCACCTCGACATTGAATCTATCATCTGGCTTGAAGGTTTTCTCTCAACATACCCGGGGGCTGTACTGTTGGTCTCGCATGACCGCACGTTCCTTGACAATGTCACCAAACGCACTATAGAGATTAGCCTCGGAAAGATCTACGACTACCGGGTGCCATATACAAAATACACCGTACTCCGCAAAGATAGGCGTGGGCAGCAGGAGGCCGCCTACCGCAACCAGCAGAAGATGATAGGAGATGCTGAAAAGTTCATCGATCGCTTCCGGTATAAACCGACTAAGGCGGTACAGGTACAGAGCAAGATCAAACAGCTTAAAAAGATTGATCGTATTGAGATCGAAGATGAGGATCTCTCATCGATCAATATCCGCTTCGCTCCTGCCCCGCGATCAGGCACCGTAGTTGCGGAGGCCGACGAGGTCACAAAACGGTACGGAAAGCATCTTGTCCTTGACAAAATCTCCCTGAAGATAGAAAGGGGTGAAAAGGTCGCATTCGTAGGACGAAACGGCGAAGGCAAGACAACCCTTACAAGGATAATCCTTGGCCAGCTCGAACATGACGGCCTGATGAAAAAAGGGCATAACGTAAACATCGGTTACTTCGCACAGAATCAGGATGAACTTCTCAACGACGAAATGACTGTCTTTGAAACCGTGGACTATATAGCCCGTGGCGACATACGCACCAGGCTGCGCGATATCCTGGGCGCCTTCCTCTTCGGCGGTGACGACATTGACAAGAAAGTAAAGGTCCTCTCCGGCGGAGAGAGATCAAGACTGGCAATCGTTCAGCTGCTGCTGGAACCATTTAACCTGCTGCTGCTTGATGAACCAACAAACCATCTTGATATCCGGTCAAAAGAGATACTCAAAAAGGCCCTGCTTAAGTTTGATGGCACATTAATTGTGGTCTCTCACGACAGGGACTTTCTTGACGGACTGGTGACAAAAGTGTTTGAGTTCCGGAATAAAAAGATCAGGACTCATCTAGGGGGCATAACTGATTTCCTGGCCTCGAGGAAGATAGAGTCACTGAAGGAACTGGAAAAGAAGGACACAAAACCGGTAAAGGCAAAGAAATCTCCTGCAGCATCCGCTGATGTTCCTGCGGCAGTGAAGGCGGTAAAGGAGAACAAGGAGACACGAGAGTTAAAAGAGTCAAAGGAGGCAAAACCGGACAGCAAAATGCGCTATCTGGAAAAGAAGGAGACTGAACGTGTTTACAGGAGACTGGTAAAACAGGTGGAAGAGAGTGAAGCGGGAATAGCGGTACTGGAGAAGGAGATAGCGGTCATGAATTCAAAGCTGGCATCAGGAGATGCTACTGTGATCAGCGACAACTCATTTTACCGTGACTATGAAGATAAAAAACGGAAACTTGACAATTTGCTCATTCAATGGGAGCAGGCTCATAATGAACTTGAAGAATTCACCACTGACTACATGAAATAAATGATAGTTTTTGAAAGGAAATACTCTGTAAATGTCTTTGACACTGATCTTACAGGCCGGATGAGCCTCGGATCGCTCTTTAATTATTTCCAGGATCTTGCCGGACGCCATGCTTCCGTCCTCGGCTTCGGACGTGAACATCTCATGACCAACGGATTTATCTGGGTCCTGTCACGAATGACTGTCGAGATAGAGAGGCTGCCGTTGTCGTGGGAGGAGGTTACGGTGCGTACGTGGCCCAGGGGTACGGATACGATATTCGCCATACGTGACCTTGAAATGTATGATTCTGACAATAAGAGAATTGCAGCTGCTTCATCATCTTGGGTGATCATCGACTATAACACCCGCAAAGTGCAACGTCCTGATAAGGCGCTCTCCTTCCTGAATGCCACATTCCCTGAGACAAAGGCTCTGGCATCCAATGCGGCAAAAGTCCCCCTGCTCCCTGCAGACAACAGGGTTGTCAGCGAAATGGTTGCCTCTCTTGGTGATATTGACGTTAATCACCATGTTAACAATGCCCGGTATATTTTTTGGGTGACCGGAACCTATGAGCCGGAATTCATCACTGCCCATGCCCCCGGGCTGGTTGAGGTGAATTACCTCGCTGAAGGGTACCGGGGAGATAAGATAAATATCATTACAGCTCCGGAAAATGGAAACGGCAACACATTCATTCATACAGTTGTAAGAAACAATGACAATTGCGAGCTCTGCCGCATAAGGATACAATGGAGAGAACAGAAGCTTTGAAATCTTTATTAACTTTAACCCATGGTTGAACGCTTCAGACACAAAATTGCATTAACGGCCGTCATTATACTGACAGTGATTCTGGCAACATCGTGTTATGTCACCCAGGATTCATCAGACACAAAGGACCTCTCATATATCTACAATCCGATCAAAAATGTCTTTTCACCTTACTTCAGTGTGTTCAGCGAGGATGCAGAGACAGTAATACTTTCCGTGCGTCTGCGAAGAGGTGAAATTTACTTCAATGAAGCCAATCCAGAAGGAGTGCCAATGGCTTCCATCCTTATCTCAGTAAGGCTTTTCGACAATACACAGGGAGGTGGTCTGGCCGATACGGCAAAGTTGAAATTTGATCTGCCCCGTGAGCAGGTCACCGGAGAATATGTCTGCAGGATTCCCCTGAAAGCTTATGAGGGCAAATCCTACTCTGCTGAGGTGAAGATCATTGATCTGATCAGACAACGCACTGTTCAGTCTTTTGTGGATTTTGAAAGAACAGGTCCCTACAACAGACTCAACTTCAAAATAAGGGACCATTTCAGCGGCAATGAGATTCATGCCAACACTCTGCGCGAAGGTGAATTTATTAACATCCTGTACCCTTCAAGGCCTGTTGATACGCTCTGGCTCTTTTACTATAAAGCTGTCAACGCAATACCCCCGGCACCGTCAGTGATACTTCCAGAGGTAACAGCCACCGATGAGCCTGATAAGATCATTCCACTCCCCTATTCAGATACTATGCCGGTGATGTTTCCGCGTCAGGGCATCTACCTTATCTCTGTTGACAGCACAATCCGTGAAGGCCTGACTCTTTTTAACTTCGGCAGTGATCATCCTTCAATGAGCAAGCCTGAGACAATGATACCTCCTCTTGCCTATATTGCCACCCGTGAAGAGATGGATTCAATGCGGGCAGCCGCAAAACCCAAGGTGGCCCTCGATGAGTTCTGGCTGCAGCGTACCGGAAGCATTGAGAGATCTAAAGAACTTATTCGTATTTACTATAATCGCACACTCTTTGCGAACTATTATTTCACATCCTATAAGGCCGGGTGGCTCACTGACAGGGGCATGATCTATATAATCTACGGGCCGCCGGACAAGGTTTATAAAAACGCTGAAGGTGAGAGCTGGGGCTATAAGAAGCCTCCCGTGAAGAGCCGGTGGGGCTCGAGGTTCACCCCCGAGGAGAAATACTTATGGTTCAATTTCCGTAAACAGAAGAGCCTCTTTACCGATAACGACTATACACTCAACAGGGCTACTACGCCCGTGAGCTACTGGGATATTGCCGTTGCGCGCTGGCGCGAAGGCAAGGTCTTCAGGCTCGATAATCCCGCAGAACTGCAATGATGCACAGTGAAAAAGAATTTATCTTCGGGATGCACCCGGTGATAGAAGCCATTAAGGCCGGAAGACAGATAGACCGCGTACTTGTCAAACAGGGACTGAGAGGTGAGCTCTACCATGAGCTCATGAAGGTGATTAATGAACTTGGCGTGCCCTGGCAGGTGGTGCCTATGGAGAAACTTGATTATCTCACAAGGAAGAACCATCAGGGAGTCATCGCATGGCTTTCTCTCATTGAGTTCCAGAATATCGAAAAGCTTCTGCCCCTTCTTTTTGAACAGGGTGCCGACCCGCTCCTGCTGATGCTCGATGGTGTCAGTGATGTTCGCAACTTCGGTGCGATTGTAAGGTCAGCGGCCTGCTTTGGTGCTCATGCTGTGATTATACCGGAGAAAAACTCTGCCCGCATCACGGCTGATGCAGTGAAGGCTTCAGCCGGAGCCCTGAATTCCTTTCCGGTGTGCAGGGTGCCGAGCATCACCAAATGCCTTACTTACCTCAAGGAGTCGGGATTAAGAGCTGTAGCAGCTACTGAAAGAGCAACAGAAGTTGTCAGCGCCTCGGACCTGAAAGGACCGCTGGTGGTCATCCTGGGTTCTGAAGACAAGGGCATCAGCCGCGAGCTTCTTGACCTGTCTGATATACGAACCGCCATACCCATGTCAGGAAACATAGGATCACTTAATGTCTCTGTTTCTTCCGGCGTGGTGCTGTATGAGGTTATGAGGCAGAGGAAAGTTAACAGTGAAGAGTTAACAGTGAAAAGTAAGGCCAGAACCGGAATTGACCTATAGATTAACTATTAACTATTAACTATTAACTATTAACTATTTATTATTCCTGTGATCCTGTCATCAAGCTGCTTCTGATCTGATGTAAATGATTCCAGGCCGGCGAGAGTCAATAAGGTGTCGGGAGCAATCTCTCCCTTCAGAATTCTCTCTCTCCATGATGCGAGAACAGGTATCTTGCCCTCCGCTGCAATCCGGTCATTATCAGTGCTGCTGAGACGCGGGAACATATCGCCTAACCCGGCCTCATGCACCCTGGCAACCAGGTCATCACCCCTGGCAGGAATATTATCATTCAGCGATATCCCAAGATCAACAACGGCACCCGGAACCTCCCAGAATTTCTCAATTCCAAGTCCTTCTGCAGTTGCATTCAGAGGAACATCATAATGCGTTCCGAGACGGCTGACAAATTTTCCGCTGAGACCATTATGACCGGCAGCTGCAACTTTGGGCGGCATTGTAAAGACATCTGTACCTGCCAGCATCTCGAGCTGCGTATGGCTGCGCAGGCTGGCAGCAATGAGTTTTGTCTGCCACTGATTGCGTTTTGTCAGTTCTG
Source organism: Bacteroidales bacterium (assembly GCA_035530535.1). GTDB lineage: Bacteria > Bacteroidota > Bacteroidia > Bacteroidales > VadinHA17 > SR-FBR-E99. Next base: position 16,095 of record DATKUS010000221.1, read on the forward strand.
AGACCCACTTCTGTGATGACAACACAGCATTTTCTCCGGCACCGCTGCCGTCACCTGTTTTACCGTTGGAGATGAATGCCCCTATCCTGCCAAGGAACACATTCAGGTAGTCAGGCTTTGCCACCAGTGTTACAAGGGCGTTCTGACGCGCACTGAATTCAAGGGTGAAGTTAATCCTTACACCCATTTCACGAAGCCGCCGTGCACCTAAAAGCCCTTCAGGGGTGTAAGGCACCTTGACAATGAACTGACCAGGACAGATATCATAAAAACGCAACCCGTAACTTACTATTGATTCAATATCATACGCAATGTCAGTATGAAGCTCAACGCTTACCAGTCCTCCAAACCGCCTTGCCAGCCGCAGTCCATGACGTGCATTGAGAATGAAAGCTATCTCCATGACCTGCTCCCTGAGAGGAAGATGCTTCACCATCTCAAGTGCCGAAGGGATGAAGTCATCATATATGCCCTTCTGTATCTCATTGTTGAGCAGGGTGTTATTTGTTGTCAGGGCAGACATCTCCGCGGTCCAGTTTGCCTCAGCCTCTGTCATATCCCCGGTGTCGAGCCAGAGCTCGGTCCCGGCGCCTCGCAGCGCCTGCCAGAAAAGATCCGGTTTACCCACCAGTGGCTGATCCGTAATATTTTTTGAAATGAATTCCTTAATTCTGTCGTCGTTGGCAATTGTCATGGTATGAATTCTATTTTTTAAGACTTTCAATATCGCTCCCGGCCGGGTTCTGGAAAGCCCGAAGGCCAAACTGGGGGACAACAGCATAAACATAATCAAATATTCCCGATTGCACGGCCTCATAAGGCACCCACTGGTTTATCCTGCTGAAGCAGTATAGTTCCACTGGCATCCCGGTTTCCGAAGGGGGCATATCGCGCACCATGATGGGCAGCACTGCGGTGGCTGCCCCTAGTCCTGCCACAACACTTGTCAGTCTCACCCTGAATAAGATTGAAACAATAAACAGTGTCCCGGAAAAGACAATGAGGGTTTCCACCAGCTGCACATACCCTTTGATTGAACGGCCTGAGTGATGATCTTTGCAATCCAGGCAATAAGACATACAAGGAATACCATGACCACAGTGCTGAGCCATGAGACCATGCTGACCGACATACCTAAATAAGCAAGCAGCTCTCTTACAAGTAAAACGGGGTCAACATCGTGAAACATATAATTTTGCATTAATTACCGGGTGCGAAATTAATAATTATCTTTTTTAATGGCTGTCTCTTTTATACCTTTACCCTACTAAATCAGAAAAAGATGAGAATGTTAACATTATGTCTGCTGTTAATGCTGACGGTAATATCGTCAGCTCAATCTTCATTTGATGAATTCTTTACGGATAAAACTATGCGGTTCGACTTTATGCTTGCCGGCAACAGTTCAGAAACAAAAGTGTTTCCCTCTGGCATCAGGGAGGAGCCTTTCTGGGGAGGATCTCTCACCAATTTCACGGATCCGTTCGGTTATGGCAACTTCAGATATGAAGTTTTTGATGTCGCCTCCGGAAAGCTGATCTACTCAAGAGGATTTTGCACTCTCTACCAGGAATGGCAGACAACAGCCGAAGCCAAAAAGATCGATAAGAGCTTTTATGAGGTCGCAACATTCCCCTTTCCACTGAAGAAAGTAAATTTTATCCTCAGTATCCGGGGCCGCGACGGGATTTTCAAGAAGCTGTATGAGACATCCATAGATCCTGCCAGCTATTTCATTGTCAGGGAAAAACCATCAGCAGCAATAGCAACCAGGATCATTGGAACAGGAGACCCTCATACCTCCCTCGATATTGTTTTTATTGCCGAGGGTTATACCAAAGGGGAGATGGATAAGTTCAGGTCTGACGTGAAAAGGATGGGGGAAATAATCTTTGAGGAACCTCCTTTTGGTAAGTATCGTGACCGAATAAATATATGGGCTGTTGAGGCTCCTTCACAGGAGTCAGGAACCGATGTTCCGGGAGAGGGTATATATGTTAACACTGCCCTCAGTTCAAGTTACTATACCTTTGATGTTGACAGGTATCTGACCACGCAGGACATAAGGGCGGTTAACGACTATGCCGCTGCAGCACCGCATGACCAGATCATTGTGCTCATAAACAGCAACAGGTATGGCGGCGGCGGCGTATACAACTATTACAGCGCCACAACCTCTGACAATAAGCTTACACCAAAGGTGCTGACACACGAGTTCGGCCATGGCTTTGCGGGACTGGGAGATGAGTATTACTCTTCAGAGGTTGCCTATGAAGAGTTCTATCCTCTCACCGTTGAACCCTGGGAACCCAATATTACAACACGGGTCAATTTTGAATCCAAGTGGAAGGATCTTATCGTCAGGTCAGTGCCTGTTCCCACACCGAATGACAAGAGATATACCGGGGTGACAGGCCTCTTTGAGGGCGGCGGCTATGTATCCAAAGGTGTTTACAGACCCTCCTTTGACTGCCGCATGAAGAGTAACGAGGCAGATGTCTTCTGTGAGGTGTGTCAGGGTGCCATAGAGAAGATGATTTTATTCTATCTCAAGTAAGATATTTGGATTAAGAGTAATGCCAACTATTGGATAAAGGTATCCGGTATTCAGTAAAACCGATTACCGATTACCGATTACCGATTACTGATTACTGATTACCCCATTCAACCTGCCCTATTCCATACTACTTTTTCTTCTCGCCTCCTGAAGTTGGAGGTCTACAGATTGATTCGCGCATGTTTGTGTCAGCCTCTATATTCTTCATCCTGTAATAATCCATGATTCCAAGGTTGCCACTTTTGAAGGCATGAGCCATGGCAAGAGGTATCTCTACCTCGGCCTCGATAACCTTTGCGCGGGCCTCCTGAGCCTTGGCCTTCATCTCCTGCTCAAGTGCAACAGCCATCGCCCTGCGCTCTTCGGCCTTGGCCTGCGCAATATTCTTGTCGGCATTTGCCTGATCCATCTGCAGCACAGCGCCAATATTCTTACCAATGTCAATATCAGCAATATCTATTGAGAGTATCTCAAAAGCCGTGCCTGCATCAAGTCCTTTGTCAAGCACTGTCTTGCTTATCCTGTCAGGATTCTCGAGGACCTCTTTATGACTGTGAGCAGAACCGATTGATGAAACGATGCCTTCACCAACACGTGCCAGCACTGTCTCTTCTCCGGCGCCGCCAACCAGCTGTTTGATGTTTGCCCTGACAGTTACCCTGGCCTTGGCGATCAGCTGGATGCCATCGCGTGCTACTGCAGTAACCGGAGGTGTGTCAATGACTTTGGGATTAACTGACATCTGTACAGCCTGGAACACATCACGGCCTGCAAGGTCAATGGCCGTGGCCATCTTGAAGGTCAGGTCAATGTTTGCCTTTGACGCTGACACAAGAGCATGAACCACCTGCGCCACATGCCCTCCTGCCAGGAAGTGCGCCTCAAGTTCGTCGCGGATCAGTTTGATCCCGGCTTTGTCGGCCTCAATCATGGCACTTACAATATTTGATGGCGGCACCTTTCTCCAGCGCATGAATATAAGCTGCAGCAGGCTGATACGCACACCTGAAACCAGTGCCTGGAACCACAACCCGATGGGGATGAAGTAAAGAAGTACCCAGAGCAGTATGATCGATCCGACAATTATGATTACATAAATACCTAAACCACTTACCATATTTTTAATTTATTAGTTTAACAATTAGCTTATTATCGTCAATTTTGACGACCTCTATCTCTTTTCTTGGATCAATCAGTATATCAATTGATTTTGCCTCATAATATTCACCGTTGACAAGTACTTTACCACCAGGCACAAGCCGTGTCACAGTTATGCCCCTGTCTCCCGGTTTCACATTTCCCTCCTCCTTGCGGATATTATCCACCTTACTGTCAATTGTGGTCTTCAGCATGAACTTCTTCCATGTGCCGGACTTGAGCATATAGACAGTGGTGATGATCAGAAGCAGTGCAGTACCCCCGAGAACCAGCAAGCCTGTTGCAGTATTGAATTTAGTAAAGGCAAGGATCACTCCCGAAACCATGCATATTGCTCCGCCGATGCCCGCGATGGTGATGCCCGGAATAAGCATGAACTCAATTATGAAGAGCAGAAGTCCAAGCAGAATAAGAAAAATTACAAGTCCAAGTGACATCAGCTTTTTGTTTTACACAACAATTGTATCAAGATGTAGTTCCTTCAGTTTCGCGCTGAGCTGCTCCAGGGTCTGAGCGTCGCCCACTTTAATCACACATCCTCCCTTATGATGTGTCAGGACGGCACACTGTTCAGCCTGCATCTCATCATGTCCGCAAACCTCCACGAGAGAATTAATGACATGGTTAAACGTATTAATATCATCATTAATGAGAAGGAGTGATTTCTCCTCATCCTGCCCTCTCATGCTACCCCACGGAAACGGTGCTCCTTTAGTCATTCAGCAGTTTTTTTAACAGTTCCTTTGCAGACTCAACCGGTATCTCCTGTGTTCCGACGTAGGCTGCAACCTTTGCCGTGGTATAACCGTTGCGGATAAGCAATGATACATATTCCTCGGCGCTCTCAAAAGTAATAAAATTTCCGACCAGATAGAGGGTCTCACCCTGGTTGTTCTTAATTATATCCATTCCCCTTTTCCCGGACAGCAGTGCAATTTTCTGCGCCACCTCAGGAGTTACCGGTTTCTTCGACCGGAGCACCTCAGCCCTGAAGGAGAGCGTACCCACCGGAATGGTATCAGTGATTGAAATATTTTCTTTTCCCGTAGCTGCAGGGTCAGTAATGTATAATGGTTTTCTGCCCCAATCTTTTTCAAGTAAAGCTGCCCTCTCCATCGATACCTGAATATCATCCATCATCGCAATGATAAAAGCATCGCTGAAACCGGCTGTTCTGACTTTGGGAAGCGCCTGCCTGGCAGCTTCCAGGGCGCGAAACATCCCGGCATAATAATATGTCACGCCGTTTGCGGGGTTGATTTTACCGTAAAGAGGATATAAACCTTTAAAATATCCGGGAGGCAGGGGATTTTTAAACGCGGCCAGCTGTATCCGGTATACAAGACCCTGAGGTGCCCCTCTGCCCATGGGTATTTGTTCATTTTTGCCGTATGCCGTAGTCGATCGGACCTCAAAAACTGAAAACACCGCCTCTCTCTCGTCCTTAACCTGAACCTTATTCTTTACCTCGGTCTCAGGC
>DATKUS010000222.1:0-12098 GCA_035530535.1 Bacteroidales bacterium
ACTTGACAAGTACCCTTTTCGTTATTATATTTGTAAGACCATGTGAGCGATAAAAGGTCGCTCTGAGGTAAGAAGGTTCTTTCGAATGGTTTAATTATCACTCTGAAACTACATCAGACTTCAGGGTCTCACGCGAAAAAATCAAGGTTTTGACGCGTCCGTCACAGATGCAGGCTGAGAGGCTTTCCCATCCTGGCGGTCTGAGAGAAGCAATCAAATGCAGATGTAACAGTCGGCATGAGAGGGCAGCACTTAAGCAACGCTGAAAGCTAATAAGGCAGCGGAAGTGTTCTCAAAGAGAGAGGGTCATCATGCCATCATAACCGGCAAGGATTTGATGAAGGTGATCCGGGCCAGACAGAGGCTATCCCTTCGGGGAATGTCTGACCTCAAGGGCTCATGACTCCGAGTTTCATAATGTACGCCGTAAAGCCGCAAGGTGATGAAAGAGTACAGGAGAAGCACCGGAATGAAGCTGGCAAGTCCCTCCGGGGATATCGACAGGCGACAGAAAGGCAGGAGTAGCTAGAAATGAGCCGGCTGCAATAACAGTAGCATGGCGGCCGTGACGGTCATGGCTGTCACAATGCCGGAATGGGAACTAATACGTACAGTATGGTTCCCATTCGTGTTTTATACCCTTCCCATACTGGACCATGACACAAAAAAAAGGGCTCAACGCCCCTTGATAACTCCTCTTTCCGAGTTCTTTATGAATGTGAGTATGTGATCCCTCTCAGTGGTAGGCGAAAATGCTTCAGCAATATATTCAAGTGCCTGGGTGGTGTTCTTACCCATGTTGTAAAAGGCGCGGTATATCTCATGTATCTCATGGACCTTCTCCTTACTGAAGCCTCTCCTCTCAAGTCCTACATGGTTGATACCCATAAATGAAAGCGGCTCCCTGTCAGCCTTAATATAAGGCGGAACATCAATGCGCACCTTGGAACCTCCTCCAAGAATGGCATGGGCCCCTATATGAACAAACTGATGCACCACAGTGGTGCCGCCCAGTATCGCCCAGTCACCTATCTCAACCTCTCCTGCAATACCGGAGTAACCTACCATGATCACATGATCACCTATTATACAATCGTGAGCCACATGCACATATGCCATCAGCAGACAGTTGCTCCCTATGACCGTTCTTCCTTTGGCGTTTGTCCCCCTGTTGAGCGTTGCAAACTCCCTGACGGTTGTGTTGTCTCCTATTTCAACCGTGGTCTTCTCACCCATAAATTTAAGATCCTGCGGTATTGCTGATACAGAGGCACCGTTGAAGATACGGCAGTTCTTCCCTATTCGGGCACCATCGTATATTACTGCATGCGGTCCTATCCAGGTGCCTTCATCGATTATTACGTCACCCTGGATATAGGCAAAAGGTTCAATTGTCACATTGGCCCCTATCTGTGCCGCCGGATCAACATGCGCTAATGCTGAAATCATATTGTGCTATTTGTTTTTTATTATCTGTGCAGTCAGTTCTCCCTCAGCCACCAGCTTCTCTCCTACGAAAGCCTGGCAATACATCATTACAATGTTCCTGCGTATAGGTTCGGTAAGATCGCATCTCACAATAATTGTATCACCGGGTATCACCTTGTGCTTGAATTTCATATTGTTGATCTTCAGAAAATAGGTTGAGTATTTCTCAGGCTTATCAACATTCTTCAGAACCAGTATGCCACCTACCTGTGCCATGGTCTCAACAAGAAGAACACCGGGCATTATATGCTCCTTAGGAAAGTGACCCTGAAAGTAAGCTTCGTTATAGGTCGTGTTCTTCATCCCGATGATGTAGCTCTCTGTAAGCTCAAGAATACGGTCAACCATGAGGAATGGGAACCTGTGCGGAAGCAACTTCTTGATCTCCTCAATATTCAGCAGGGAGGGTTTGGTAGTATCAAGCAGCGGGATCTCTTTTTTTGTTGTCTCCCTCTTGATCTGCTGACGTATAAGTCGTGCCAGCCTGGTATTTGCATAGTGGCCCGGGCGCGTTGCTACAACTTTTCCTTTAATGGGCTGCCCCACAAGTGCCAGGTCACCCATTATGTCAAGCAGTTTATGCCGGGCCGGCTCATTGGGATATCTGAGCTTTGTATTATTAAGGATGCCCGCATGATGCTCGGTAATACCCGGTTTGTTAAACATCGCGGCAATGCGGTCTATCTCTTCCTGCTCTACCTCACGCTCAAGTATCACCACGGCATTGTCAAGGTCTCCCCCTTTTATAAGGCCCAGACGAAATAATGGCTCCAGCTCATGGAAAAAGACAAATGTGCGGCTGAAGCTTATCTCCTTCTCGAAATTATCAACATTATCAAGGATGGCATACTGATTGCCAAGTATCTTGGAGTTATAATCTATAAGGACATGAGCGCTGAAATGATCATCAGGATAGATGATAAGGTCAACGCCATGCTCCTCATCTGAGAATGTGATCTTTTCTTTGATCACAAAATAATTCCGCTCTTCCTTAAGCTCAACAATTCCTGCCTCCCTTATTGCCTCTACGAACATATGAGAGCTGCCCCCCATGATCGGGGCTTCCGGAGCGTTAATATCGATTATGGCATTATCGATCTTCATGCCGGCAAATGCCGCAAGAACATGTTCAATAGTCGCTACTGAGGCTGTGCCCTGTACGAGTGTTGTGCCACGCGATGTCTCTGTTACATTGTCAGCAATGGCATCAATCATAGGGCATCCGGGAAGGTCAGACCGGCAAAATTTATATCCGTGGTTTGCCGGTGCAGGTTTAAAGGTAACGGTAACATCAATGCCAGTATGTAACCCCTTTCCCTTCAGGCTCACTTCTTTTGCCAGCGTCTTTTGCTTATCACTCATCAGATTCCTCTTAAAAATCGCTACAAATAAAGTAAAAAATTTCCGAACGCTCCAAAATAAACCACCACATCTGTGTGATGTTCAACTGATTTCCTTTAGACCGTCCAACGGAACTATCTGTTTTTTAGCGAGTCAACCAGATTTGTGAGCTCGTCAACTTTTTTATTCAGCTCCCTGAGCCGGGTGAAGTAAGCAAAGCTCCTCATATACAGTTTGCTGTCAATGGCAGGGAAACCGAGCAGGGTGGCGTTCTCCTCTTTTATTGTGCCAATGATCCCGGTCTGTGCCCCTACCTTACAGCCGGCTGCCACGGATATATGACCCACTATTCCGACCTGTCCTCCTATCATGCAGTTCTTACCTACCTTTGCTGATCCTGCCACTCCTGACAGTGCTGCGATAACCGTATTTGCTCCTATTTCGGCATTATGGCCTACCTGAACAAGGTTATCAAGTTTCACCCCGCATCGCAGGTAAGTAGATCCCATAGTTGCGCGGTCAACGCATGTGTTGGCTCCTATCTCCACGTTGTCTTCAAGCACAACATTGCCTACCTGCGGTATCTTCATGTAATTACTGTCAGTAATCGGGGCAAAGCCGAAACCGTCTGAACCTATGACCGCCCCTGCATGAAGGATACAGTTATTGCCGAGGACACACTCCTTATATATTTTCACTCCGGCATACAGGGTGCAGTTTTTCCCGAGCCTGGCACTCTCACCTATGAAAACATGGGGATGAATTCTGCAGCCGTCGCCGACAACCGCCTTTTCAGCAACATAGGCGTATGCCCCAATATAGACATCTTTACCAACGGTTGCCCCTTCCTCAATTACCGCGGTGGGGTGTATCCCCTTTTTTCCGGGTTTTGCCTCTTCATACATCGACAACAGAATCGCAATTGACTGGTAGGGATCTTCCACCCTGATAAGAGTGGCCTTTACCTCCCGCGAAGGTTTGAAGTCGTTCCTCACAAGCACTGCTGAGGAGCCTGTGGAATAAATATAGGATTCATATTTGGGGTTGGCAAGAAATGAGAGGGCTCCCTCATGACCTTCTTCGATCTTGGCTATCGTATTTATTTTTGTCTCCGGGTTACCTTCCACGGTACCCTTCAGCAAACCGGCTATCATTGAAGCTGTAAATTCCATATATCTTTTTTTTTATATTGATCTTATCTCTTTGGGATAACAGAGGTAGTATTTTATGACTTTCTCAGAAAGTGCCTGGTGGTCAAAGATGTCAGAGACAGCAGTGATGTCACGTGTCTCTCCGTTCTTGAGAAGTATTCGCACTTCAGGCACGCCCGTGGCATATGTCTGGTTATATACATCACCCGTATTTACGTAATATTCTGTTTCTGAGTCATTCAGCTGCAGCAGCTCTCCTGCATTTTTCTTCAGCACCGCTACCCTGCTTTCATCAAAGGGTTCATTCTGCAATTCAATGGCCAGGAGGTCACGGTTGACGAGACGGCGGCACAGGTCTGAAAGGATCCTGTCGCTGTGAGTGGTCCATACTTTTGTTGCTGACAGTACATCGCTCTCATCAAGTGTTGTGAAATTAAAGATCATTTCAGCTTCCTCAGAGCTGTCCGTCAGATAGCGGCGGGGATGCAGGAAAAATGACAGGGACGGTGAAGCAAAGAGAGTTTCTCCGCGCACGGTCACCTCCCTGGCCCTTACCAGAAGACTCGTCAGGAGCTTTTCAGCTGAGACCACTGTCCGGTGATTATATACCTGCCAGTACATTAGCCTGCGGGCTATCAGGAACTTTTCAACTGAATAAATACCCTTTTCATCAACGACCAGCTTGTCGTCGCACACATTTAGCATCCTGATGATCCTGTCGGAGCCCACTGATCCCTCTATCACCCCGGTAAAAAAACTGTCGCGCCGCAGGTAATCCATCCTGTCCATATCCATCTGGCCGGCAATGAGTTCATGGAAAAAGCGTCTGTGATAACTTCCTTCAAATATCTTAATGGCTAATGACAGGCGGCCGTCAAACTGCCTGTTCATATCCTTCATTATCATCAGTGATATGGTCTCATGAGGCATTTCCTCAATCAGCGAATGCTCAAGGGCATGTGAGAAGGGTCCGTGTCCCATGTCATGCAGGAGTATGGCTGCCAGTACCGCCTCCTCCTCTTCATTGGTAATAGGAATGTCTTTTGAGCGAAGTGTCTGAATGGCCAGTGAGGTCAGGTACATTGCTCCGAGACTGTGCTGAAAGCGGGTATGCACTGCCCCGGGGTATACATAGCTCGAAAGCCCTAACTGCCTGATATTGCGCAGTCTCTGGAACCAGGGATGGCTCACAAGATCAAAAATGAAATCGCCCGGCATACTTATAAAACCGTATACGGGGTCATTGATGATCTTTCGTTTGTTGGTCAATGATGCTGTTTTAGTGAACGCAAATTTATTAATTGTTTCATTAATTAATGCAGAATCATCTCACTTTCAACGCTCTTAATAAATATTCGTTCTTCAGAATTTTTGATATTTGAAAAATAGATATTATCTTTGCACCCGAATAGAAGGGTGGGGTTGGCTAGGGGACAAAAGTCCCCTATTTTGTTATCAAAAGTGAGACTATGATTACGAAAGATCATATAAGAAAACTTACAGAGGGCCACATAAATGGCACCGGTATCTTTCTCGTTGATGTGAGACTCAGCAGTACGGGCCGCATCACCGTGCTCATTGACAGACCTGAAGGAGTGAGAATTGAAGATTGTATCTCACTTAGCAGGTTTCTCACCAATGAGATGGGAGAGGAAGCGGAAGAACATGAGCTTAATGTCTCCTCACCCGGACTGGACATGCCGTTTCTGGTGACAGAACAGTATCTCAAGAACGAGGGCCATGAGGTTGAGGTTGTGACAAATGAGGGAGACAAGTGGACCGGCATATTGCGGAACGTCACCTCCGGAGGATTTGACCTTGAGATGGTCAGCAAACAGAAAGGCAGGGAGCCTGAGACAAAGATGGCACCTTACAATTATGAAGACGTGAAGTCAGTTACAGTAAAAATATCATTCAAATAACAGAACTGTTTACCACAATGGAAAACGTTAATTTAATAGATACCTTTTCAGAATTCAAGGAGCTGAAAAACATTGACAGACCAACCATGATGAGCGTGCTTGAGGATGTCTTCAGAGGACTCCTCGCAAAAAAGTATGGTTCGGCAGACAACTTTGACATCATCGTTAACATTGACAAGGGCGACTTCGAGATATGGCGCAACCGTGTTGTTGTTGAAGATGCGGAGTTAACTGATCCCAACACCCAGATACCGCTCTCGGAAGCCCACAAGATTGATGAGGATTATGAAGCTGGGGAAGAGGTTTCGGATGAGGTCAAATTCCTCGATTTCGGACGAAGGGCGATACTTGCCCTGAGACAGAACCTTGTGGCACGCATCCTCGATCTTGAAAAAAACAATATATACCTGAAGTACAAAGACCGCATCGGGGATATAGTCACGGGTGAAGTTTACCAGGTATGGAAGCGTGAGACACTGGTTCTTGATGATGACGGCAATGAACTTATCCTGCCTAAGGGTGAGCAGATACCTTCAGATCACTTCCGTAAGGGTGACACAATCCGTGCGGTGGTGATAAGGGTGGAGATGAAGAACAACACTCCAAACATCATCCTCAGTCGTACTTCCCCGGTATTCCTGGAGAGGCTCTTTGAGCTTGAAGTACCTGAGATCTTCGACGGGTTGATAACCATCAAAAAGATAGTCAGGATACCCGGCGAGAGGGCCAAGGTCGCCGTGGAATCGTATGACGAACGCATTGACCCGGTTGGCGCATGCGTGGGGATGAAAGGATCAAGGATCCACGGCATCGTTCGCGAACTTCGCAATGAGAACATTGATGTAATAAACTACACCTCAAACATTCAGCTTTTCATAACAAGAGCGCTTAATCCTGCCAAGATCACTTCAATCAGGCTTATCGAAGCAGACAAAAAAGCAGAGATATATCTTAAACCCAGCGAGGTATCGCTGGCAATAGGTAAGGGAGGTCTCAACATCAAACTTGCCGGCCAGCTGACCGGATATGACATTGAAGTCTATCGTGAACCGGATAACGAGGATGAAGAAGACGTCTCTCTTGATGAATTCTCCGATGAAATTGAAGGATGGATCATTGATCAGTTCAAGGCTATCGGATGCGATACCGCAAGAAGTGTACTGAGACTTACAGTACATGACCTGATAAAGAGGACAGACCTTGAGGAGGAGACAGTCAGGGATGTGGTGAATATTCTCAAATCTGAATTTGATAAATAATAACAGTCTCCGTCAGACAGGAGCACCAGATATAAACAGTGATTAACTCAAGAGGTTGTTATAAAGGGATATATGACTGAAGACAAGAAGGCAACACGTTTAAGCAAGGCCGCCCGCGAATTTAACGTTGGTATTCAGACTATTGTTGATTTTCTTCATAAGAAGGGATTTGACATTAGTACTGACCCCAACAGCAAGATCCCGCCTGAGGCTTATCTCCTTATCCTTAAAGAGTACAGCAGCGACCTTAATGTGAAGAAGGATGCTGACAAGCTGGCTCTCAAGGAGAGGATCATTCCCAAAAAGACTCTCTCAATAGATGATATTGAGGCAGGTACGGAGGGTGAATCAGTTGAACCTGATGAAGATTTTCTTATAACAGATGTATCCGGAGTTAAGAAACATATTGACCTTCGTACAGAAGTCAGGAAGACGGAGATAAAACCTGTTGGCAGGATCGATCTCTCCGCAGCCAGCCAACCTGCAAAGAAAGAGCCTGAAACTCCGGTCAGGGAACCTGAACCTGTTGCTGAAGTGAAAGTCAAACATGAGGAGACTGTCGTTGAGGAAAAAGAATCTGTAAAAGAGAAAAAAGAACCGAGGATATTAGGCACTATTGACCTCGGTAAGATTTCCGGAAAACAGGAAAAGGGATCTAAGAAAAGTGTTGTGAAAATTCCCGCAGAAGAACCTGCAGAGCCTGTAAAAGTCGAGACTCCTGTTGCTGAGGCTCCTAAGGAACAGCCTGTGATCTCCCCTGTGGTTGAAGAGGTTCCTGCTCATATCGAGCCGAAAGAACCTGAGATCTACCGTCCGGGAGTAAACAAACTTTCAGGACTCACCATTGTAGGTTCGATCAACCTGCCTGAGCCTGTGGTTCGCAAACCCAGGGAATCGGAGGCTGATGAGCGTAATAAGCATGATAACCGGAAGAAACGTGAACGTATAAAAGCAAAACCAAGGGAGAAAGTTGCTCTTGACCAGCCTGTCGCTGCTCCTGTTGATCCCAGAAAAGACAAGAAGCCGGGTAATGCGCCTCAGAAAGATCACCGCGACAAGAAAAAGTCATTCAGAACTCTTCGTCCCGAGGTTGACAAGGAAGATGTCTCAAAGAATATCAGGGATGTAAACCTCCTGATGAGCAAGGGCAAATCCAAGGTTGCCAAATACAGGCGTGACAAGAGAGATGTCGTCAGCCAGAGGATGAGGGATGAGACCGACAAGAAGGAACTTGAAAAGAGCGTTCTCAAGGTCACTGAATTTGTTTCTGTAAATGAGCTGGCAACGATGATGGATGTGCCGGTAATTGATATTATCTCTACATGTATGAGCCTTGGCCTCATTGTCTCCATCAACCAGAGGCTTGACGCTGAGACTATGGCCATGCTTGCCGAGGAGTTCGGATTCTCTGTTGAATTCGTCAGTGCCGAGCTTCAGGAAGCTGTCAGGGAAGAAGAAGACACGGAGGAGGAACTTGTTCAGAGGCCTCCTATTGTTACGGTTATGGGACACGTTGACCACGGGAAGACAAAGCTCCTTGACTATATACGCAACACCAACGTCATTGCCGGTGAGGCAGGAGGTATCACACAGCATATAGGTGCCTACAGCGTGCAGCTTGATAACGGAAAGATCATCACATTCCTTGATACACCCGGTCATGAGGCATTTACCGCCATGCGTGCAAGAGGTGCACAGATAACAGACATCGTTATTATTGTTGTTGCCGCTGATGACGGAGTAATGCCACAGACGCGTGAGGCCATCAACCATGCTCATGCAGCCGGTGTGCCTATTATCTTCGCCATAAATAAGATCGATAAGCAACAGGCCAATGCCGACAAGATACGTGAGGAGCTCGCCACCATGAATTTCCTCGTTGAAGAATGGGGAGGAAAATATCAGTCGCAGGAGATATCCGCCAAGACCGGGCTGAATATTGATTTTCTCCTTGAAAAGATACTGCTGCAGTCAGAGATGCTTGATCTGAAAGCAAATCCTGTAAAGCCTGCACTCGGCACGGTGATAGAATCATCACTTGACAAGGGCCGGGGTTTTGTGTCCACAATACTTGTAAAAGCAGGTACTCTCAAGCTGGGTGATGTTGTTCTTGCCGGAAGCTGCTATGGCCACGTCAAGGCAATGTATAATGAACGTAATCAGAAGATTACCGAAGCCACCCCCTCAACTCCTGTTCTGATACTCGGCCTTAACGGAGCTCCGCAGGCTGGTGACAAATTCAATGTAATGCAATCTGATAAAGAGGCTAAGGAGATTGCCACCAAGAGGGCTCAGCTGCAGAGAGAACAGGGTCTGCGTACACAGAAGCATATTACCCTTGATGAGATCGGACGCCGTATTGCTATCGGTAATTTCCAGGAGCTTAATATCATTGTCAAAGGTGACGTTGACGGATCAGTTGAAGCGCTCAGCGACTCACTCATAAAGCTCTCCACTGAAGAGATACAGGTCAATATTATCCACAAGGCCGTTGGTCAGATATCAGAATCTGATATATTGCTTGCAGCAGCATCCAATGCCGTTGTAGTCGGGTTCCAGGTAAGACCTTCGGTCAGCGCACGTAAAATAGCTGAAAAAGAAGGCATTGACATCCGTCTCTACTCTATCATTTATGATGCTATTGAAGAGATCAGGGCTGCCATGGAAGGCATGCTCTCTCCGGAGATCAAGGAGGAGATCGTTGCCACCATTGAAGTACGCGAGGTCTTTAATATCGGTAAGGTAGGTACTATTGCCGGTTGTTTCGTACGCGAAGGCAAGATAAACCGTAACACAAAAGTCAGGGTCATACGTGACGGCATTGTTGTCTTTACCGGCGATCTCGGCTCACTTAAGCGCTTCAAGGATGATGTTAAGGATGTTACTTCAGGCTATGAATGCGGACTTAACATTGACAACTTCAATGACATCCAGGTTGGAGATATTGTTGAAGGATACCAGACAGTGTCAATAAAGAAAACGCTTTAAGAGAATGATTATAAAAAGAAACGGGGCCTGATGCCCCGTTTCTTTTTATACTGTAAGGAACTTTTCAGGCTCCGATAAGCTTTTTGTATGCTTCAGCATCAAGAAGTGAATCCAGCTCACTATGATCTTCAATCTCAACCTTTATCATCCAGCCTTTGCCGTATGGGTCTTTGTTCACCTCTTCGGCGGCAGATTCAAGATCTTCATTTTTTGAGGTAATTGTTCCGCTGACAGGCATGAATATATCAGATACCGTCTTGACCGCCTCTATAGTGCCGAACACTTCACCCTGGCCCAGTTTTTCTCCGACTGTTTCAATCTCGACAAAGACAATATCGCCAAGCTCATGCTGGGCAAAGTCAGTGACCCCTATTGTTGCTTCGTGGCCTTTGACAAGGATCCACTCATGGTCTTTCGTGTACTTAAGATTTCCGGGAACATTCATCTCTTTAAGTTTTATTTAGTTTAACTATATGTAAGCATTTCAGGATTTCAAAAATACATCTTTTTTAATATTCAGACCCTGAATTTTCTCATTTTTTGCCCCTGTGTGCCACAGCATCACTGGACAAGGGTGAACCGCAGGCTGAAGCCAAAGTTGGTATTGGAAGTCAGGAAAGTGTTAGCCACAAAGGGATCATTGAGTGTATGGTCAGCATATATTTGCAGGTTGAACCTGTCACTGAGTACATAGTCAGCGGTGGCTCCCAGGGTGAATACTCTCTGTCCTGCTACAGGTTGATTGACCTGTTCAATAAGTTTACGAGCCATGGTCTTATTGTCTCTCATGGAGAGATCGACCCTCAGGGTAAGGTCACTTTTCAGTGACCGCATGCCGGCTCCGGAATTGAGAACTATTGACACGTCATCAAACCTGTAACCCGCCCCAATGGTTATCTCATTATTACGTATATCGGCCACCTGGTTGCTTGTCATATTAAGTGTCACAGTGCGCGACTTGCGGTACTCAAAACGTGTTGTGAGCGAGTTTTTCCAGCCCAGGTCAACATTGATAAGCGGACTGAACTGTTCATTGATAGTAACCGAGTTTATCTCGTACTGCGGAATGAAATTCGACTGCAGGTTTCTTATATAGCTTATTCCCGATCCATCAGGGTCATAATAGAGGTTCGTGTTGAATGAGCCGATAGTGTACGTTGACCTGTACTGATGTGAGAGACTTACTGAGTTGAATATTTTGCGAACTGCTTCAAATTTTGTCAGTCCCTCAAAATTTATTCTCCAGTTGGGCATCATGTGAAGCATTGAAGGAAATGATGCCAGTGTGATCTTATGCGGATCCCTTTTTGTATATGCTGCAAGGAATGCGGGAACCATCACCTCTCCTGATGTGATGCTGTATCCGCTGGCATAGGGTCCTGTAATTATTTCACCTGTCAGGGGATCAAATGTGCGGTCATAACCAGGGTCAGAGGCACTTCTTGCATCAGCCCGCCGCTGGGAGATGATGGCCGTGTACTCCCTGAACTTCTCAAATGTCGGCGAGAGATAATCGCCTGATTTAGGCACCTTTTCAAATGCCGTCCCCCATGAGAGTACAGAAATGGTGAAGTTACCAGTTATGCGCGTGTTGCGGGTGCTGTCAGGGAAGTTGCCATTCCTGTCTGCACGGTAATATGATGATATTGTCTCCGAGTAGCGGCGGTCTCCGGTAATGTCTATCCTCAGGCCCGGGAAGGGCTCCACGTTGACCCTGGTATTTATCTGTTCGCGCTTGCTGAATGAGGCCGGCATGTTGATAAGCGTGTCAGGTGTCAGCCATCCATTGATGGCAGCATCATCAAAGAACCGTTCATCAGTAAGCCCCAGCAGGAAGCGCCAGCCTGGTGAGAGCATGCCTCCGTAATTCTGCTGTCCCATGAAAGATGTTGCCGGAAGATACCCCGGCATTATCTGTCCCTGGTCAATGGTGTAGGTGGCTGAGACGT
>DATKUS010000223.1:0-4288 GCA_035530535.1 Bacteroidales bacterium
TAAAGGTATTTTTATTCCTGACACAGGAATGATCAATCAGACCAAGTATGGTGTGCCTGCTGACCGCCGTTCAAAGAATGAAATAGGCGCTTATGTCACAATCAATAGTACCAGCAGGCTTTTTGATAAGGTGAATGTCACTAACCGGGTTCAGTTCTTCAGCAACTTCATCTCAAAACCTCAGAACATAGACGTTGACTGGGAAGTAATAATGACAACCAGCCTGAACTGGTTCACTGACCTCAGGCTGAATGCACACCTGGTGTATGATGATAATACGCTGCTGCCGGTTTATGACAATGATGACAAACCTGTGCTTGGGCCTGATGGCATTCAGAAAAAATCACCCAGGATACAGTTCAAGGAGCTGCTGGGTGTCTCTTTTGTCTTCAGGTTTTAGAGATCTTTAGTAAAGATCCGGAATCTCTTGACGATCTTCCCGCCTATTCTTTCATATTCTGACCGCATAGGCTGGTTTTCCTCCAGAACGAGGTGGCTGTCAAGAATGGTCATATTTTTCCGTTTGGCTGATTCGAGTATCTTGGCTCCCATCAGGGTATCTATTCCCTGTCCACGGTAACCCGCTTTCACCCCACCAAGCATCATCATCAGCTTTTTTGACGTTGCAGCGGACCTGAGGATATGAAATATCCCAATGGGGAAAAGGTATCCGCGCGACCGCTTTATACCAGGACTCAGATCAGGCATACCGATGGCAAAGCCTACAAGTTCACCTGAACCATTGCTGACTACTTTAATAAATTCAGGATCAATCAGGGGAAGATAACGGTTTGCAAACTCAATTTTTTCCTCTTTTGTAAGTGGTACAAACCCATATATTTCAGCAAACGTTTCATTCATAAGTTCCAATACGTCAACGATATATGGCTTTATCTCATTTTTGGTTTTAAACTCAATGATTTTAAGGCTCTGCCGCTGGCTTACGCGTGCGAATATCTTCGTATATAATTCAGGCAGGTGATCTGGAATGGGAGCGTGATAGTTGAGAATATCCTTTTTCTTTACATAACCTTCATCAGCAATGAGCTCCGGCAGGTAAGGCAGGTTGGTTGTCGTGGTCATTATCTGCGGCAGGTCAAAACCCTCAATCTGGAATCCCTGGGGATCTTTATCGGAAAATCCCAGAGGACCGACCAGGGCAGACATGCCTTTCTTTCGGGCCCACTCTTCCACTGCGGTTATAAGCTCATGGACTACCTCCCTGTCATTGTCACACTCGAGAAAGCAGAAACGGCCGCTATTCTCATTGTTGATTTTGTTATAGCGGTGGCTTATCAGGCCCATTATTCTACCTACAGCTTTACCGCCGCGCCATGCCATAAGCATCACTGTATCCGCAAATTCGAATGAGTGATTCTTTTCTTTGTTGAACAGGACCTTCTCATCACTCCACAGTGGCGGGAGCCAGGCGTGGTCATGGCGATGTATCTTTTTCGGAAGAAAAATAAAGGTGCGGAGCTCACTGGAGCTGACTACCTCCCGGATTTCCAGGTTCATAGGTCAGTAAAGTTTGGATAAATGTAAAAATAAATTTGACATGAGCTAAATCAAAATGTCAAGTATCACAAACAACCCGAAAAGGAGTCCTGCCATACCGTTCATGGTCCCGAATGCAAGGGTAACCCTGCTCAGGTCATCCGGTTTGACAATAATATGTTGATATACAAGCAGTATCAGAAACAGGACTGTCCCGATCCAGTAAAGCATGCCGGCTTCTCCCAGGTAACCGGCAGCAAAGACCAGCAGTGCTGTCATAACATGCAAGACAACGGATATTGACAGGGCTTTGTAGCGTGTCAGAACGGCAGGAAGCGAGAAGAGCCCTGCACTGCGGTCGAATTCGTCATCCTGAAGTGCATAAATGATATCAAAACCGCTGACCCACGTGATAACAATGGCTGAGTAAACCAACGGGAGGAATGCAAAATGCCCAGTCACTGAGATGTAGGCCCCAATGGGCGCCAGGCTGAGACCAAGGCCCAGTATCAGGTGGCACAGTGGAGTGAATCTCTTGGTGTAACTGTATCCGAGCACTATTGCAAGAGCGGGAACAGAAAGCAAAAGTGTCAGATTGTTTATGAATGCCGTGGTAATGATAAAAAGCACCGAAGAGGCAACGACAAATACCAGGGCATTCTTTCTGGATATTATTCCTGATGGTATCTCCCGTGATGCAGTTCTGGGGTTCATTCTGTCAAAACGGTAATCTGTCAGCCTGTTAAAGCTCATGGCGGCACTGCGGGCAAGGACCATACATATGACTACCAGCAGGAATGTTTTGAAGCTGAAGCCGTACCCATCTGTTATTGATGCAAGGAAGAACCCCACCAGCGCAAAGGGCATGGCAAAAACAGTATGACTGAATTTCACCAGTGAGAGATAGTTGCCAGTATTGGTCAGAAGATTCATCATCTGAGAGTGGCACCAAACTCGCGTTCAAAAGCTCTGGTAAGCGAACTCATCACCTTTTCAATTGCTTTCTCGTTGAGTGTCTGCCGGTCGTCTCTGAGAATGAAACTTACTGCATATGATTTCTTATTATGCCCCAGGCTATCATTATCATATACATCAAAGAGATCCACCTCATGAAGTATATTGCGTTCGGTCTTAAATGCAAGGTCGCGTATCTGGCTGAAATTTACCGTTTTGTCAATCAGCAGGGCAAGGTCACGGCGCACCCAGGGGAACCTTGGCAGTTCACTGAACTCTGTTTTTCTTCCTTTAAGTAGCTTAAGCATGTTTTCCCATTCGATCTCGGCATAAAAGACTTCCTGTTTGATATTAAACATGCTGAGATATTTTCGTGACACCTTTCCGAAGCAGACAAGGTCAAGACTACTGGCAGAATACCTGAGTGCTTCAGTGAACCATTTGCCTGCGGCATCGTCAACGGTGAAATCAGAATTTGGAATGCCAAACCGTGAAAGGATAAGTTCGATGTAACCCTTTATATGGAAAAATCCCGTTGCCGCCTCAGGAGTATTCCATCTTTGCTTTGCGCTATTCCCTGTTACTGATAGGGCAAGGATCTGTTTTTCGCTGTAATTATCAGTGATCTCCATGGTGCCTTTACCCGTTTTTTTTGCGTACACATACCCCAACTCATACAGCCTCAGGTCACTGTTCTGCCTGTTAATATTCCAGGCTATTGTATTGAGCATGCCCGGAAGAAGCGAAAGCCGCATGACATTCAGGTCGCTGCTGAGCGGATTGGCAAGACGGACCAATGAAGAAGCATCAAAATCACCGCTATTCTCAAACCATACGGACGGATTCAGCGAGTTACACATTATCTCCGCAAAACCGTTCCCTGATAGAAGTTCTGCTACATTGCCCGACACCTTTTCCCTGTCGGGTTTGGCGGTGTATGAGAGGACAGAGTGCAATTCTTCACTGATCTCAATATTATTATATCCATAAATCCTGAGGATCTCTTCTGCCACATCTGCCTCGCGGGTGACATCAACCCTGTAGGAAGGTATTTCAAGTGTCAGAGAATCATGAGTCTCATCTGCGATATGTATATCCAGGCTGTAAAGAATGGTCTTGACAGTTTCAACAGGTATCTCTTTTCCGATCAGTTTTTTCAACCTGTCAAATGATAGTTTTACAACTGCCTTCCTGACAGGAGAAGGATAAATGTCAACTATCTCACCTGTAATCTCACCGCCAGCTATTTCCTTTATCAGCAAAGCTGCCCTCTTAAGTGCGTAAATTGTCATCTCCGGATCAGTTCCTCTCTCGAACCTGTATGAAGCATCAGTCTGGAGACTGTGACGGCGCGATGTTTTACGCACTGAAACAGGACTGAATGTGGCGCTCTCGAGGAATAAAGAGGTAGTATTATCAGTCACCCCCGATCTCAGTCCTCCGAAAACACCTGCAATACACATACCTTCAGAGGCATTGCAGATCATCAGGTCGGAAGCGGAGAGTTCATGTTCAACGCCGTCAAGGGTGACAAACTTCGTCTTTGCCGGGAGAGTTTTAACAACCACCTTATCTCCTGTCACTTCAGCTGCATCAAAGGCATGCAGGGGCTGTCCTGTCTCATGAAGGACAAAGTTCGTAATATCAACGACATTGTTTATTGGATTAAGTCCTATTGATCTGAGACGCTTCAAAAGCCACTCAGGCGACTGCTTCACCGTTATTCCGCGGATTGTCAGGCCTGAATACCTGATACATTCTGCCGTGGCTTCAACGCTCACCGCAATTGCTCCGTCAGTCCTCTCTTTTCTGAATGAATCGACCATGGGGAGTTTTG
>DATKUS010000224.1:0-4866 GCA_035530535.1 Bacteroidales bacterium
GTTTTAACAGCATCAGGGTATATACTCTTCATCCTCCTGTTTTTTATGAAAAGCTTGCTGAATACAATCAACGGCATACTGCAAATCCGCTATTGCTTTTTCAGGGTATATGGCTCAGTGAAGTAGAAGAAAGAAGTGATCCGGAATCATACGATCTGATAAACCGTGAAACATCATTCGGGAATGATATAAAAGAGGTTATTGATTGTATTAATGGAAATGGGAACATTGCATTCAGACCGGGTAAAGCTTACGGCAATTACCGAACCGATGTCTCAAGATGGACAGCTGGATATATTCTTGGCAGGGAAATAAGCCCACAGGAGGTCGATACCACAAATGCGCGTTATCCGTCAATAACGTCATATTCAGGTATTCAATTCAGCATAAGTGGAGCAACAGCCACAGAGGTTTTTGTTACACGCATGCTCGATGAAACGGTAAAATACGAGGATCAATCTTACTCTGTCAGACGACCTGTCAGCATTTCAAGCTGGCCAACGCTTGACCCTCTTAACCATCCGACCGAGATATATACTGATGAAGATATAGCTTCGTTCGACATTACTAAAATAGATGGCAGCAATCAGCAAGCCGGTCTTTTCGCAAGTTATCACGCTTACCCCTATTACCCCAATTTCATCAGCCAGGAACCCGGATATCAGACATATGGCGACAGCCAGGGTCCAAATAGTTATCTTGGCTATCTGAATGCGTTGAAAGTTCATTATACCGGTTTACCACTGATCATAGCTGAATTTGGTGTGCCCTCAAGCTGGGGTAGCGCTCATCAGTCGTTCAGTGATATGGACCACGGAGGCTACTCTGAACAGCAGCAGGGAGAAAAGAACATCAGGATGATGCACAATATTATCTATGCAGGATGTGGTGGAGGTTTCATGTTTGCATGGATGGATGAGTGGTTTAAACCAACCTGGATAGTAGGATACCTTGAAGCTTTTGGTTTAACATCAGGCGGAGTGAACATCTCCACAAGACAGTTGTGGCAGAACCTTACTTCTCCGGAACAAAACTTTGGTCTGATTACTTTTGACCAGACATCCATTCTTCCGTTTATCTCTTACCAAACAGACAATCCGGCAGGGCCAGTAAAGAAAATTGAAGCAACCAACGATAACAGTTACTTTTACCTGAATATTGAAAGCAACGGACCACTAAATACGGGCGATACAATTATGATTGCATTTGACACCTACATGGCTGAAACCGGAGAATCGCGGCTTCCCGGTGGAATGCAACTTGACAACAGATCTGAATTTCTTCTGACTATGGTCATTTCAGAAGATACAGCTCTTTATCATGTCACAGAAGCCTACGACATGAATGGACTCACACCAAGGTTCGATCTTTCTGACCATTCTGTACAAATGTACCGAAGCACAATAACCGACGGAGCTCCCTGGATACTGATGCAATGGATAAATGATGGATTTGAGTTTACAAAACAGGATATCGGCAGGCTGCCAATGGAGAATTCCACTAATTTCAGCTATGGTGAACGAACAGCAGTGGCATGGAGCGGGAATAATTTAAAGGTACGCATTCCCTGGACCATGCTATATTTCCATGATCCTACACAGATGAAAGTTATTGACGGTGCTGTATCGTATGATGGCGGTTACAACTATGAAATAGTATCAACTTTATCTGACGGGATAGCTGTTTCAGTGTACCATGATGGTGTTGTAACCTCATCGGTTACAAGATATAACTGGCCTCTCTGGCTGGTGGTCCCTGCTACCACACCTAAAGAAAAAAGATCACTTGAAGTGGTAGAAACCGGATTACTTTCTATTCCTGACTTTTTTGATTAGTATCATTCTCAATTACGACAATCTTTGATTTCTTTTTATTTTCAAAGCCGCTGCGTTCTGCTGTGCCCCAACCTTTTTTTCCTCTAAGAGCTTCAATATTACCCCTTACGGCAAAATATGTATGAACCGGATAGAAGAAAGGTTCCAACAGGGCTGCGAACAGCAACCTCAGAATATCTCTTTTTCTTCTGTATTTATGAAAGGTTATCTCTTCAAATAAAATTGCCCATGTCGACAGACTCACTGCAAATGTGTATACAAATGTAAAGA
Organism: Bacteroidales bacterium; assembly: GCA_035530535.1. Lineage (GTDB taxonomy): Bacteria > Bacteroidota > Bacteroidia > Bacteroidales > VadinHA17 > SR-FBR-E99. Next base: position 2,106 of record DATKUS010000224.1, read on the forward strand.
GCAGCAGGAAAAAAGGCCAGTTAAGTGAATTGGTCAGAACAAGAAACAGAGTATAAACTAAACCCGAAAAAGCAATAAGAGGTGATAACCATTCAAAGAAAAACCAATAGGGGTATCCAAGCATCCCCAAACGGCCATATTTCATATTAAAGAACATCTTACGGTGAGTTATGAGTGATTCAGCAAGACCCCGGGTCCAGCGGGTTCGTTGCTTCCGCAGTGATTTAAGATCAGAAGGTACTTCGGTCCAGCAAAGCGGGTCAGGGATATATGTGACTTCATATTTCTCCTTCTTATCTGCCATGTAACGTCTCATTCTCAATACCAGTTCCATGTCTTCGCCAACAGTCTTGATACTGTAGCCGCCTGCATTAATAACTGTTTCACGGTCAAATATTCCCATTGCACCTGAAATAAGCAATAAACCGTCAAGCCAGCTCCAGGCAATCCTGCCAAGGAGAAAGGCGCGGGTATATTCAAGAACCTGCAACCGGGGCAAAATTCGTTTTGGAAGATGAATTTCACGGATATGGCCCCGTTCCACATCACACGAATTAACAATCCTGATTACACCACCTGTGCCTATTACCTTGCTTTGCTTCTCCTCAAGAAAAGGTTTTACAAGCTTAAGGATAGAGTCGACTTCAATGATTGAATCAGCATCAATTGATACAAAAAGACTATTCTGGCATATATTTATTCCGGCATTAAGTGAGTCAGCCTTTCCACCATTATTTTTATCAATTACAATCAGCCTGTTATAAGATGGATTCGTTGACTTATATACACCACGTATTTTCTCACATGCGATCCGGTAATCAAAATAATAGTTGACCCTGATAAGTTCATAAGCCTCAATTACCTTTTCAAATGTATTATCGGTCGAACCATCATTAACCAGGATCACCTCAAAGTTGTTATAATAGAGCGAAAGAAGTGTCCGCACGTTATCAATTATAGTCTTGCTTTCATTGAAAGCCGGGGCAATAATGGAGATCCTGGGACTCAGAGGTGAGAGCACAAGTGAGTTATAGTTAATATAACTGTTTTTTCTCAGATATTTACGCAGGGCAAGTGCGGAGAAAATACCGAGAATCACGTATGATCCGAAGATTACCAGTGTAAGAATGAAGATTATATTTGCAAAAATATATTCCATTGATCGTTTTAGAATATTCGTCTGTCAAGTACGTGCCGTACAATTATATTATAGTTTTTATATTCGGATTTCATCAGTTTAACAAGTTCCTTAACTCCCTGTTCTCCATTATTTTCTATGGCTTTTGTTGCCTCAATCTGCAGCTGTACATCATCCTCCCTGTCGAGTACAAGTTTCAGGAATCCCATCATGGAAGGATCAGGCATTTTACCCATCGATCTGACTATTTCAAGGCATATTTTGTAATCCTGGTTCTTATACATTCGTTTCATTGGTTCGAGCGTTGAACGCATGTCAAGGTCCCCTGAAACCTGAATTGCAAGGTGTCTTACATCCGGAGATGGATGGTTCAAAACCTCCACAATATCATTTTCAGCATCTTTTTGACTGAACTCCCTGATCATCCTCAGGGCGAACATTACAACAGATGTATTTGTTGAAGTAATCCACTGTTTAAAAGATGGCAGCGGGATGTTATGCTGAATGATCAGCTCATGAAGAGTTATCTGCTCCCAGAGAGAGAAAGGAGTTGTAAGATGAAACAGAAAATCAAAAGGATTGTTATCACTGAGCCGTACAAGTGCAATCTGCGCTTCCATCCTTAGTATCTCATTTGATGAATTAAGAGCTCTGTAAATTGTACCATTTGCATCTTTAATATTCATAAATGCCAGTTCGCGGAAGCCTTTTATTCTCTTGTGCCATCGACGGTTATTTGCACTTCTTATCGAATCCTTATCGAGACCTAGATGCTTATATAGGCTGAGCAGCTTCTTTTCTTCTTCGCCCTTAAGATTTGCACTGACATCTATCATCTGGTCAATAAGTACCTGACGCCGGTAGGTATCAGAGGCTATTGGACGGAAATCATCCGGGCTGGCATTTCCGAAAAGATAGTCGATTATCAGACTCTGGTATTTTTCCTTCAAATACTGCCTCAGACGTGCTTCCTTTTCCATCCTTCTCCTGTTCATAAAAATAACAATCAATAAAACTATCATTATCGTAATAGAGATAATAATTGCTATTATCAATGCATTGATCAGTGCTATTGTTTTGCCTAAATAAGTGATTTCTCTGAGCCAGGGATTATCGCCGTTAATGAACAGGATGTCTCGATCAGCAGAAGCAGGTTTTTCTGCGATATCCGTGGAATCAGAAATAAAAGTTGCTGTCTGTGTTGTGTCAGTAGCTATTACTGAAATTTGTAATGTGTCTTTGAGAATAACTGAATCCTGAAATACCGACGCCACCTGTTCCGGTAACTTCCCGGCCTGATCAGATACAGTTTCTTTGAAGTCAGGTAACTCTGCTACCCGAACCTTGTGATATCCATCTTTGAATACAATTTTGGCATCTAAGCCGTAACTGGTCCTGAGTATGCTAACTAAAAGGCTGGCGTTTGACTTAAGTCTGAATGCCCCAACCTGAATAGGGTAACCGTCATTTGAATAAGTATTAAATCCCTTAAGAGGTATTTGTGTCAGTTCAGAGCCTGCAGGTACAAGTGAACCTTTTGCTTTAAGAGAATCTTGTAATGAGAAATCAACAGTTTGCCCAACTGATGAGTATCCAAATAAAGCAGGTGTTAATAAAAGAGAT
>DATKUS010000225.1:0-11729 GCA_035530535.1 Bacteroidales bacterium
TCAATATATGGTTGTTTGACTATTATCTTCTCTGGCAGACTACCTGCCCTTTATATTCTATATTCACAACTTTATACTTGTCCCATCCTGCATTCGGCATTGCCTCACGGTAAAAGACAAACAGGTTATCAAATTTTTCCCTGTAGTTCTCCACCTTGCCAAGATGTATGACATGATTCCCCACCCTTGGGACCATCTCCACTTCGCCATCACGGGCCATATAGAGATGATCTATCATGGCACTCCAGAAGGAGTCATTATTAATAAAATTCACCAGTTCAAAAGCCCTGACAAGATTCTCTGTCTTCTCCGACTCAAAAATGGATTGGCCGGTCATCTGTTCAGGATTGAAAACCATATCAATCTCAAAGACATGTAGCCTGGGAGTATAGATATTATGGCGTCTCATTATCACGCCCTCACGGTCAATGAAGAAATCGCCCCCGTAGCTGGCAATAACTCTCATTACCGGCTCACGCTGGTCAGCATAGACATGCATCACATTGTCAGCCGAGAAATAGACCTCGGCCACCCTGAGTTCCTTGAGGGTTTTTATCTTTTCTTCTATGTCGGCAATTGAAATCTCATTTACGGGCACACCCCTGACACGTATGCCTGTAGACCTTATGAGGCTCATTATATCATCCCTGTTGACAAAGCGATGCTGAGCCGAGTCTGCGATAGTGATCTCTATTCCCCTGCATTCTGAAGCACCCATTCTCGAATGGATGAACAGGGGAGTAAGGAGCACGTATACTCCTGTCAGCACTGTCAGTATCTTCATTAACAGACTCATCCTTTTCTTTTCTTCAGCATCTGTATAATAGGTTCAACAAAACGGTCAATATCTCCTGCGCCGATGGTCAACAGAATGCCTTTTAATGTCTTATCAGCTGCAGGGAGAAGCTCATCCCTGGTAACAACTCTCACGTTTCTGTTTTTCATCATGGCTGCTATCATGTCTGACGATACGCCTTCAATGGGTTTCTCCCGGGCAGGATAGAGCGTAAGCAGCAGTACCTCATCCAGCCTGTCCAGGGCTTCTGCAAATTCCTCTGCAAAATCACGCGTGCGGGTATAGAGATGAGGCTGGAAGATGCCTGTTATAGGGCGGCCCGGATAGAAATCGCGGACAGCGCTGACAAGGGCATTTATCTCCCCGGGATGATGAGCATAATCATCCATATATATAAGGTCTTCTGATGCGTACCTGACGTCAAATCTCCTCTGCACACCCTGGTAGAGGAAAAGCCCATTGCGGATCTCTGCGGGTGTCACTCCTGACAATATAGCTACTGCGGCGGCGGCTGTGGCATTCAGAATGTTGACCTGTCCAGGAAGCAAAAGCCTGATGTTTGAAATTTTTTCACCCGGGGTAATAATATCGAACGTGTAAAAGCCGTCTCCCTTTTCTATGTTTTCGGCCCTGAACGAAGCCTTTTCACCAAAACCGTAAGTATAGAGGGTAACGTCTGCCGGCAGGCTGAGTGATGCTGTAATGTTTTCCTCTGTTATCAGCGTTCCGCCACGATGCACCTTATGGCAGAATTCACTGTAGGCTCCAACCATGGCTTCCGGGGTGCCGTATATGTCAAGATGATCAGGGTCTATGGCAGTCACTATTGCTATCCGGGGTGAGAGGGTAAGGAAGGAGCGGTCGAACTCATCGGCCTCCATCACCGTAAACTGACTCTTTCCGAGAAGCAGGTTAGTGTTATAGTTGCGTGAGATGCCTCCGAGGAAGGCGGAACATCCTACCTGTGATGCGGTGAGCAGGTGAGCTGTCATTGTACTCACCGTCGTCTTGCCGTGCGTGCCTGCAACGGCTATGGTGTCAGTCCCTCGTGATATAAAGCCAAGTATCTCTGATCTCTTGTATATTGAATATCCTCTGTCAGTGAAAAAATTGAGGAGTACGCTATCCTTTGGTACAGCAGGAGTGTAAATAACCATGACCTTGTCACGCTGAACAGGTTCATCGAACAGTGCCGGCAGGGTTGCCAGGTCATCTTCATAGGTGATATTGCATCCCTCCTCCTCCAAGGCAATGGTAAGAGGAGTACGAGACCTGTCATAACCGCAGACGGAGAAGCGTCCTGCAAGAAAATAGCGTGCCAGGGCGCTCATGCCTATCCCTCCGATGCCAAGGAAGTAGATGCCTTCTATGTTATCGAATTCCGTCATCTTTTCACAAGCTTTAGCACCTCACGGGCAATTACTTCGTCGGCGTTGCGATCAGCCATACGTTTAATATTCTCAGACAGTGATGCACGGCGTTCAGTGTCTTTTATGAGAGCCAGTGCGGTGCTGATAAGTTTTGCAGGAGCATCGGTATCAGTGACCAGCAATGCTGCATTTCTGTTCACCAGTGCCATAGTGTTATGGGTCTGGTGGTCTTCGGCGACATTGGGAGAGGGGACGAGGATTACCGGTTTGCCCACCAGAGTCAGTTCGGAGATGGTACCGGCGCCGGCACGTGAGATGATCACGTCGGCGGCGGCATAGGCCAGGTCCATACGGTTGATGAATCCCATCACCCTGATGTTTTGTGTTGCGGCCGCTTCAGTCAGCTCGCGCATGCGGTCATAATAATGACTGCCTGTCTGCCATATCATCTGCACGCCTGCCTCTTCTATATGGCCTATGCCGCCGCCGATGCTGCTGTTGACCGTGCCGGCGCCCAGCGAACCGCCAAGAACAAGAATCACCGGATTGACACTGCCGAGCCTGAAGAACTCCAGGGCCTCGCTGTGCAGCGCGCCGAGGTTCTCAAAGGTGTGTCTGACAGGATTGCCGGTCTTGATTATCTTATCCTTCGGGAAGTATTTCTCCATGCCGTCATAGGCCACGCATATCTTCGCAGCATTTTTCGCAAGCAGCTTATTGGTGACACCTGCATAGCTGTTCTGCTCCTGTATCAGGGTAGGTATATTAATCCGTTGTGCCTGTTTAAGCAGAGGTCCGGATGCATATCCTCCCACGCCAACAACAACATCAGGTGCAAACCTGCGTACAATCTTACGTGCTTTCAGCATGCTCCTGAAAAGCTTGAATGCCACGGAGATATTCCCTGGCGTGAGACTGCGGAGAAGACCCGCAACAGGGAGTCCTTCGATATCATATCCTGCCTCAGGCACTTTCTGCATCTCCATGCGGCCTTCGGCGCCCACAAAGAGTATCTCCGCCGACGGCTCCATGCGCTTCAGTGCATTGGCAATGGAGATAGCCGGGAAGAGATGGCCACCGGTGCCTCCCCCACTGATTATTATCCTGATATTTTTTCCGCCGCCTGTCATTCTTCTGTCTGTCACCTCTAATATTAAATCTCTATCTGTTATCTTTTATCTTTTCCCTTTTCCCTTTTCCCCCCGCCGCCTGTCATGCCACCTTCGCGTCAGTGCGTTCTATATCTGACAGCTGCTCCCTGCGCTGCCGTGCATTCATCACCCTTGACACACTCAATATTGCTCCCAGCGAGAAACTTATCATCACCACCGATGTACGGCCCCAGCTGATCATCGGCAGCGTCTGCCCCGTCACCGGGAACAGCCCTACCGCTACCAGCATATTCGTAAATGCCTGAAAGACGATCATGATCGTCAGCCCCAGCACCATCAGTGCCGCAAAGGCATAGTCGCACTTACGGGCTATCTGCACCCCCCGGTACATCATGGCGAGGAAACACAATATGAGCACCGAAGCTCCTAAGAGCCCATACTCCTCAACTATTATTGCAAAGATGAAGTCAGAGTTCGATTGTGGCAGCAGGTTGCGCTGGATGCTTCCTCCCGGCAGCTTCCCGAACAGTTTACCCGTTGAGATGGCTATCTTGGCCTGGTTGGCCTGAAAATCAGCATCAGGTGAACTCTCGACGCTGAAGTAAGCCTCAATACGGTTCTTCCATACCTCCACCCTGTTGTCATCCTTCTTGAATATCATCAGCATGGTGGCAAAAAGCAGCACGACGGCCAGTCCCATCCCGGCATAAGCCAGCAGGAATTTAACGGGCACACGTCCGACAAACAAAATGATCATACTTATGGCAAAGATCATGAGCGCCGTTGAGAGGTTCTCTGACATGATCAGCAGGCATACCACCGCCACCGGCGCCACAAGATTCAGGGTGACAATCCTGAAATTGTGAAGCTTATTCTGATAGATGGTCAGTCCGCGTGCCAGGTATATCACCAGCACCACCTTGGCTATATCAGAAGGCTGGATGCGCAGACCGATGACAGGTATCTCAAGCCACCTGCTGGCCTCATTGATGTTCACCCCGGCCACCAGGGTCACAATCAGAAGTGCAATGGATATGCCCATGGCCAGGGTGGCATATCTCATGTAATTGATATATGGTATCCAGTGTGTCACCACAATAATCACCAGTCCTATGAAAAGCATGATAAATTGTGTCCTCAGGAAATAAAATGTATTTCCGTGATGTGATGAGTAGGCCACTCCCACCGAAGAGCTGTAGACCGAAAGGAGAGAGACGAGCATGAAAAGGGCTATCAGACCCCACATGTATCTGTCTCCCTTAAAAAACCGTTTCAGTTTCAGTTCTCCTGCAGCCATGACTTATAGATTTCTTACCGCCAGTTTGAACTGTCTCCCGCGGTCCTCGTAATTGTTGAACAGGTCGAAGCTTGCGCATGCCGGCGACAGCAACACCGTGTCTCCCTTATGCGCCAGGTAGTACGATGACCTTACGGCCTCCTCCATTGACATGGTCTCAACTATTGTTGGCACCATATCCTTAAATGCCTCGATTATCTTGTGGTTATCCTTACCCAGACACACTATTGCCTTAACCTTTTGTTTCACCACCGTATTGAGTTCAGAGTAATCATTACCCTTGTCTATGCCGCCGGCAATCCAAATGACGTCCGACTTCATGCATTCCAGGGCATACCATGTTGAGTTTACATTGGTAGCCTTGGAATCATTGATGAAGTTGATGCCAGCCACGCTGATCACCGTCTCCAGCCTGTGTTCCACCCCCTGGAAGTCAGTCAGACTCTCACGGATGGTCTCCTTTCGGATATTCAGTACTTTTCCTGCAATAGCTGCTGCCATGGAGTTGTAGGTATTATGGCGGCCTTTGAGCACCAGGTCGTGAATAGTCATAAGGCTTGTTTTTTTGGTTATGTCAAGAATAATGTTGTCATTTTCAATACATGCAGCCATCCCTTCGCACTTCTCAAGGGAGAAGGGAAGAGATCTGGAGGCCAGGGAGATCTTATTCATCTCGCTAAGGGTCACCGGGTCATCAGCGCACCAGATGAAGCAGTCTTCAGCCCTCTGGTTACGTATCACGCGGAATTTGGAGTTCACATAGTTCTGCATCTCATACCCGTACCGGTCGAGATGGTCAGGTGTAATATTCATCAAAATGGCTATGTCAGCCCTGAAGTCGTACATCCCGTCAAGCTGGAAGCTGCTGAGCTCAATCACGTAGTAGTCATAGCCGCCCCCGGCCACTGCCATCGCAAAGCTGTTCCCCACGTTGCCGGTCATAGCCGCTTTCAGTCCGGCCTTCTTCATCATGTGGTAAATCATGTTGGTGACAGTGGTCTTGCCATTGCTTCCGGTGACACATATTTTTACGGCATTGGTAAACCGACCTGCAAATTCTATCTCTGAGATTACGTTTACTCCTTTTTCGTGAAGGGCCATCACCACAGGATTCTTTTCAGGTATCCCGGGGCTCTTGATCACTTCACCGGCATTGAGGATGAGCTCCATAGAATGTGTCTCCTCCTCAAATGGTATCTTATTGGATACCAGCATTTCGCGATACTGATCCTTTATTTTGCCCTTGTCAGAGACAAAAACATCAAAGCCCTGTTTCTGTGCCAGCACCGCCGACCCCACTCCGCTCTCTCCTGCTCCCAGTATCACTATCTTCTTCTTCATTCTCTAACGTATCTTCAGTGTCACCACGCTCAGCACCGCCAGCAACAGGGCCACGATCCAGAATCGTGTCACTATCTTCGGTTCGGGGAAGCCCTTCTTCTGGTAATGGTGATGGAGAGGCGCCATCAGGAATATCCTGCGTCCCACTCCGTATTTTCTTTTTGTTCTTTTAAACCAGCTCACCTGCAGTACCACCGAGAGGTTCTCCATCAGGAAAACTCCGCACAGGATGGGTATCAGCAGCTCCTTCCGAATGACTATTGCAAACACAGCAATGATTCCGCCCAGGGTGAGGCTGCCCGTGTCGCCCATAAAGACCTGTGCCGGGTAAGAGTTATACCAGAGGAAGCCCACGGTAGCTCCGATGAATGCACTGGCGAAGATCACGAGCTCGCCAATGTTGGGGATATACATTATATTAAGATAGTCAGCATAAATAATGTTACCCGAGACATATGCCAGGATACCCAGTGTCACGCCGGCAATTGATGAGGTGCCCGTCGCCAGGCCGTCCAGTCCGTCGGTCAGGTTGACGCCGTTGGAGACTGCCGTGACAATGAATATCACTACTATCACAAACACAAACCATCCGAGCAGCTGTTTCGTCTCACCTTTGGCAAAGGGTATCAGCCATGAATAGTCAAACTCATTGTTTTTTACAAACGGTATAGTGGTTTTGGTCGACTTTACATTCACCGCGCTTGAAGGAGAGATGGCGGCTTCGGGCGGTGATACGGATATATCCTGTGAGGCTAAGGTGGTAGTGCGCGGAGCCGTGACATTGACCCTGACCACCACGTCACTGCTCAGGTAAAGTGTAACCGCAACGATCAGCCCGAGCGACACCTGCCCCATGACCTTGAACTTTCCTGCAAGGCCCTCTTTGTTCTTCTTGAATATCTTGATATAGTCATCCATGAACCCTATGAAGCCTAGCCACACTGTGGTTATCAGCATAAGGATCACGTAGACGTTTTCGAGGTTTGCAAAGAGAAGCACCGGGATTATTATTGATGCTATGATTATGATGCCTCCCATTGAAGGTGTTCCCTGTTTGCGGTATTGTCCTTCCAGGTCAAGATCGCGAATCGTCTCTCCTATCTGTTTCTTCTGAAGGAAGTAGATGATCTTTTTACCGATAAGCAAAGCGATCACCAGTGATGTTATCACAGCAGCAGCCGCTCTGAACGAAATGAAATTGAACATCCCTGCTCCGGGAACATTCAGTGAATCAAGGTATCTGAACAGATAATATAACATATCAACTCATTTTAAACGCTTTGCGTAACTCTTCCCTGTCATCGAAATGGTGTCTCACACCCTTCACTTCCTGGTAAGTTTCATGGCCTTTCCCTGCGACAATAATTATATCGCCGGGCGAAGCCAGCATCACTGCTGCCCTGATTGCATCACCACGCCGGGTAATGCGAAGGGTCTTTGCCATGGTATCAGGTGTAAGGCCTGCCAGCATCTCATCAAGTATCATTTCAGGGTCTTCTGACCTGGGGTTATCGGAGGTGAGTATGAGCCTGTCAGCACCTGCTGCCGCTATGGATGCCATAACAGGCCTCTTTGTGCGGTCACGGTCGCCGCCGGCACCTACCACCACTATAAGCTTGCCACTGCCCTGTCTGAGCCTGTTGACGGCCCCGATGACATTCTCAACAGCATCGGGCGTATGAGCATAATCGACTATCCCGGTGATGCCATCAGAGGAGCGAATCACCTCCATGCGGCCGGCTACAGGTACCATGGTGCTGAGTACTGTAAGAGCCTCATCTTTTTTGGCGCCGAGAAGTACTGATCCGCCGAATACTGCAAGCAGGTTAGAGGCGTTATAATCACCCAGGAAGCGGGTCCAGACCTCTGTTCCGTTTATCTTCAGGAGCATGCCTTCAAAACCCTGCTCGGTGATACTGCCACGGAAAGAGGCCATGCCGTGCATTGAAAAAGTATGCTTTGCAGCCTTGCAGTTCTGCAGCATGACACTCCCGTTGCGGTCGTCATTGTTGACAAGTGCGAAGGCCGTGGCCGGCAGATCATCAAAGAATTTCTTCTTGGCTGTAAGGTAATTGGCGAATGTCAGGTGATAATCGAGGTGATCATGCGTCAGGTTGGTGAAGATCCCTCCGGCGAAACTCAGTCCTGCAATACGCTTCTGGTCAATGGCATGTGAGCTTACCTCCATGAAGACATATTCACATCCCTCAGCCACCATGTCAGCCATCAATGCATTCAACTTTACAGGATCAGGAGTAGTGTGGGTTGCCGGTTCAACACGCTGATGCACATAATTGCAGACTGTTGACAGGAGCCCGCACCTGTACCCCATGGCCTCGAACATATTGTAAAGCAGTGTTGCTATGGTTGTCTTGCCGTTGGTGCCTGTTACGCCCGTCAGCCTCAGTTTTTCGGAAGGATGGTCATAGAATGCTGATGCTGCCATACCCAGGGCTGTTGCAGAATCCTCAGCAACTATGTAAGTCACTCCTTTCGCCCTGTCTGCAGGCATTGTTTCGCAGATGACGGCAACAGCTCCGGTGCCAACAGCTTTCTCAATAAAATCATGACCGTCGCTCTTCGTTCCCTTCACCGCCACAAAGACGTTGCCCCGTTCAACAGTGCGCGAGTCACTGGTGATCCCTGTGATAATCACAGAGGTGTCACCATTTGCTGTGCTGACCTTTATCCCTTTCAGTATCTCCTTCAGATCCTTCATCATCAGAGCTTTAGTTCGATAAGCACTGTGCCTCCTTTTACCACTTTGACGCCTGGCTGCAGCGACTGTTTTACAACCTTGCCGCGGCCGGTGTATCTGATTCTCATGCCGCTGTTCTCGATGAGATAAATAGCATCCCTGAGTCCCATGCCCATTACATTGGGCATAAGCCCGTCAATGAGGGCAAGGTCCACAACGCGGAGTGTGTCACCGGCCTCACGGGTACGTACCCATTCTCCGTCGACCTTCCTTCTGGCCTTGATATTCAGCTCCTTCAGTGCTCCGTTTATATCATCGAAATACCCGTTGCCGGCGTCAGGTGCTTTGTTGGGTTTGTCAGGATCATTCAGCGCTACCAGGTTGCGGTAGAAATTTGTGGAATAGACCTTATCAGATATCTCTTTGAATACAGGACCTGACACGACGTTACCGTAGTAAACGGCGCTGGAAGGGGAATTGACGACCACAATACAAGAATAGAGCGGGTCATCTGCCGGGAAATAACCGACAAATGATGCCTGGTAGGACATCGTGGCCCCTGTCCGGTATCCGTACTTCGCATTGGCTATCTGGGCTGTGCCCGTCTTGCCGGCAATCTTATAGTTGCTGTTCTTCAGGTTCACAGCGGTGCCCCTCTCCACAACCCCTTCCAGCATCGTTTGTGCCTTACGGATAGTTGAACGCGAGCATACTGTATTGGTGATCACCTCCGTGTCAAAGGTCTTGACGGTCCACCTTCCGTCACGTATCTCAGATACAAAACGGGGTTTCATCATCTTACCGTTGTTGGCTACAGCGTTATAGAATGTCAGTATCTGCAGAGGAGTCATGTGAACCTCATAACCGTATGACATCATCGGCAGTGAAATGCCTGACCACAGCGGGTCACCGGGATATTTTATGAGAGGCTCGCCTTCACCCTTGATCTGCAATCCGAGGGTCCTGTTGATCTGCATGGAGTAGAGCCTGTCAACATACTTTCGCGGGTTGCTCTTGTAATGGTCATAGATTATCTTCGCCATGCCCACGTTAGACGACTTTTCAAATACCTGCTGCACGGTGATGGTTCCCAGTCCTTTCTCGTCATGGTCGCGGATCACCTTGTCATAATATTTCACCGTGCCGTCGCCTGTCTCAACCAGGTCATCAAGGTCAACCACGCCGTCTTCCAGTGCTGCCATGATGGACATCAGTTTGAAGGTCGAACCGGGTTCGGTGCTCTCCCCCACTGCATAGTTGTAAGTCTCGTGATAAGCGCCGTCCGATCCTTTTTCGAGATTGGCTATTGCTTTTATATCGCCGGTGCGGACTTCCATGACCACCACACAACCGTGATGGGCTCCGTATTTTGAGAGCTGCCTGTAAAGAGCGTTCTCGGCAACATCCTGAAGATCCAGATCGATGGTTGTGACTATGTCATCGCCCTGGCGTGTACGTATGTTGTCAATGTTATCGACATCAATCCATGCACCTCCTGTCAGACGCTGCTGAACAGTAAAGCCGTCCTTTCCTGCCAGAACGCTGTTGAAGGAGCCTTCCAGACCCACGATGTTTACAGTGCTGTCTTCGGTGATATAACCGATTGTTCTCCGGGCCAGGAGGCCGTTGGGCATGATGCGGCTGTTCTCAGGCTGATAGAGGAGCCCTCCCCTGAACTTGCCATAGCGAAGTACCGGCAGCTCCTTCAGGTATCTGAGTGTCTCGTAGCTGACATGTCTTTTGATGAGAAAATACCTGTCGCCTTTCTGCCGTGCGCGTGTCAGTTCCTTTTTCCATCCGTCCGGGGAATTTACTCCAACATATCTGGTGAGGCCTCTTGAGAGGCCGCTGATACCCTTTGACCATGTGGTGTCAGCCATGCCTGAAGAACGGGTATCCATGTAAACGGTGTAGTAGGGTATGGAGCTTGCGAGTATGCGGCCGTCGTCTGACAGGATGTCACCGCGGGCGGCTTTGGTCACCTCTTTCCGGTAGACTATCTTCTCAGCCATGCCGGCCCACTTGTCTGATTGAACGAACTGCAGGATGATGATGCGGAAAAAGATAGCCACAGCCATCACCACCACGATTCCGTAGATGATCCCGCTGCGGGCTATTACCTGATCCTTTGGTTTCAATGTCTTACTCATTCACCACTATCCTGTATGGCGGTTCACGGAGCTCCTGCAGCCCCAGTCCGCGTTCCTTAACCAGATCTATCACTTCGCTCTGCCTGCTCACTGACCCCAGCTCTGCCGATGCCGAAAGGGCCTCAGCCCTGAGGTCACGCACTTCCTGTTCAAGTTTTGTGATCTCACGCTCCACCTTCTCAGCCTGGAACCTGTTTGAGATAAAGATCACTGCAAGCACGGCAACCAGGGTCACATACCTCATGTTATTGAGTATGAGCTTCTCAGCGATATATGTCCCGCTCACCAGTCCTTTCAGCATACTGCCACCACCGCTCTTCTTCCTGCTTCTGTTCCCTGCTTCCATGATCTTCAGATCTTCTCTGCTATTCTCATCCTGGCACTGCGTGCCCTGTTGTTCTTTGCCACCTCCTCATCCGAGGGAACTATCACCTTGCGGTTTATAGCCCTGAACGGAACGATGAGGTTGCCATAAAAATCCTTTTCAGCTGTCCCGTCAAAATTGCCGGTACGTATAAAGTTCTTCACCAGCCGGTCTTCGAGGGAGTGATATGTTATCACCACCATCCGTCCGCCGGGTTTAAGTATCTCCAGTGCCTGTGTCAGCATCTCCGTCAGGGCGTCCATCTCGCGGTTCACCTCTATTCGCAGCGACTGAAACAGTTTTGCATAAAACTTATTCTCCTGGTTGAAAGGCACCAGTCCCCCCACTGCCTCAGTCAGGTCTTTCACGGTCACTACCGGTTTCATCTGTCTGGCTTTCACCACCGCCTTTGCAATGCGTCTTGAGTTGTCAAGCTCGCCATAACGGTAGAAGACGCTGGCCATCTGTTCCTCGTCATAAGTTCGGAGCAGGTCTGAAGCCCTTATTCCTGATTTGCGGTTCATACGCATGTCAAGATGGGCATCACTGCGGAATGAGAAGCCCCGTTCCTGTTCATCGAACTGATGAAAGGATACTCCCA
>DATKUS010000226.1:0-5037 GCA_035530535.1 Bacteroidales bacterium
CGTGCGAGAAGGATATGCTCGCGTGTCTGAGGCATAGGGCCGTCAGTGGCGGCAACAACGAGGATAGCACCGTCCATCTGGGCAGCACCTGTAACCATGTTCTTAACATAGTCAGCATGTCCGGGACAGTCAACGTGTGCATAGTGACGATTCGCCGTTGAATACTCAACGTGAGCTGTATTAATTGTAATACCCCTTTCCTTTTCCTCAGGAGCATTGTCAATTGAATCAAAATCCCTCACTTCAGAGAGACCTTTCTTAGCGAGAACCATCGTAATAGCAGCTGTCAAAGTGGTCTTGCCGTGGTCGACGTGACCGATAGTACCGATATTTACGTGTGGCTTCGACCTGTCAAATTTTTCTTTTGCCATAACTAGAAGCTTATTTAATTAAAATTACATTTCAAAATCATTCGAGCCGATGATGAGAATTGAACTCATGACCCCTTCCTTACCAAGGAAGTGCTCTACCCCTGAGCTACATCGGCATACTGAGCGGGAGACGGAATTCGAATCCGCGACCCTTAGCTTGGAAGGCTAATGCTCTACCAACTGAGCTACTCCCGCTTATATTCCTCTTCAGAAGAACGGGCATTCTGCCAGCAGGCCGATTTTTCCCCGGTTTACTCGGTTTTTGTGGGGAGAGCAGGATTCGAACCTACGAAGTCATTCGACAACAGATTTACAGTCTGCCCCAGTTGGCCACTTTGGTATCTCCCCTAGAAAACAGAGTATATCTGATTAAGACATACATATGCTCTTCTTACAATGAGCCGATGAAGGGATTCGAACCCCCGACCTGCAGATTACAAATCAGCTGCTCTGGCCAACTGAGCTACATCGGCATTTGAAAGAACGACCGATTTTCGAGTGAAATACCCTCAAAAATCGGTTTGCAAATGTAGGAATTAATATTTCAAATCTCAAAAATTATCTTAAGTTTTTTTTCTGACCTGTTACTACTCTCCACGAAGCTTCCCCTTCTGCTTGACAATCTGTTTCTTAAGAGCATCAACAACCTGATCGGTCGACTCCTCAAAAGTCTTACTTTGTTTGCGGGCAAAAAGTGGCCCCCCGGGATGCTCAACCCTGATCTCCGTAACCTTGTTTTCCCTCTCATCGTCCTTGTCAAGCCTCAGAAATACTTCAGCACTTACAATACCTTCACTCACTTGTGCCAGCTTGTTCAGTTTCTGAGTCACAAAATCAAGAAGCTTTTTGTCAGCATCAAACCTGACCGAATGGATCTGAATGTTCATGGTAGTACCTCCTGTAATTTATTTTAGGCTCTCGGATGAGCCTGTTTGTACACTTTCTTTAACTGTTCAAAAGTATTATGCGTATATACCTGCGTGGCCGAAAGACTTGCATGCCCTAGTAACTCTTTTATAGAGTTCAGGTCAGCGCCATGGTTCAGCATGTGAGTGGCAAAGGTGTGTCTCAGAACATGCGGACTTTTCTTTTCTATTGTGGTCACCATCGTGAGATACCTCTTTACTATATTATAAACACTCTTGTCATACATTTTGTTGCCCCTGGCAGAGACAAAAAAACGGACAGCAGAGGGAAAACCTGCCTCCCTCCTGGCATTCAAATATTTCTCCAGAGATACTGTAAAACTGCTAATCAACGGAATAACCCTTTCCTTGCTTCGTTTTCCCATTACCCTTACTACGCCTGACGAGAGATCCACATCTCCGTCTTCAAGACTGATCAGCTCCGACCGCCTCATGCCTGTAAGATACAACATCTCAATGATAGTTTTGTCACGAATACCGGAAAAATTATCTCCGAAATCAAAATTGTCAAGAAGGTTTGCAAGCGACTCTTCGCCGACGAATACAGGTAGCGTTTTTGCCCTTTTCGGGAGAATGACCCGGGCCATCGGATCACCGGTTATCATTCCGTGCTTGCGGAGATACCGGAAAAAAGCACGCAGGGCAGATACCTTCCGGTGAACACTCACCGCAGCGTACCCTCCCTCCAAAAGCGAAATCATCCATGCTCTCACATGAACCGAGGTAATCTCTTCGGGTTTTGCTGCCAGTTCCTGCGGAGTAATCCACAGCAAAAATTGCTCAAGGTCGTTCTTGTATGAACGTACCGTATGCTGAGAATAGCGCTTCTCAGTCAGCAGATATTGCAAGAACGATTCCTTTTTATCCATAAAAGGAACCTTTTAAGTTTTTGGTAAATTATTTTCCGGCAGAGGAAATGCTATTCCTCGTCCTGCTGCAGTTGCTGAACATAAACGGCTTTTTTCACCTCTTCCCTCCGGCGCACCGAGGGTTTGATAAAAGCCTGACGGGACCTGAGCTCACGGATCACACCCGTCTTTTCAAACTTCCTCTTGAACTTCTTAAGAGCCCTGTCAATGTTCTCGCCTTCTTTTACTGGTACAATGATCATATTCCAACTTTAAATTTAAATCGAGCCGCAAAATTAATCAGTCTGAAATCAATTTCAAAACTTTTCGTGAAATAAATTCATCATCAGTCATCTGACCCCATTCCTGAGGAGCTGACATAAGGAGCTATCCTTTCAGCCTGTGAATCACTTATCACGCGCTGACGCACCAGGTCATCAACAGTAAATGAGAGTCCCATAAGAGAACGGTACTTCATAATCGCCCGCGCTGTCTCAGGCCCCAGGTAGGGGTGCCTGGCCATCTGTGCCCAGCTGCACGTGTCAAGATGAATATGCCTGATGTCATCGCCTGATGCCTTCAGCCTGCTGCTGATCATGACAACCGTCGCCGAATCAACCCCGTATACCTCCCTTAGCTGTGAGGATGACACATAGCCCCCCAGCAGTTCACGGTACTTGATAATCCTGGCAGAGAGCACCTTCCCGATGCCCGGCAGCTGTTCAAGGTCTTCAGCAACACACTTGTTGAGGTCCATGACCGCAGATGGTTTCACTGATGCCTCCATCCCTGCCTCTCCTCTATTAGTCTCTTCCTCTGCCAAAACAATTTCTGCAGCATGTACTTTACTTCCAGAGGAAGCCGTAACTCCTTCCGTAGGTATGTCAATCCATGGAATAAGCACGGAGGCAAATGCCGAGTCAATACCATAAACCCTGTAAATGTCTGATGACTTCCTGAACCTGGCCCCAGCCTTTCGGTAATTCATAAGGGTCGCTGCCTGCCGCTCAGAAAACCCGAGTTGCAACAATGTTTCTTCATCGGCAGTATTGGGATCAAAAAGAAATAATGCCGCCGGTTCCCTGTTGTTTTTGACCGCCTTGGAAAGACCGCCTGAGGGGATAACAACAATTTTATCTCCTTCAGCCCTTTTACCGGGAATAAATATGCGAATGAGCAGGAGAAAAACAAGAATCACCGCAAGGATATAGGTGGCACGCCGCTCCCTGCGGTCAAAACCAAGCAGTTCAGAAGCAATTTTCCGTAACGGCCTCATATTTTAACAGCGAGATATGATGCAAGTTAATCTAACTATTGGAGAAAGTCAAGCGAGGGGGGGGATGGATTGATAGGTTGATAGGTTGATGGGTTTATAACAGAAGGAGTGACATTATACTGGATAACGGTTGCCGGATTCCCCTGAACTCCGAAGGAGTGACATTATTAAAGGTTTATGGACTGTAAAACCGCAGGACATCTGTCAGAACGGATACCCGATACCAATGACCATGGTCAGGTCGTTACGAAAATTATAGGGCCTGCCCAGCAGTATCCATTTTGATCCGTCACTGATCTGCGGATCACGTAGCTTCAGACCGAAATCAGTCCTGAGCAACACGAACTTCATGTCAAACCTGAGTCCCAATCCTGCCCCCACGGCTATGTCATCAATGAATTTATTGAACCTGAACTGCGCACCGGGCCTGTCTGGGTCCTCCCTGAATGTCCATATGTTGCCGGCATCAACAAACATTGCACCCTCGAGGATCCAGAAGAGCTTAAAGCGGTATTCCGCGTTTGCCTCAAGCTTGATATCAGCAGTCTGGTTGATGAACGATGTGTCTGTCACTGCATAAGAGCCGGGCCCGAGTGTGCGCACCATCCATGCCCTTATGTCGTTTGATCCTCCGCCGAAGTACTGCTCTTCAAAGGGCATAGCCCTCGAGTTACCGTACGGCCACCCTATACCTGAGAACATCCGGTAGACCAGGGAGCTGGCATCATTTATCTTCCGGTGATAGCTGACATCCGCCTCACCCTTGACATATTGAGCATAGGGTTGCTTGAACAGCTGATAGGTATCATCCACTTTAGGAGTCCCAGCAATGCCATTAGCAAGAGCCAGCAGGTTTCCCGCAGCATCAAACCCGAGACGGATGAACCAGTAATCCTTCGATTTCTGGATCATCTGGTTATTGAAAATGAAGCTGTAGTTGCCGCCAAGTACCATAACGTCACGGTATGAATATGCCAGGTACGATGATGTGTCTATCTTAGCCTTGAATGAAGGGCTTATGTAAGGAAGATTAACAACATCAAGACCAAGGGGATTAAGCATGTGCGTGGTATACTTGTTGCCCCTCCATGAATAGCCGATGGTCATGTTTGCTACGGTCCTCGTATAGACCGGCATCTTCTGAAAGTTGTAACCTGCCTGCAGAACCGTCTTGGGGTCATGCTTCCGGATGAAGCTCTCCTTTGAGGGGTATGGCATAAGGAATTTGGGAAGTCGCAAAGTGGATTCAAATCCGTACTGCTGTGAGTTACGGAACCCGGTTACGCGTTCCGTGAGTGTCTCATAAGCTCCCTTGAATTTAATGGTAAAGTTTTCAGCGCCATGGAAAAGACTTTTATTCTGATAAATGAGGTTCAGAGCCCCTCCCAGGTTGCCGCCTGAATTTGTTCCTTCGAGCTCAACAGTAAAAGACTGTCTTATCATGGGGGTGAGCTGTATCATGCAATCGAGTACCCCCTCGACGGCTTCTCCCCTGTGATCACGTCCTACATCTGAGTAAGCAATGTTGACCAGCCTGTGGTTCTTCAGCTCCGTAAGGTGCGATTGTGTCTGCCCGGTATTGGTCACGCTGAACAGTGCCCCGGGTAAAACATATA
>DATKUS010000227.1:0-6899 GCA_035530535.1 Bacteroidales bacterium
AATTGCTGGATTGGAGCAAATGCTGTGATATTACCGGGTGTCACTCTGGGAAATAATGTAATTGTCGGGGCCGGCGCTGTAGTCACAAAGTCATTTCCGGATAATAGTGTGATTGCCGGTAATCCTGCTAAATTGATAAACTTGATACAATAGAGATATATTGGTAAATAATTCTCATAACGTGAAGACAAAAGTACTATTTCTTGCGCCCCACACCGATGATGTTGAACTGGGATGCGGCGGGACAATCGCTAAATTTATTGAGGAAGGCAGAGACGTTCATGTGGCATCGTTTTCAATTGCCGAAGACTCAGTCATAGAAGGGTTTCCTAAAGATGCATTGCTGAAGGAGTTTTATAAAGCGATGCATGTATTGGGAGTGAGTGAGAACAATCTGTACACATACCGTTTTAAGGTGAGGAATTTCCCGGAATTCCGCCAGGATATCCTTGAGGAGATTGTGAAGCTCAGGGATAAGATTAAGCCGGACATTGTATTTGTCCCCTCCCTTAATGACATACACCAGGATCACCAGGTCATTGCCTCGGAAGGATTGAGGGTTTTTAAGAAGATCTCTATCCTGGGTTACGAGCTGCCATGGAATAATATCACATTTGAGACGAGAAGCTTCGTCAGGCTTGATAAAAAACATATTGAGAAGAAGATTGAGGCATTGAAATGCTATGAGACACAAAAGCACAGGTCGTATCTTAATGAGGAGTTTATCATCAGCCTGGCCAGGACCAGGGGGACACAGTTTGAAAACGAATATGCGGAGGCCTTTGAAGTTCTGAGATACATTATATGACCGGTATAGTATACAGGGTATTGTCAGAGGAATTCGTCAGGGAAAGGTTGCAGGATCTTATCCTGATCAGCAGGGACATTCCTCATGAAAACTGGGAAGAGCAGCAGTATCTGATATCCCTGCCCGGGAAATGGAGATTAAGCCGGGTGTGTTTTTCAGAAGAGACGCTCCTCGGATATATTATTGCCTCGGAGAAAGAACCAGGGAGAGTCCATATTCACAAGTTCGTCGTAAATCCATCATTCAGAGGAAAAGGAACAGGCAGGCAGATGCTGACTGACTTTATCAATTCGCTTGGTGAGGAGTTTTTCAGAGTCACCCTGAAGGTCTACAATGATAATCAGCCGGCAGTGAGATTCTACATCAGCCAGGGGTTTGTCATCAGCGGGGAATCAGAGGGACTGTTGCAGATGGAGATGAAAGTGAACAGGTAGGACGGGCATTATAAAGGTTATGAAGATCTCAAGTCATCAGCCCAATTTTATTCCATGGGCGGGATATTTTTATAAGATAAGCATCTCTGATGCCTTCGTCATTGCCGATGACCTCGACTACAGCAGGAAGAGTTATATCAACAGGAACCGTATCAAGACCCCGGAGGGGTCCGAATGGCTGACGCTCCCTGTTAAGAAGATGCCATTGGGCACACCTATCAATGAAATTGAAATATCCTGCGCTGATGATGTCAGCAAACTTCTGAAGACCGTAAAGTCGTGTTATGCAAGGGCAGCATATTTCAAGATGTTTTTTGAGAAATTTGAGGAGGCGATGTGGTCAGGAGGAAGCAATTTGTCTGAAATAAATATTGCATTGATAAACCTGGTACTCAGAGAGCTTAAGATAGAGACCCCGATCTATAGGACAAGCGCTCTCAGCGAAATTGCCGCAGGTTCTACCGACAGGATCATTTCGATCTGCAGGGCTTTCGGGGCTGATACCTATATATCCGGTCTCGGAGGGCAGAACTATCAGTCGGCAGAATTGATGAAGGCGAATGGGATTGAATGCCGGGTGTACAAATTCAGGCATCCTGAATACAGTCAGTTATGGGGAAAGTTTGAGGCCAATCTTTCTGTAATTGATCTTATTTTTAACTGTGGCCCTGACGCTGAGCGAATTTTAAAAAGTATCTGAAGAGAGTGGAACTGATATCCTGTATTACACCTACATTTAACCGGAAAGGTCTTCTTGAGAATGCGATCCGGAGCTGTGTGGAACAGACTTATAAGAACTGGGAGATGATCATTATTGACGACGGCTCTGAGGATGGCACTGACGAAATGGTCAGAGAGGTTCAGAAGTCGGAGACAAGGATTAAATATTTCAGGAATCCCGGCAAGGGAGCCAATGCTGCAAGGAACTATGGCATCTTAAAATCAACCGGAGAATACCTCGTGTTTCTTGACGATGATGATGAGCATCTGCCGCACAGGTTTGAGAGTCAGCTGAACGCTGTAAAGAAATCGGGAAGCAACTTTATCCTGTCAGGGTTTCAGGTCAAAGACCTGGCAACAGGCAGGGTGATAAAAGAGGACTTCGGGCATTCAAAAGGCATGGGTGCCGGTCACGGGGTCAGGTGGATGATATCCAGAGAGCTGGTAGTGAAGGCCGGACTGTTTGACGAGGATATGCCGGCAATGCAGGAGGTGGAGCTGAGTTACAGGATAGCGGAGTTTGAAAATTATGCTTTTCATAATTCGGTAGTTATGGTTGGCGGGGTTAATCATACATCCATTACAAAAAGCAAGGAGAAGATGATCAGGGGCAGGTTGAGGCTGATGGAAAAACATGCAGACGGAATGCTGCCGCTGGAAGCCGCATGGTGGTATTATGTTATCGGAATGGATTATCTGAGCACCGGTGACAGAGCTGAGGCAGGTAAATTCTTTAAGCTGGCTGCTGACCTTGATTACAGAAACATTTACAGGATAGCCAATCTTTACTTTTCTGTAATGAGATCTGATAAAGGAGTTATCGGCAGAATTAACAGCAAGGTATTATCGCTCCTTTGCGGTTTCAGATATCCCGAACTGGTAAATCATAAAGTAGTAAGCTGATGAGTCAGTACGGCTGATAAGTGAAGATAAATGAGGGTTTAACTCCAGATAATCAATTGAAATCTAAAAACATAGAATAATGAAAGTTCTGATTCTGGCAGGAGGCTACGGGTCGCGTTTAAGTGAGGAGACGGACCTCCGCCCCAAACCCATGGTTGAGATAGGGGGCAAGCCTGTTATCTGGCATATAATGAAGACTTACTCTCACTTTGGATATAATGAATTCATTATACTCTGCGGTTACAAGGGCTATCTTTTAAAAGAATATTTTGCCAACTACTTCCTTCACTATGCAGATGTGACTTTTGATCTTTCCGCCAATAAGGTGCAGATCCACAACAATCCAAGTGAGCCATGGGAAGTGACGTTACTGGATACCGGCATTGACACGATGACAGGCGGCAGGGTTTTGAGGGCAAAGCCATTCATTGAGGAGGGGGAACCGTTTATGCTGACCTACGGTGATGGTCTTACAGATGTCAATATTGCAGAGCTGTATGATTTCCATAGGAAACACGGTAAGAGTGTGACGATAACCTCATCACAGCCCGAGGGAAGATTCGGAGCCCTGGATATCGGGATGAACGGACAGGTAAGTTCTTTTGTTGAGAAACCAAGAGGTGACGGAGGGTGGATCAATGCAGGGTACTTTGTCTGTGAGTATAATGTCTTTGACTATCTGAATGACGGAGATCAGACGGTCTTTGAGAAGACTCCGCTTGAGAAACTGGCTTCGGAAGGGGAGCTTTTTACCTATATGCATAAAGGCTTCTGGCGTCCTATGGATACACTGCGTGACAAAAAGACGCTTGATGAGCTCTGGTACAGTGGTAAGGCAAGATGGAAAGTATGGTAGCTTCAGGGGAGATATTTAAAGGCCGAAATATATTAATCACCGGCCACACAGGCTTTAAGGGGTCATGGCTTGCCTTGTGGCTGCACAAGCTGGGAGCCAGAATCACCGGGATAGCCCTTGACCCCGTAAACCCGATGGATGCTTTTAATGCCATGAGGATTTCTGATATATCAGCGGACCACAGACAGGATATAAATGATTTTCAGGGTCTGTTGTCTCACATGCGCAAAGCACGGCCTGAGATTGTCTTTCATCTTGCGGCCCAGCCGCTGGTTCTGGAGTCATATAATGATCCGTTATATACATTTAACACTAATATCACCGGTACTGCAAATGTCCTTGAGGCGTGTCGTCAGGCAGGCTCTGTAAAGGTGATAATTGTGATAACCACGGATAAGGTGTACGAGAACAGAGGTTCCGGAGAGGCCTTTACTGAAAGCGACAGGCTGGGGGGTGATGACCCTTACAGCGCCAGCAAGGCTGCTGCGGAGATTGTCACCGGTGCTTACAGAGCCTCATTCTTACGCGCCATGGACATGGCCACTGCCACTGCCAGGGCAGGTAATGTCATTGGTGGAGGTGACTGGGCCGGGAACCGCATCATCCCTGATTGTGTAAGGGCCCTGACAGCAGGCATACCGGTAGAGATCCGTAACCCTGCAGCAGTTCGTCCCTGGCAGTATGTGCTTGAGCCTCTGGGAGGGTATCTGTTATTAGCGGGGAAGATGCTCGAAAGGACTAAGGAGTTTAACGAAGCATGGAATTTCGGGCCGGATTATGAGGGTAATAAAACAGTAGAGGAGGTTGTAAATGAATTTATCAGGGACTGGGGTGAAGGCAGCATAATTAACAGCACTAAGAAAAGCGTATTTCATGAAGCTGAGCTTCTTTCGCTAAATACTGATAAAGCCCGGATAAGGTTAGGTTGGCGCCCTTTACTCTCATTTGAAGAGTCGGTGAAGATGACAGCAGAATGGTATAAGGCGCAGAATGACGGAAAGAATATGAGGAACTTCAGCCTGGACCAGATAAAACACTATGAGGAGCTAATGTCATGATCATAAAAAAATTATACATTAAGGGGCTGTTTGAGATCACCCCGGAACCGCATTTTGATCACCGGGGATTCTTTATGCGTACATATGATCAGGAGATCTTCAGGCAGCATGGCATTGACAGGGACTGGGTTCAGGAAAACCATTCGCGCTCTGAAAAAGCCGGGACGATCAGGGGGTTACACTATCAGCTTGCGCCCTTCTCAGAGACTAAACTGGCAAGATGTATCAGAGGGAGAGTTTTTGATGTGGCCGTTGACCTGAGAAAAGAGTCAGAAACATTTGGGAAATGGTTTGGAATTGATCTCTCTGAAGAAAACAGGAAGATGCTTTTGATACCGCAGGGGTTTGCACACGGGTTCTGTACCCTGACTGATGAAGCAGAGGTTGTATATAAAGTTGACAATATCTACACACCATCACATGAGATAGGGATTTTGTGGAGTGATGAAGATCTCAGGATTCAGTGGCCATTATCAGGCACTCCTGTTATTTCAGAAAAAGATTCAAAAAACATGACCTTTAGAGAGTTTAAGGAGATGCTTAATACCCTGGAATAAATGAATATCAGATTATTTAAACCATCATTTGGAGAGGAAGAACTGAATGCCGTTAAAGAGGCCTTTGAGAGGTCATGGGTCGGACTGGGTCCGAAGGTAAGCCAGTTTGAGGAAGAGTGGAGACAGTTCATCGGATGCGAGATGGCTGTGGCTCTCAATTCTGCAACTGCGGCATTGCATCTGGCTCTTGCATGTTTCGGATTTAAGGAGGGAATGAAAGCGCTGGTGCCGTCACTTACCTTCTCATCTACCGCCTCGGCGGTGCTGTATAACAGGCTTATTCCCGTCTTTGTTGATTCGGATCCGGTGACCCTAGGAATGAGTCTGGATGACCTTGAGAAGAAATATGACTCTGACTGTGTTGCAGTAATACCCGTTCATTATGCCGGCCATCCCGTTGAAATGGATAAGCTGGTGCCATGGGCACGGTCAAAAGGATTGAAAATTATTGAAGACTGTGCTCATACAGCGGGAGGCGTGTATAAGGGGATGACCCTTGGCACATGGGGTGATATAGGTTGTTTCAGTTTTGAAGAGAAGAAATGTATGACCACAGGTGATGGCGGTATGATGGTCACCAATGATCCTGATCTGTTCAAAGATGCAAAAGCGATGCGCTGGGTGGGGATTGATAAGGACAACTGGAAGACGGCGCAGTCTTACACTTCTGCAAATAAAGATGCCATGCACTGGTATTATGAGCTTAATGTCCTGGGCTACAAGTATAACATGAATGACCTGGCGGCATCAATAGGCCTGGTTCAGCTTAAGAAGCTTCCTGAGTTTAACCTGAAAAGAAGCAGGATAATAAGGCAGTATCTTGACGGCATTAATAACCTCCCGGGTATTGAACCACTGCTGCCATTTGAACCGGAAATTTATCCTTACCAGATGTTTGGCATCAGGTGCGACAAGCGCGATGAACTGATGATATGGCTGAAGTCAAAAGGAATTGCAACAGGATGTCATTATACGCCACTTTCTGTTCAGCCGCTCTTCGCAAAATGGGGGAAGAGCTGCCCATACATTGAGACCGAAGCCTTGAGATTCATTACTTTACCACTTCATTCAGATCTGAATGATCAGGAGGTAAATTTTATTACTTCTTATTTAAGTGAATGGAACCAACCATGAAGATTGATAATGGGCAAAACCTTAATAAATGGGACAACTTTTGGGAGCACATTTCACCGGTTTCTGAAATACAGTCATGGGATTTTTATGGTGGGAGGCAATGGATATCCAAGTATGTGCCAAGACATGGAAAAGTTGTGGAGGCGGGATGTGGTTTGGGAAGGTATGTATTTTACCTCCGACGCCTGGGAATAGATATCATTGGCCTGGATTTTTCATCAGAAGCAATAGAAGAAGCCATCCGGTATAAGGAAAAGATTGACCCGGATGCCATGTTTATCCGGGGTGATGTGATCAAAATGCCATTTGAGGATAACTCATTGAGCGGATATATCTCTTTAGGAGTCGTCGAACACTTTATTGAAGGACCTCAAAAAGCCATACGGGAAGCCTATAGGGTTTTAGGGCCCGGCGGGATTGCCATAATCA
>DATKUS010000228.1:0-4261 GCA_035530535.1 Bacteroidales bacterium
TCTTTATTGCGCTGTCTCAGAACGCATTGAGGACTACTATGATGAAGAGCTGAACACTCTTCTTGAGGATTATTTCAGACGCCATCAGATAGATGGTTTTGACATAGAAGAGGTCCGGCTGCAGATAATTGGAAGATTTCCGGAGTGCGACCCCAAAAAACATAAGAAACACAAATAGAAAAAGGTGATTATGAAAAGCAAAAAACTCACAACAGCGTCAGGTAAACCTTACTTTGAAAACGAGGACACAATGACTGTCGGGCCACGTGGACCGGCGCTTCTGCAGGATTATTACCTTCACGAAAAACTGGCTCATTTCAATCGCGAAAGAATTCCTGAGCGTGTGGTACACGCCAAGGGGACAGGTGCTTACGGGAAATTTACGGTAACAAAGGATATTACCAGATATACCCGTGCGCAGCTGTTCAGCAAGCCCGGTAATTCATGCCGTGTGCTGGTTCGCTTTTCAACCGTCGGCGGAGAGAAAGGCAGCGCCGATACTGAAAGGGATCCGAGGGGATTCGCCGTAAAGTTCTATACCGAAGATGGAAACTGGGACCTGGTTGGAAACAACACCCCGGTCTTTTTCATAAAAGACGCAAAGAAGTTCCCGGATTTTATCCATACCCAGAAACGTGATCCGAAGACAAACCTGAAAAGCCCGACAATGATGTGGGACTTCTGGAGCCTTAATCCCGAGAGCCTCCACCAGGTATTGATACTTTTCAGTGACAGGGGCACTCCGGACGGGTACCGGTTCATGAACGGTTACGGAAGCCATACGTTCTCTATGATCAACAAGAAAAACCAGAGAGTATGGATAAAATTCCATTTCAAAACACAGCAGGGGAACAAGACCTTAACGGGTCCGCAGGCCGAAGAAATAAAAGGCAAAGATCCTGACTATTCGCAGAGAGACCTGGTTGAAGCCATTGAAAACGGCAACTTCCCGAAATGGACACTGAAAATCCAGGTGATGACTGATGAACAGGCAAAGAAATTCAAATGGAATCCTTTTGATTTAAGCAAAGTGTGGCCCCACAAAGAGTATCCTCTTATTGAAGCAGGAGTGATGGAGTTAAATGAGATCCCTGAGAATTATTTCGCCGACGTCGAACAAGCGGCATTTGCTCCTGCTCATACTGTAGACGGCATCGGTCTTTCCCCCGATAAAATGCTGCAGGGAAGAATATTCGCCTACCCTGATGCTCACAGATACAGGCTGGGGACCAATTACCAGCAACTCCCAGTGAACAGGCCCATCGTTCCCGTTCACAACCATCAGAGAGACGGCTCAATGAGGGCAGACGGAAACAGCGGTTCAGCGCCTAACTACTACCCGAACAGTTTTGACAGCATTGAGGCTGACAGGAATTATAAGGAAGCTGCCATGGCGCTTGAATCCAATATGGCTAACACATATGACCGTAATAAGAACGACGATGATTATTATACACAGCCTGGCACTCTTTTCAGAAAAGTGATGACTGAGGAGGAAAAGCAAAATACCATCAACAACTTCATTGGTGCATTAAAAGGAGTCAAAGGGCCTAAAAAGAGGGAGATTCTGACAAGGCAGTTAAACCACTTTTACAAAGCTGACAAAGAGCTGGCTATGAGTGTAGCAAAAGGGCTTGGCATTAAGTTTAAAGTATAATAATTTTAACTGAACTATCATGGCACAAAAAGGAAGAGAAATTGTTAAAATGAATGTCGATGAGCTTATTAGCCTGCTCAACAGGGCCCTGGCTGACAAAATATAAGGCCGGCAAAATGCCGGCCTTATATTTCAACAGACCACCTCCTCATCAGCCAGTCGGCTGATGGGACCCCTCCTTGCAAATTAGGGGAAGTATATATCTGAAATTCAGTCTATTATAACTCTAGTTCACTTTAGGCACTCCCAACTCCCTACTTCTTATTATACTCATCAAAGAAATCATTCCCCTTGTCATCAGTCAGAATGAAGGCAGGCATGTTTTTAACCACAATCTTACGAACTGCCTCCATTCCCAGTTCTTCAAAATCCATAACCTCAACAGAAAGAATGTTTTCTGCAGCAAGCACTGCCGCTGGACCGCCTACTGACCCCAGATAGAATCCGCCGTGATTTTTGCATGCTTCTATTACCTGGCGCGAGCGGTTGCCCTTGGCAAGCATGATCATCGATCCTCCCAGGCTCTGAAAGAGATCAACATATCCGTCCATGCGTCCCGCCGTGGTGGGTCCGAAGGACCCTGAAGGCATACCCTGCGGTATCTTGGCCGGACCTGCATAATATACCGGATGATTCTTAAAATACTCTGGCATGGGTTTGCCCTCGTCAAGCATCTGTTTGATGCGGGCATGAGCCATATCGCGAGCCACTATCAGCGTGCCGGAAAGACTGAGCCTTGTCTTGACAGGGTATTTTGTCAGCTCGGCAAGGATCTCCTTCATTGGCCTTTGGAGATCAATCTCAACGGCCTTGTCAAGCTCAGGAGCCTTGTCGGGTAGAAAGCGTGCAGGGTTGGTCTCAAGCTTTTCAAGGAAGATGCCTTCAGCTGTAATCTTCCCTTTTATATTTCTGTCAGCGCTGCAGCTCACTCCTATACCTACAGGACAGGAAGCTGCATGACGTGACATCCGTATGACCCTCACGTCATGAATGAAATATTTGCCGCCGAACTGCGCTCCCACGCCGTACTCATGGCATATCTTCACAATTTTCTTTTCCCACTCAAGATCCCGGAATGCCCTGCCGGCTGCGTTACCCGTTACTGGCAAGTCGTCAAGATAACCTGCCGAAGCAAGCTTGACGATCTTGAGTGTCATCTCAGCGGAGGTCCCTCCTATCACAACAGCAAGATGGTAGGGCGGACAGGCCGAAGTGCCCAGGTCTTCAATCTTCTCACGTATGAACTTGCTGAGAGAGGCCTCATTCAGCAATGATTTCGACTGCTGGTACAGGAACGACTTATTTGCTGAACCGCCGCCCTTGGCAATAAACAAAAACTTATATTCACCTCCCGGGCATGACGCTATGTCAATCTGTGCAGGCAGGTTGCTTCCGGTGTTCTTTTCTTCAAACATCGTTGAAGGCACTATCTGAGAATAACGCAGGTTTTTTTCACCGTAGGTCTCCCATATGCCACGGCTGAGATGCTCAGCATCATCCGTACCTGTAAAGACATCTTCACCTTTATAGGCCATGACTATGGCTGTTCCGGTATCCTGGCACCACGGAAGCTGTCCCTCAGCAGAAATGACTGTATTGCGCAGCATCACCCATGCCACAAAACGGTCATTGTCCGTTGCTTCCGGATCTTTAAGAATAGAAGCCAGCTTTTCAAGATGCGGTGTCCGGAGAAAGAAGTTTACATCGATGAATGCCTGGCGAGCAAGAAGCTTCAGGGCTGCCGGATCAACCTTCAGGACTTTGCGGCCGCAACACTCCGACACGCTGACATGATCACGTGTCAGATGACGGTACTCAGTCTCATCCCTGCCATGCTGGAAGGGTTGTTCATAGATAAAATCTGCCATGATATTTTTATTGTGAGTTAGATCTGGTATCAAATGTATGAAATGTCAGGCAATAGGCAATAAGCAGTAAGCAGTAGAGGGCCAGGCGTGAAGTCCCGACATGTTATGTCGGGATAACTAAGGAGCCAGACTGCAGGGGAGGCAATAGTACTGTTTCTTATTTAGAATCAATATAAATAACAGGAAATATTAAAAAAAATCTCTGGCCGGAAACGTTTGAAATAATCTATCCTGCGTAAATGCCCGGAAAATCGTTGTCAAGAACCCACTAAACGGCCTTGTCAAGTCGATTTTTCATTTAATTTTGAACAGGTAATTATGATTAGGTAAAAAATAATACCGTAAACATCATGAACGTGATCTTCAGGCGGAAACCGCAGCTCTCATTCTGGCAGATATGGAACATGAGCTTCGGTTTTCTGGGAATTCAGATGGGCTTTGCCCTTCAGAACGGAAACGTGAGCCGAATTTTTCAGACACTGGGTGCAGACATTGACGATATACCAATATTGTGGATAGCAGCACCGATCACAGGGTTACTAGTTCAGCCGATAATTGGCCACATGAGCGATAAAACATGGAACCGTCTCGGCAGACGCCGTCCGTACTTTCTGACGGGTGCCATACTGGCCTCTCTTGCACTGGCTATTATTACAAATTCTCCGACATGGATATTTGCCACGGTTATGCTATGGATCATGGATGCCTCTATAAATATTTCCATGGAACCGTTCAG
>DATKUS010000229.1:0-12491 GCA_035530535.1 Bacteroidales bacterium
AAAGAGCCTTCTGTCTGCCACGAACCTGTGGGCAGTGATGTAAATTATTCCCTGTTTCAGGTCGGAACCCAGTCTTATATCCCTGGCCCCTGCCAGACGGAAAGGAAGCAGATGCAGCCCCTCATGCAGCGGTACCAGTAACACCGGGATCAGAACAGCTCCTGTTAAGAGTCCTTTAAGTATATGTGGTTCTCCCGACTTAAATATCAGACCCGGCCAGAACACAGTTGTCATAAAGGCTGCGGCAATTAACAGTATCCATAATAATATCATTGAGATGCTTCCCTTCAGAAGCCTCTCCAATACAAAGGGTGCGATATTACTGTATGACAGGGTCAGTATCTTACAGTACTTTGAACTGTCTTCAAGTTCTTCTATGGCTGGCACGGAACGCATGGGTACAAAATTATAAATACCGGACGAGCCCGGAGATGATAACCTTATTATTTTATGCAACCCAAAATAATTGGCATAACAATTGGTTAAATTTGTAGTGAATTATGAGGCACGCGCTTGTCATACCGGTCTTTCTCCTGCTTTCATGCCTGGTGAAGGCACAGGACACTGTCATTTCCCAAAGTGACACCTCAGCTGGCGTTTATTTTCTTCTGAAGACCGCCACCTATGACGGGCAGACCTACCCGCAGGTTGAACTTAAAGAAATCTTCGTTTACGGAACCATGTCGAAGAATGTGAAGTTCAACTACAGGAGGCATGCAAGGCTGGTTTACAATGTAAGAAAGGTTTATCCTTATTCGATCATGGTGCGAAATGAGCTGGGGCGCGTGAACAGGCTGCTGGAGACTATGCCGAACGAAAAGGACAGGCGCAATTTTCTGCAGCAGTATGAGAAGGATATATTCAACACCTATGAAGGTGACATGAAGCAGCTTACATTTACCCAGGGCAAGATACTTATCAAGTTAATAGACAGGGAGACACAGAATACTTCGTTTGACCTGATAAGCGAGTACCGCGGCAAGTTTTCAGCTTTCTTCTGGCAGAGTATTGCACGCATCTTCGGTGCAAATCTTAAATCAGATTATGATCCTGTGGGTGACGACTATCTTATAGAGCTGGTAGTAAGGGAGATAGAATCAGGAAGATTATAGGTTTCAGAAGCCATTCACTTTTTATTCAACAATTCCATGATTGCTTCGACCAGTTTCCTGGCATCCAGGGCAATATCAGATATTGTTGAATCAAGCATGTAACAGGGAGCGGTAACGATAAGGTTCTTTTTATCGATCATTACTTCGCCATGGTCTTTTTTCTCATGTTTCCCACCGAGGGCAACTATGTCTGCTGCCGTATCCGGGTCTTTCCCAATGGTTACTTCCACATCACCAAGCACCCTGGCTATTAAAACAGGAGAAATACAAAGGGCACCGATGGGTTTATGTGCCTTATGTGTATCACGTATGGCATCTTCAATAACCCGGTCTACGCGACACTCCACCCCGTCAAAAGCATAAGTGCAGAGGTTTTTGGCAACCCCGAAACCACCAGGGAATATCAGGGCATCAAAGTCAGCTGCACGGTATTCGGTCATGGGTTTTATTTTACCCCGGGCTATACGGGCTGCCTCGGTCATTACATTGCGCGACTCATTTACCACTTCGCCGGTAATATGATTGATCACGTGATGCTGAATTACATTGGGAGCAAATACCTTGTATGTTCCGCCGGCCTTATCAATGGCATAAAGTGTCATGACGGCTTCATGGATCTCTGCTCCGTCATACACTCCGCATCCTGATAATACTACTGCTGCTTTCATTATTTCTCAGGTTTTAATAAGGTAATAAAGTTAATGAAAACTGCCTGTCACTTAATAAATAAGGGTAATAAACCATTATTTTTTATTGCGGAAGGCAAAAAAAAAGGATTAATTGGCATTTCGGAGCAAAATATACTTATTTTTGATGGTTGAAGGAGCGCCGGACGGGGATTGGCGAATACCAAGATCCATTCGGTTGTACTTCATTAGTGTAACTTTTAACCTATTTTTTGTTAACTAAAACTCTGATCTATGAACAGATTAAAACTGTTGCTTGCACTGTTTGTGTTTACGGGCTTCTCTGCTCTTATGGCACAGACGGTTGCAATTAAGGGTACTGTTACTTCAGCTGACGATGGGCTTCCCATTCCGAGTGTTGCTGTGACAGTCAGGGGTACCACGGTTGGTACTTTGACCGATTTGGATGGTAAGTTTACCATCAATGCGCCAGCGGGTACTCAGACACTCACCTTTCAGTTTGTTGGTATGAAGGCGGTGACTGAGAATATCAGCGGACGAACCACCATTGATGTAGTGATGGTAACTGACATACTCGGCCTCGATGAGGTTGTAGTAACAGCCCTGGGTATCACAAGGGAGAAGAAAGCTCTCGGTTACTCAGTGACTGACCTGAAGGGTGATGCAGTAGCCAACACCAGGGAGACAAACATTGTGAATGCACTTCAGGGTCTTGCCCCGGGTGTTCAGATCACAAAGGCCTCAGGTGCTATTGGTTCTTCATCACAGATCCTTATAAGGGGTATCAAGTCATTCGGTGACAACCAGCCTCTATGGGTGGTTGACGGAACCCCAATTTCCAACTCCGCAACAGGTGCTGACCAGTACGGCGGTGTTGACTTTGGTAACAACGCTGCTGACCTTGATCCTGAAAATATCGAGTCAATATCGATTCTTAAAGGTGCCAACGCTGCTGCTCTCTATGGAAACCGTGCACGTAACGGTGTTGTACTTGTGACAACCAAAAAAGGTAAGTCGGGACAGGTAAGAGTCAGCCTTTCAAACAGTACATCAATCGACAGGGTAGCCTACCTCCCGACATATCAGAACATGTACGGACAGGGAACCGGCGGAAGCGAGTACAACTGGAACAATCAACCTGAGTTCCTTGAGGAAGATGGTGAACTCGTTCCCAACCCTGCTTATGGGCTCACCTATCAGGAATATTGTGAGAACTTTGCTTTCGCATATGTTGACGGTATAGGCAGCGGGGTTTTTGACTTCTATGATGAGTCTTGGGGTCCTAGACTTGACGGAGGTCTACTTCTTCCTCAGTTCAATTCACCATATAACGAAGCAACGGGAACATATACTCCCACACCCTGGATCTCGCATCCTGACAACACAAGGTCATTCTTCAAGACAGGAGTAACCTCAAGTACCAGTCTCTCAATGCAGGGCGGTAATGATATACTGACAGGTCGTGTTGGTATTTCAAATGTTCTTGAAAGAGGTATTATACCGAACACAGATCAGGACAGGACGCAGATCAACCTTAATACATCAGCTAAAATCAGCTCGAAACTGGAAGCTGACATTAACCTGAACTATGTTCTTACAACCAACGATAACCTTCCCGGACAGGGCTATGATGCAAACAACATCATACAGTCAATAGGCGGATGGTTCGGACGTCAGGTTGATATGACAGCTCTTAAGGAGAACTGGCAGACCACCATGCCGAACGGCATGCCTTATAACTGGAACAGCAACTATCATAACAACCCTTATTGGACGGTTAACAAAAACACAACCTCCCGCAAGAGAGAGAGAGTATTCGGTAACCTTACCCTCACATATCAGTTAACAGACTGGCTGAACCTTGTAGGACGCTACGGGATTGACTATTTCAATGAATTCCGTAAGGGTGTTATCTTCGAAGGTTCAAATGAAAGCCTTCCGGGAACCGGCGGCATTTTTGAACAGAGCAACCGTGACAACAAGGAAGTCAACGCTGACCTTTTCCTGAATTTCCAGAAAGATTTCGGCACAAGCCTGCAGATTAGCGGAACCGTCGGAGCTAACTATCGCAGGACAGATTACAACTACTCCTACATATATGCTCCCCAGCTGACTGTTCCCAACTGGTTTGACATTTCCAACGTCTAGGGAACGCCAACCCTTGATATGTACTTAACAGAATACGAATCCAACAGTGTATTTGGTTCTCTGAACATCGGCTTCAAAAACCAGTTGTTCCTTGACCTTACAGCACGTAACGACTGGAGTTCGACACTGCCGGCCGATAACTGGAGTTTCTTCTACCCGTCAGCATCACTGGGCTGGATCTTCACCGAGACCTTTGGTCTCAGCGCCGGTCCTCTTTCTTACGGTAAACTTCGCGCCAGTTACGCAATCGTTGGTAGCGATACAAATCCCTACCAGCTCTATACAACATTCGGTTCAGTTACCCCGGCTTATAATGGCATTTCAATGTTTGACTATCCGTCAAGGATTGCTCCTGAAAACCTTCAGCCGGAGAAAACCGCTTCCATGGAGTTTGGTGCTGAACTGAAGTTCTTCAATAACAGGCTTGGGCTGGATGTATCATATTATGACATGACAACCACGAACCAGATCATGACGGTTAACGTTTCAACCTCCAGCGGTTTTTTAACCAAGGCTATCAACGCCGGTGAGATTCAGACCAAAGGTGTTGAAATTGCCCTTAACGGCGAGATTGTCAAGACTCAGGATTTCTCATGGAGCGCAATAGTAAACTGGTCAAGATCAAGGACAGTTGTCAATGAACTTGCAGAGGGCGTAACGAGTTATGTTCTTAACAGCTCATGGTCACCAACCACCATTGAGGCACGTCCGGGTGAACCGTTCGGCCAGATCTATGGTATCGCCTATGAAAGAGACGAAAACGGGAACCTTCTTACAGAAGAGGGTTACTATATCGGAACTGCCGCTCCTGTTGTCTGCGGAAATACCCAGGCTGACTGGATCGGAAGCTTAAATAACCTGTTCAGGTACAAGAAGTTCACAGCCAATATCCTGGTTGACACCAAATGGGGCGGTGACATTTATACAATCACCAAATGGTTTGGTGACTACTCAGGTATTACCGAACGTACGGTTCAGAATAACCTTCGTGAAACAGGCGTTATTGCTGAAGGTATAGATGTAAATACAGGACAGCCAAACACCATTGCCGTTGATCCGGAATATTGGTTTGGCGATTACTGGGGCAAAACTGAACCCGGTGTAATTGACGCAACCTATATTAAACTTCGCGAGATAAGCATAGGATATGACATCAAGCTGAAAGGTGCTTTCATTCAGTCTCTGAATGTGGGTATCTACGGAAGAAACCTTGCTCTCCTCTATCGTGATCCAAGCAACGATATCAGGATTGACCCTGAAACAGGCTATGGTACAGGAACTGCAGCAATAGGTATTGAACAGTACCAGTTGCCTCCGGTTCGCACTACGGGTTTCAAGTTGAGAGTTGACTTTTAATTAAAACCCTAAAAAAAAATGAAAATGAAAAAGATAAAATTAATTGGAGTGTTCTTCGTATCTCTCCTGATCCTTGGCAGTTGTACAAAAGGATGGGAAGAAATGAACATTGATCCAAACAACCCGATTGACGTACCGGCTGAGAATATTCTGATAAACCTGGAACGTGGTATGAGTAATACGCTGTTTGATGTGTGGTGGACTGGTAACAACACATCTTCATATGCCAACCAGATTGCAAAGATCCAGTATGTTGACGAGAACAGGTATGCAGAACGCGATGTTATTATCGCACGCTGGGGTACCCTCATGGGATACCAGGTTGACCTTAACAAGATCATTGCAAAGGCACAGGCATCTGAAAATCCGGCAATGGAGGGTTTAGCCCTTGCCATCAAGGCAATGTTGTTTCAGATTATGACTGATACCTGGGGTGCAATTCCTTTCACTGAGGGTGCTCAGGGTGAAGAGGGTGTTCTTCAGCCAAACTATGATTCTCAGGAGGATGTCTATACAGGCCTTTTGGCAATGCTTGAAGATGCAAATACGAAGCTTGCTGAAGGTGGCACCCTCAAGAATGACATCATCAATAACAACAGTGCTGCACTATGGCGTAAGTTCGCCAATTCGCTTCATATGAGAGTTGCCATCCGCATGTCGAATGTAAATCCGACCGGTGCCAGGGCAGAACTTCAGAAGATACTTGTCACAAGTCCTTCCACCTACCCGATTCTGACATCAAATGATGATGAGATAACTCTCAACTGGGTGGGTACAAGCCCTTATTGGGAGGCTTTCTACTCAGACCAAAGATCACGTGATGACCACGGTATGTGCAATACATTCATCGATGCGCTTCTGGCTACCAGTGACCCGAGGATCAGTGAATTTGCATATCCTGCAACATCAGACGACGTTTACAGGGGTGTACCTGCAGGCCAGACCAACGCTCAGCAGAGTGCAACTCCGCTTGCAAGCGTGAGCAGGATAGGTTTCCGTTACCGTAAGGATCCTAAAGGAGCAGCTTATTACATGCGTTATGCTGAAGTTGAGTTCCTGAAGGCTGAAGCTTATCTGCGCGCTGATCTCCTTAATGACGCAACAGCTGCCGAGACAGCATATGTTGCAGGTGTTACGGCATCATGCGAAGAACATGGTGTTGCTACCGGGCCGATCAACTCTTACATGGCTGATCTTAACGTCAGATGGGATGGTGCCGGATCTTGGGGCTATACCAACCTGCAGAAGATATATTACCAGAAATGGGTATCTCTGTTCAAACAGGGACATGAAGCATGGTCTGAAACACGCAGAACCGATATCCCGCAGCTTTCCATAGCTCCGGGTGCAGTACCTGCAACTCTGCTCACCGCCCATAACAGGCCTCCTTTCCGCTGGCCCTATCCTACAAGCGAGTACACCCTTAACGAAGCCGTCGTTTCAGCAAATGATGATGGAATTGTTGACCGCTTCTGGGGTGAGAAAATGTGGTGGGATACGAGAACCGGTGTAAACTAGGAACTTAAATCTTTATTATAAAAGAGACGCGGTAATCTGCGTCTCTTTTTATTTTAATTAATGTAACTTTATATGGTGCGATTTTTGCACTGACAACGTAATCTATAAATGGACCTTTATCCGAAATGCTTTAACCTAAAGTTACTGAAATGAAAACAAGAATCTTCTTCACCTGTATGGTTGTATTGTCAATTCTGACTGTCGGAATTAATGCCCAGGGCACATGCAAGGTCCTGAATCCCAGGATAGGGGATACCTATACCGGGAACTGCAAAAAAGGCCTCGCCGAAGGTCAGGGGGAAGCTTTTGGTACAGACCAGTATAAAGGTGATTTTAAAAAAGGATTGCCAAATGGTATGGGTACCTACATCTGGCAGACAGGTGAAAAATACACCGGTGAATGGAAACGAGGATTGAGGGAAGGTAACGGTGAATATACATTTAAGACGGACGGCAAAGAGTCTGTCCTAACCGGTTTCTGGAAGGAGGATAAATATGTAGGGAAGGAGAAGGTGAACCCCTACCGGATTACATATAAGAGCGGGATCGGAAGAGTAACCTGCTCAAAGGTGGGAACTATGAGAAATGAGGTCAACTACAAGTTCTCCAGGACAGGATCAACCTCTAGCAATATAAGTGGTCTCATTATGCAGGCCAATAACGGAACTGAAAGTGTAACGACGAATTTTACGGGATTTGAAAATGCCTCCTTTCCCTTCGAAGGAAAGATTAAATTTATGGTTCCCAATGCTTTATACACTTCCACCCTCCTGTGCGAGGTGAGGCTGATCATCAATGAGCCTGGCTCATGGGTTGTGACTATATATTATTGATCTATAGTCCTTTGCCTCTGATTATGGTGCCCAGGGTATAGAACAGTATTTTCATGTCAAGATACAGCGAAATATTCTCGAGGTATAGGATATCATAGTCAAGCCTTTCAAGCATCCTGTCGACATCCGAGGCATAGCCCAGTTTTACCTGCCCCCAGCATGTGATGCCGGGCTTAACTGACAACACCCTGTTATAGTACGGAGCTTGCTGAAGTATCTGCTCAATATAATGACTCCTTTCGGGCCTTGGTCCTACAAGTGACATCTCACCTCTCAGCACATTAATAAAGTTGGGTATTTCATCAAGCCGGTGCCTGCGCATGAATCTTCCAAGTCCGGTAATGCGCGCGTCGCCTTCGGTGGCGAGCTGAGGCCCCTCAGCCTCGGCATCATCATCCATCGACCTGAACTTATATATCATAAAAGGCTTTCCGTACCGGCCTATGCGCTCCTGTCTGAAAATGACAGTACCCTTGCCCGGGAGCCGGATCAGCAACGCCAGCACCAGCATCAGCGGAGAGAGAATGATCAGGGCCAGGAATGCAGAAACATAATCAAGTATCTGTTTAACCATCTGCTGCCAGTGAGGCATCTTCCGGTATGATACCCGGAGCAGTGGAGTGGCGTAGATAGGGCCTGCCTCAACATGACCCGGAATTACCTTACCCATTGAAGGTAAAGCTTTGACCGTCACATCGCGGTGGCAAAGACCGTTGACAAGGTCATTTATTATCTCGTACTCATTCTCTTCGAGTGCAACAATGACCTCATCAATCTCATTCCCGTCCACTATCTGTTCAATATCCTGAATATTTCCAAGATATTGAGCACAGGCACTCATAGCTCCTTTTTCATTTCCATCTGCGTCAATGTAGCCCACAATGAGATTACCAGCCGGTTTCTTCTCGCTCATTATCTCCCTGTAAAGCTTAAGGGCTTTTCCGTTGCTGCCCGCAATAAGAGTCCTGAACCCTATCTCACGCCTGTGAATTTTACCTGATACCCGAGAAGTGATCACAAAACGTGGTACCCAGGTAAGGGTGAAACAAAGGAGAAACGACATTAAAAATGAGCGGTAGTAAGTTGAGTAATGACCTACTGCATCATCCAGTACAAGGGCAAAAAAGAGTACCACCACCCCGGCCAGGGTGACTGCGAGGGATTTGCCGAATTCATGCAGCCTCGACCTTCTGAGAGGATCTGAATAAAAACCTGCAATGGCAAAAACCGTCAAAAAGAAAACGGGAATAAGGAATATCCCAAACCAGAACTTGTTGCCAAGTTCCATCTCAAAATACTCTCCGTACAATCTGTTCTCAATGAAGTATTTGCGATAGAGGTAAAAGAGACCCCAGGCAAGAGATGAGCCGATGAAATCAGCGATAATATACGAGACGGAAACTCTCCTGGCTATCTTCTTCATTAATTCTTCGCGGGACTTGTGCAAAGATATCTCTTTTGGATTTATTCTGACGGAATAACTACTCATCTTATAATTTCGTCCTTCCTTAAAATTGCTATTTTTACCCTCAAATTTCTGATTAATGATTGAAGAGTCATTTGAGGCCAAAGGCAAGAGGAAGAGACTTATTGATGAACTGAAAAACAAAGGCATCAGTGACGTGAGGGTGCTGGAGGCAATGAACAGGGTGCCCCGGCATCTTTTCATGGATGACGCCTTCCTGAACCATGCATATCAGGATAAAGCCTTTCCCATTGCTGCCGGACAGACCATTTCACAGCCGTATACCGTTGCTGTACAGACAATACTGCTTGGAGTGGGGAAACGTGACAAGGTGCTCGAGATAGGGACGGGGTCAGGCTACCAGGCTGCGATACTTGCCGAAATGGGAGTAAAAGTCTTCACAATGGAGCGTCAGCGGGAGTTATTCCGTAAAGCACAGGGACTGCTGACATCACTCGGTTACCGTATTCATTTCTTCCTGGGAGATGGTTATGAAGGACAGCCTCAGTATGGTCCTTTTGACGGGATCATAATTACAGCAGCAACGGAAACAGTACCTGAAACGCTCCTTGAACAGCTTAAGACAGGCGGAAGGCTTGTTGTACCGCAGGGCGGCACTGACTCACAGATCATGACTCTTTATGTCCGCAAGGGGGCGAATGAGTACGAAAAGACAACCCACGGGAATTTTGTATTTGTACCTCTCCTGAGAGGCATAGCAAACGAAAATAATAAAGAATAGCCTGATGAAGATATACAGGGAAGTGTTTTCGCCCATTGAGGAAAATACATTTGTCATTACAGGGGATGACACGTCATGTATAATTATTGACTGCGGATGTTATGGAAAGAGAGAGGAAAAAAGGCTGGAAGACCTGCTTGACTTCCTTAAGCTTGAACCTGTGCTTCTTCTGAACACACACTGTCATCTTGACCATGTCTTTGGCAACGGGTTCATGTTCAGTCGTTACGGGCTCTCTGCAAGATGTCATCCGGGCGAAGCCTATAACCTCAGCAGTGCTCCCGAACATGCAAGGATGTTCGGTCTTAATATGGATACTCCGCCAGAGCCGGGGCTCTGCCTCTGTGACGGTGAGATTATTGAAGCAGCGGGACTTTCTCTGGAGGTCATCGCTGTTCCGGGCCATTCTCCCGGCGGGGTGGCATTCCTTATACGGAATGAAGGAGTGCTTTTTACCGGTGATGCGTTGTTTGCAGGAAGCATAGGCCGTTCAGACCTCCCGGGCGGCCATCATAAGACACTTATTAAAAGCATCACAGAAAGGCTCTTTACACTTCCTGAAGAGACGGTGGTGTACCCGGGCCACGGACCGGAAACAACAATCGGCCATGAGCTGAACACAAATTCATTTTTCAAATAAATCATAATCAATTAAATAAGCATGCTATGGCATTTGATCAGTTTGTAAGTCGTCACATCGGGCCGCGCGACAGCGAAACCGGCGAGATGTGCAAAACAATAGGGGTAAAATCAGTCAACCAGCTAATCAGCGAGACTGTGCCTGCATC
This sequence comes from Bacteroidales bacterium, assembly GCA_035530535.1. Lineage (GTDB taxonomy): Bacteria > Bacteroidota > Bacteroidia > Bacteroidales > VadinHA17 > SR-FBR-E99. The sequence goes on from DATKUS010000229.1 coordinate 10,610, forward strand.
CATCATGCTCGGGAAACCCCTTAACCTCCCTCCGGCAATGAATGAGCAGGAATATCTCACCCATCTGCGCAAGCTGGGGGGCCTTAATAAACAGTGCCGCTCATTCATCGGGCAGGGTTATTACGGGGTTGCCGTGCTTCCTGTGGTTGTCCGTAATGTGCTTGAAAATCCTGCATGGTATACTTCATACACGCCCTACCAGGCTGAGATATCACAGGGAAGGCTTGAGGCTCTGCTGAATTTCCAGACAATGGTGACAGGACTCACAGCCATGGAGATAGCCAATGCTTCTCTCCTAGATGAGTCGACTGCTGCGGCTGAGGCAATGATAATGATGCTTAATGCCCGGTCAAGGGAGAAGGCAAAAGCGGGAGCAGTAAAATTTCTTGCTGACAACAAAATATTCAGTCAGACCCGTGATGTGCTTATTACCAGGGCTGCGCCGCTGGGCATTGATATTCATTTCATGGACTACACGGAGTTTGAGTTTGACGCCTCCGTTTTCGGAGCTATTGTTCAGTATCCTTCTTCCAGGGGCGAAGTCCGCGACTATAGTTCAATAGTTGAAAAGGCACATGCTGCCGGCGCACTCGTGGCAGTGGGCGCTGATCTTATGAGTCTTGCTCTTCTCACCCCTCCCGGGGAATGGGGCGCCGACATCGTCTTCGGTTCCAACCAGCGTTTCGGTCTTCCGATGAGTTACGGCGGTCCCCATGCAGGTTTCTTCGCCACAAGAGACGAACTGAAGAGGAGCATGCCCGGACGTATTATCGGTGTATCAATCGATGCACAGGGCAACCTGGCGCTGCGCATGGCCCTGCAGACACGCGAGCAGCACATTAAGCGCGAGCGGGCAACATCGAATATCTGCACGGCTCAGGCGCTGCTGGCTACAATGTCAGGCATGTATGCACAGTACCACGGACCAGAGGGCCTCAGGAGAATTGCGATGCATATTTATACCTCCGCATGTACACTGGCCGATGCACTGAAAGCTCTTGGCTATACCATCAGTCACGACCAGTTCTTTGATACTATCAGGGTAGTTGCAGTCCCGGGTGTTACCGCTGACATGATTAAGAAGATAGCCCTCTCAAAAAGTATCAACCTGTGGTACCCATGCGCAAACTGTGCAACCATAAGCACTGATGAGCTGACGACACTTGAAGAAATCAACACCATCGTCAGCATTTTTGCTGAAGCAGCAGGCAAAAAGGCGGAGCCGGTAACACAACTGTGCGACTGTCTCTGCATCGACGGGAAATTCCAGCGCAAGTCAGCCTTCATGCAGGAGCGTGCTTTCAACAGCTATCACAGTGAGACTGACATGATGAGGTACATAAAGATGCTGGAGCGCAAGGATTTCTCCCTGGCCAACGGTATGATTTCGCTTGGTTCATGCACCATGAAACTCAATCCTGCCTCCTCAATGTTCGCAATGAGCTGGCCGGAGTTCAGCAACATCCATCCCTTTGTTCCTGATGACCAGGCTGAAGGTTACTACCGGCTCATGAATGAGCTTGGCGAGGCGCTGAAAGAGATAACCGGTTTTGAAGCCGTATCGTTTCAGCCCAACTCAGGCGCAGCAGGTGAATATTCAGGGCTTATGGTCATAAGACAGTATCATATAAGCCGCAATGAGGGTCACCGCAAGGTGGCACTCATACCTTCATCGGCGCACGGCACCAACCCTGCCAGTGCAGCCATGGCCGGGATGAAGGTGGTGGTTGTTGAATGTGACGACAACGGAAACATAAGTGTTGCAGATCTCAAGAAAAAGGCAGCAGAGAACAGGGATAACCTTGCTGTGGCGATGATAACCTATCCGTCGACACACGGCGTGTTTGAAGAGGCCATCATTGAGATGGTAAAAATTGTGCAT
>DATKUS010000230.1:0-13318 GCA_035530535.1 Bacteroidales bacterium
CCGTTGATGAGTCGATGCTCACCGGCGAGAGCATGCCTGTTGAGAAAAGCATAGGGTCCGAGGTGGTAGGTGCCAGCATAAACAAAAACGGCTATGTCATTTACAGGGCAACGCGCGTGGGAGAAGACACCACGCTGTCACAGATAATCAAGCTTGTTGAGGATGCACAGGGCTCAAAAGCACCTATCGCCCGACTTGCTGATATTATTTCGGGGTACTTTGTGCCCATAGTCATGGTTCTTGCCGTTGTCTCCGGCATTGCATGGTTTATAGGCACGGGAGACAGCCGACTGGCAATGACAATAGTAATTTCTGTACTGATCATCGCATGTCCCTGTGCACTGGGACTGGCAACACCCGTCGCCATAATGGCCGGGACAGGCAAAGGAGCCGAGCACGGCATCCTCATCAAGAGTGGTGCTGCACTCGAGACAGCTCATAAAGTCTCAACAATAGTGCTTGATAAAACAGGTACCATAACAAGAGGTGAGCCGGTAGTAACGGACATCAGGACTTTTGGCAGCATGGGGGAAAATGAATTATTGTCGCTTGCAGCCAGTGCTGAAAAATTATCTGAACACCCTGTTGCCAGAGCAGTTTTACAACTTGCAGAGGAAAGAGGGATCCAGACAGTAAAAGTGGAAGACTTTGCCGCCATTCCCGGACATGGAGTAGCAGCAACGGCCGGAGGAGTAAAAATTCTTCTTGGCACCGGAAAGCTTATGGCCGAAAAAAATATCGATCTCCAACCATCTGAAGAGGCCACTGAAAAACTATCAGGAGAAGGAAAGACCCTTCTGTATGTCTCCGTCAACGGGAGATGTGAAGGCATAATCGCTGTTGCCGATACCATCAGGCCGGGCTCGGCACAGGCGGTGAAGGACCTTCTCGGGATGGGTCATGAGGTAATCATGATCACAGGTGACAATATAAGCACTGCCAGAGCCATCGCCTCCCAGGCAGGTATAAAAAATGTTATTGCCGGGGTATTGCCAAAGGATAAAGCTGAGGAGATAAAAAAGCTCCAGGAAAACGGCAGCAAGGTGATCATGGTGGGCGACGGTATAAACGATGCTCCTGCTCTTGCGCAGGCTGATGTGGGTATTGCCATAGGTTCCGGAACGGATGTGGCTGTGGAAGCTGCTGATATAGTACTTGTCAAAAGTGATCTTCAGGACGTGGCTACAGCAGTTAAACTGAGCCGTGCCACCATCAGGAATGTGAAGCAGAACCTTTTCTGGGCTTTCTTCTACAATATCCTTGGTATCCCGGTGGCCATGGGGGTGCTCAGACTGTTTGGCGGGCCCCTGCTTAATCCTATGATTGCAGCAGCTGCCATGAGCTTCAGCTCCGTCACTGTTGTATGGAATGCACTTAGGTTGAAGAGATTCAGACCATAAAGTAAACCCTGTCCATTTTTCCCTACTACCTGTTGCCCACCCCACAGCCTGGCACCTTCGCTAAAATTGTCCACCGGGCGATTTCTTTACACTTGGGCCTCTATTCCCAATTCTGTACTAACTTTAGCCTTTGTACTTTAACCTTTAACCTTGCACCTTAGCATAATCATACCCCTCTTTAATGAGGCGCCGGTAATTAGCCAGACACTCTCCAGGTTGCAGGTCATTGAGATGCCGGCATTTGTTGAAAGTGTAGAGATAATCGTTGTCGATGACTGTTCTTCCGACGAGTCAGCAAAGGTGGTTGCAGATCTTCCTGCCGGCAGATACAGTTTGAAGCTCATCAGGAACAAGAAGAACCTGGGCAAGGGCGGCGCAGTAGCAGAAGGAGTGAAAGCTGCCTCAGGAGACACCATTCTTGTTCAGGATGCTGACCTTGAGCTGGATCCTGCCGATATCCCCTCTCTGCTGAAGAAAATGTATAATGACAACCTTGATCTTGTCACCGGGACTAGGTTCAAAATAAAAAAGCGATACCCTCTGCATGCCAGGCCTGCTGCCGCCGCAAACAGGTTTTTCTCATTCATGGCCACAATACTTACTTCGAGGAAGATCACGGACTTTACCTGCGGATATAAGGTGTTCTCAAAAACGCTGTTTGAGTCCCTGGAACTTAAGGAGGGCAGATTCGGTTTTGAAACCGAGCTGATGATCAAGTCGTTAAAAAATGATAACCTCAGGTACGGAGAATGCGACGTTTCATACTTCCCCAGGAGAAAGGCGGAGGGCAAAAAGATAAGGATCCTTGACGGTCTGTCGATAGCCGGCAAAATGTTGAAATACTCATTGGCGGGGAAGAAGATCCTGTCAGCTGCTGCAATCGCAATCATCATGATCGTCATGCTGTGGAATATGCTGAATGTAAAACACTGGAGGGATGAGAAGAGAGTGATTGAGTGGGATGCCATATCCTACTATGCCTACCTTCCTGCATCTTTTATATATCATGATCTGTCACTGAGCTTTATTGACGGTTACACCGGCAATCACAAGTTCATCTTCTGGCCTGAAAAGAGTCCTACAGGCAAATATCTGATCAAGACAACAATGGGACTCTCAGTACTCTGGGCACCCTTTTTCGGAGCCGCGCATCTGACAGCCCGGGTAACCGGAGCTGATACGGGTGGTTATTCAGAGCCCTATAAGTTTTCCCTGCTTGTCAGCGCACTCTTCTATCTTCTTATCGGTCTTATATACCTCAGGAAGATCCTCCTTGCCGGCGTCTCTGACGCGGTGACGGCAATGGTTCTTGCAGGATTTGCATTTGCCACCAACATGTACTGGTACAGCCTGTTCCAGAGTACAATGGCGCACGTTTACAGTTTTGCCCTGATCACTGCATTCATATGGTATTCAATGAAATGGCACGATAAGAGGAGAGCGGAGAGCATAGGGCATGGAGCATGGAGCATGGAGCAAGGGGTATGGAGCGCGGTGAGGCTGGGGTTGCTGCTGGGACTTATTTCGCTTGTCAGACCGACAAATATCATCATTGTCCTGTTCTTTCTTTTATACAGCGTATCCGCCGGGGTGACTCTCAGAGAAAGAATGAGAACAATGGCCGCAGAGTATAAGTATTTGGTAATAATGGGACTTATTGCAGTGTTGGTCTGGATGCCGCAAATGATTTACTGGAGGGAGATGACCGGGCAGTGGCTCTATTTCTCCTACGGAAGTGAAGAAGGCTTCTTCTTCGGCCATCCTGCGATCATCAAAGGGCTCATTAGCTTCAGGAAGGGACTGTTTATCTACACTCCGCTTCTGATCTTCGCCTTTGCAGGAATATTTACCTTATGGAGGAACAAGTCACCTCATGCCCTGGCGATAACCGTTTTTGTGCCGGTGAATATCTACATAATATTTTCGTGGTGGTGCTGGTGGTACGGCGGAGGCTTCGGGCAGCGGGCCTTTATTGACAGCTATGCCCTGATGGCGATACCGGCGGCAGCACTGCTGCAATATGCAATATCGAACAGGAGAAAATGGCTCAGAGGCAGCATCATGGCCACCTGGCTCCTGCTCTTCCTGCTTGGCATCTTTAACAATATACAGTACTATTACGGAGTCATTCACTGGGACTCAATGACGCGCAGAGCATATTTCGATTCAATAGGACGTGTCAGGCCTTCGGCACATTTTTATGATCTTCTGCAAGCCCCCGACTATGATAATGCAAGAAAGGGTGCTGACAGATAAGATCTGCCGGACACCCTTCCAGTCAGTAGATATAAGATTTACTTCTTCGCCTTCTCTATACTGCTCAACAATGATTCCTTTGTTTTCATCCCCACCAGTCTTTCGAACTCCTTTCCGTCTTTGAAGAGGATCATGGTAGGTATATTGCGTATACCGTACCTGGAGGCTACCTGCTGGTACTCATCAACATTCAGTTTATAGACAGAAGCCTCACCCTCGGTAGACTCAGCTACATCATTAAGGATTGGAGCCATCATGCGGCACGGCATACACCAATCCGCCCAGAAGTCGACCAGCACCACATCTTTCTTTATCTTATTGTTAAAATTTTTGTCTGTTAGCTGCTCTATCAGGTGACTGTCTTCAGTCACAGGAGTGTTCTTCATTTTGTGCCATGCACGAATGACAAGAAACGCCAGTGCGGCAACAACTACGAGTGCAATTATAAGTCCTTTCATTTTCATTTTTTTTATTTTCTTTTTAATGAATTAAGATAGTCTGCTGCAGCCAGTGCAGCAATGGTACCGTCGCCCACGGCGGTTGTGACCTGACGATACCTCTTGACATTGGCATCCCCGGCTGAATAGACGCCTTCAATGCTTGTTGACATGTCAGCTCCCACAATGATCTCCCCTCTGTCATTATGATCAACGACTCCCTTTAATGTCTCAGTGTTGGGGACATAACCTATGAATATAAAAACTCCGTCAGTGCTGAACCTTGATGTCTCACCGGTTACCAGGTTCCTGATCTCAACGCCCTCAAGGCTCTCTTTTCCGTAGAATGAAGAGATTGTTGATGACATTATGAAGCTGATCTTTGGATTAGCCTGTGCCTCCTCTATTGCATACTTAAATGCCTGAAAGTGATCAAACTGGTGGACTACAGTGACTTTGGAAGCGTATTTTGTTAGCGAGACAGCCTCTTCGAGGGCGGAGTTGCCGCCTCCTACAACCACTATCTCCCTGCCGGTAAAGAAATCGCCATCACAGGTGGCGCAATACGATATGCCTTTACCTTTAAAGATATCTTCGCCCTCCACCCCCAGCGTGTGCGATCTTCCTCCGGTGGCCAGGATCACTGCATCGGCAGTATATTCCTGGTCATCATCGGTGGTGACGGACTTCACAGGGCCATTCAGGGAAATTGTGTTGATAACGGTATTGCCCTTTATGACAGCGCCGAATGCTGTGGCCTGTTTTTTCATGACCGATCCAAGCATATAGCCGTTTATCTTTTCAATACCCGGATAGTTGGCGATCTCATGGGTGAGAGTCATCTGACCTCCGGGGGTGCCATCGGTAAGGAGCAGGGTTTTTACCCTGGCACGGGAAAGATAGATGGCTGCAGTAAGTCCTGCCGGTCCTCCGCCAAGGATAATAACATCAAAATGATTTTCGTTACCCATTAAATTATGCCTTTGGCTGTCCAAGGTGGCTGTCCAGAATGCCTTTTACCTGAGCCATATTCTGAATGCTGGTAGTGGCTTTAACCATTTTGGCGTTCTTGTAGTATACCGTATAGGGAAGTCCCATGAAACCACGGGTCTCGGGAGCATTCCGTATAATCTGTGATTCCGGATTGTCAAACTCCATATCAAAGAACTTAATGTGCTTATAAGCAGGCTCCAGCTCTTCCATTATCCCGTAGACCGGAATGCACATGGGGCCCATACGGCCACAGCATACCATTACATTTTCATTTTCAGAGATGACTTTTTCGAGCTCTGCTGCAGTCTCAATGTGGTTCAGATTTGTGTATAACATGGTCTAATTAATTAAGAATTAAGAAATTAAGAATTAAGAATTTATGATTGAGGATGGGTCAGTCGAGGATGCGGATCTCATGAGTAAGTTCCACCTGTGCCTTGCGATACACGGCTGACACCCCGCAATACCTCTCCATGGAAAGGGAAACTGCTTTTTCGATCTTTTCCATGTCAAGATCCTTGCCGCGGAATTCATAAATGATATGCATTTTCACGAAAGGATTCGGATGCTCATCATCAGTGTCTCCTTCAACTTTCACGTTGAAGTATTCAACATCCTGGCGCATCTTTTTCATTAATGAAACTACATCCATACCTGTGCACCCTGCCAGTGCTGCAAGCATAAGGGGTTTCGGACGGGGACCGGTATCCTCACCGTCATTGTTCACTGCTGAATCCATCATAAAGTGATGTCCGTTAACCTCTGTATCAAACTTCATATTTCCCTTCCAGGATGCTTCTACTGTATGTCTCATGGTTTATTTTTTTGCAAAGGTAAACTATTAGGCAATGTCAATAAGAGAGAAAGAGTTCTTGTGCAACAACCAGGGAATTGAAATTGGACAACTACGGAATTGAACCAGCTCAGGTCATATTCATTAATTAGCTGATTATATGCACTTTACTTCAAGAGATCTTTTTGACTTTTAAATTGTAAATTTGTGGATCAATTGAAGTTATGAAAACCATAAGCGATTCAGATAAGGAATTTATATGCGACATTAACCTGCCATGTTTCAGCACTCTCACACCCGAAGAGACACTACTGGTCAGGGAGAGCAGGGTCCAGGTATTATTCAGGCGTGGAGAAAACATAACCAAGCAGGGAGCATTTGCGTCATATGTGATTTTCATTGTCAGCGGTTATTCGCGACAGTATATTGAATCCGGCAGTGGAAGGGACTACAGCCTGCGAATCATCCGTCCCGGTGAGATGGTAGGCCTGTCGTCAGTATTCAACCCTAACACTTTCAGTTATTCAGTAGTAGCGGTCACTGAAACAACAGGTTTTCTGATAGAGAAAGATGCTATAGCAGGACTTGTGAAGAAGAACGGCACTTTTGCCTTTGGTATCATCAGGCGTTACTGTCAGCAGAATGCGATACTGTACACCTCCCTGGAGCATGTGCTTCATCAGCAGACTAACGGCAGGATGGCCACAGTACTGCTGCACCTCGATCCTGAAAACTTTGGCGGCGAAGATCTTTTCAGGCTGTTATCGCGCAGGGAACTTGCTGGCTTTGCAGGAATCTCAACCGAAGGAGCGGTGAAAGTGCTCAAGAACTTTGAGAAGGAAAAACTGATAAGCCTGTCAGACAAGAGCATCACCCTTCTTGACCATGCACGGCTGGAGGAGATAAGCAGGATAGGGTAGTAGGGGCACGGAGCATAGGGCAGGGAGCATGGAGCATGGAGCAAGGAGCAAGGAGCAAGGAGCGAGGAGCATGGAGCATGGAGCAAGGAGCGAGGAGCACGGAGCAAGGAGAATATGAAACTTAGTGACTTCAGACCTCAGACCTTCAGACCTCAGACCTTCAGACCTCAGACTCTCAGACCTTCAGACCTCAGACTTTAGTCTTTATAGACCCGATCAAAGTCTGACGACAGTCGACGGCAGGTTCGCCCCTTTAAATTCAATCAAAAGTGGCGTATTCTTTTGCGCGGGTGGAAGCGAATTGATGTCAACAGTTATGCTCCTCTTCTCTCCCGGAAGAAGTACAATATAGTTATCATCAAAAAAGACCGGTGAAGCCAGTTCCCCTGTGGCGGCAGTGATAACCTTCATCCTCACAAAAAAGGCAGCTATATCTCCGCTGTTGGCAACATCAACAATAAATTTGCCCTTACTGCTCTTCATCATCTGGGCAACTATCTTTGCCTCTCCAAGCTCCATCAGTGACTGCTGACCACGGATACCAGGAATCCAGTAAGTGTTATCATCTATCAGCACTCCCGTGGAGAGGTAGGTTATCTTCAACCGCAAAAAACTGACACCGGTATTGCCAACCGGAAATTCACCATCCCAGAGTTTAAGAATGCTATTGGGCGCGGCACTGGTCTCAAGAGACTTCACCCATAGCTGTTTCCCCGACTCATCCGTGAGGATAGCCTCCACCCTTAAACCCTTCCGTTCCTTGGGAGTGGCATTTACGATGTAAATTGCAGAATCATTCAGGTTTAACTGCATATGCAAAGGTGCAGCAGCATGTTTATATGCATAAAATGTTGAATTCTGGTCAAGAAACCAGTCGTAGAACTGACCCTTCAGTGCTGTCCATGGATTCTGGCTCTTCCAGACCAGCATCCCGGTGTACCACTCCCACATGTGAGCATTATTTCCCTCCTGCAGTGAACGATACTGTTCATACCCTGCCAGCTGAGCTTTCAGAACAAAATCCTCCAGATCTTTGACAGGACCGTACTTCTCAATCATATCACCGTACCCCAGGTATTTATGATATTTCCATACCGGATTTATCTCCTGTCCGGCAGGAGGCACCAGGTCCTTCTCATCCATTATTTTCTTAAGGCCTTCAATATTAGGCATTCCCACTGATCCGGTCTCAGGATTGAAAGCGAACCCTTTTTCGGTAAAGAACCATAGGGGATCCTGGATAAGGTAAGGGCCATCGGCGGTCCCCCCGATTGTATTTTTCACAAGGTCGGAAGAGGTAGACTCACTTATGTACTGCCTCGTTCCGTCAAGCTCTTTCAGGGTAGTCTGTATTCTTGCATCAAGTTCGGGTGCAGGTGGAAATTCATTGCCGCCGCACCACAGGTAAAGTGAGGGATGATTGCGCAGCATCTTAACCTGGTCAGCAAACGATGCAATAAATAGTGATTGATTATCAGGATATTCTCTCCTGCGCTCCTGTGACTCAACCTTCTTTTTGTCAGGCCACCTTCCGTTGCAGTCGCCCGTAATCCACAGGTCCTGCCATACCAGTATCCCATACCTGTCACAGGCATCGTAGAACTCCGGCCGTTCAGTGATAGAGCCTCCCCATATGCGGATCATATTCATATTCATGTCAGCATGCATCCTGACCTCTGCGTCATATCTCTCGGGATTAAGACGAAGCATTGCATCAGAGGCTATCCAGTTGCCGCCCTTTATGAAGACTTTCTGGCCATTTATTGTAAACACCCTTGATCCGGTCTTCTCCTCGAAATACCCGCCCGTCTCCCTGAAGCCGAATGTCATGTCTTCACGGTCTTGAACAATATTGTCTTTTCCCTGGAAAGAGATGTCGGCTGAATAGAGAGAGGGCTGACCTAACCCATTCGGCCACCAGATTTTGGGATCGGTCTGTTTTATCTCGCCAAATGTTATTATGGCAGACGAGTTGGGTGCAAGTTTGACTTTCTTTTTCTCCACATTGCTGCCAAACGCGAGTACTGCCTCGCCCTCGGCAGGTTCATCAGAAGCATTGACCAGCACAGCAGAAAAAGTCACATAAGCCGGATCCTGAAGTTCACCCGGCAGCCTGGCCCCCGGCACCCTTGGTTTGGCAAATGCATCACGAATGTCAACATCTCCCGTGATCTCAATAGATACCTGATCCCAGATACCTGTGTTGCGGTCCCTTACCGGCTGTATCCAGTCCCAACCGGCCGTGAACTGCATCGTCACATCACGTCCTATGGTACCGTCGCCACCCTGACCTCCGTTAGGATCTCCCGGATTTGCAGGAGGTTCCACAAGCACTGCCAGTCTATTCAATCCTGCAGGATTGAGATACGGTGTGATATTATACTTCTCACGCAGAAACATTCCTTCATGTTTGTCAGTACTTATTCGTCTTCCGTTGAGATACACTTCTGCGAAGTAGTTTATGCCCCTGAATTTAAGCCAGATCTGCTTCGTAGAGTCAATGCCTTCCGTAGAGAACCTGTTATAGAACCAGTAGGTGTAGAAATCACGGCCCTCAACATACACATCAGGTATCCTTTCATTATTCATTCCGTAGAGCGGGTCAGGCATCAGGCCATTATTGACCAGGGTAGTAAGCACGGTACCAGGTACAGTGGCAGTCATCCACTTTGAGAGGTCCGGGTCGGCCTTTGTAATCAGGCATCCGTCAGAACCCAGATCAGATGCTTTGATGGCCTTCCAGCCTGTTGCAAGCTGTGTCTCCTGTGCAGAAAGAAGCGAAGCTGCAAATATTAAAACTGTGAATATGAATGACTTTCTCATTTTTATGTCAGGTTTCGTACGTGATGGGCAAGTTATTAAAAATAATCGATCCCTGTTCCTTCGTCGGCGCTTCCAGCATCAATATCCGATCATACACATTGCCAAATCACGATATATATCACTTATTCTTTGATATTAACAAAGGATTTGTCAAAATTGCAGGTTCGATTAATTCATTTCAATGGAGGCCAGCAAGGCAGGGGAAAGGGAAAGACTTTTCATTTTAATTCTGACGCAACACCGGCGGTGGGGTTCGGTGCTGATGCCCTATATCATTGAGCGTACACCCGGGGTATCATATTACCGCATGGCAGAGTCGCTGTCGCCGCATCCTGATAATGCCACGTTGTCTCTTCTTGACAATGAAGAAAGTGAGATTGTAAGGCTTGTAAATGAATATTCTGACCGGAATCTTTTTAAACTCTTTTCAAAACACAGCAGCGTGAAAGAGTTTCTTGAGAATATTGATGCCCGGGAGTTTGAGACGCTCATAAAGCCTTATATCGAAGCCAGGATCTCGCAGTGCCTGCATATAGCTCTTAATGAAGAAGTGCCTGTATTCCTGCAGAAACCGAAGATCAACAGCCTGCATCCCGAAGACAGGCTGAGAATCATACCCCAGCCCGCCACACCTGTTTTCAGGTTCGACCGCGGGCCAGAAGGCAGCAGCTACTGCCTGATGATCTATTCAGGAGGATCACCATTGAACCTCCGGAGGGGAAATGTTGAAATACTCTCAAACAAACCATGCGTAATAAGATCAAATGATCGTTTGTTTTTTGTCTCAGATATAGAAGGCGCGAAACTGAAACCTTTTCTTATCAGGAGCAATATTGTGATCCCCACAGCTACGGAGGAAAAATACTTCGGGAGTTTTGTCCTCTCTGTCATTAACAGTCACAAGGTATCCGGAACCGGATTCACCATTGAAGAAGCCACTCCGGAGAAAAGAGCATACCTGACCATTGAAACAGGCATCAGGGGAATTCCCGTTGCGCTGCTCAAATTCAGGTATGATGACCGCGATCTCTTTTATCCGGATGATATCTCTCATTTTACCAGTTTCAGGGCCGATGGCGGTCATTTTCTGTTCCGCCGTAAGAAACGTGACCCCGCGTGGGAAAAGAAATGCATCGATTCGCTCGGTGAAGCAGGGCTTTTTTCCGAAGACGGTATCACATTCACGGTGGCAGGTGCGCGGGAAAATGATAATGATGCCTTTTATGAACTGATTGAAATCATTGCGCACAACAAGACACGTCTCACCGAAGCCGGCTTCATCTTACGCAAGGGAAGCCTTGACGTTCCCTACAACCTTGAACCGGTGGAGATGACAATAAGCCACCAGCTTGTCAACGACTGGTTTGATCTCAAAGCAGTTGTGACGATCGGTGATTACAAGATACCTTTTACCCGCCTGCGAAGGAACATCCTGGAGGGTATCAGGGAGTACACCCTTCCTGACGGCACTGTGGCTATACTTCCTGAAGAGTGGTTCACCCGTTACAGGGGACTCTTTGAGATGGGGCGGGATGAAGATGAAAGTCTCATGGTGCATAAGCAGCACTTCAGCATCCTCAGTGAAGCTCTTAATGCCGAAGAGTGCGAGATATGCCGGAAGCTTGAAAAGCTTATAATGCCGGAGAAACTGCCTCTGCTGGAAAAACCTGCGGGGCTCAATGCCGAGATGCGTCCCTACCAGTCTGAAGGACTAAACTGGCTATATTTTCTGCAGACAAACAACCTTGGCGGATGCCTGGCTGATGATATGGGACTGGGAAAAACACTGCAGACCCTCGCACTCCTGCTTTGGAACAAGGAAAATCAGGCAATCTCTTTTAATTCAAACATTGAAGGACAACTCTCCCTTTTCGGATCAAACACAAAGAAATTAACATCACTGATCATTGTGCCTGCATCACTTATCCATAACTGGAATAATGAGATCAGAAAATTCTGCCCCTCACTGAAAACATTGGTCCATCAGGGTTCAGGAAGAATGAAGACAACATCGCAGTTTTCAAGGTATGACGTTGTGATCTCAAGCTATCATACCGTACGCCAGGATATCGAATTCTTCAGTCTCTTCAGTTTCTTTTACGTTGTTCTTGATGAAAGCCAGCATATTAAGAATCCCTCCTCACGCATTTACAGGGCAGCTATCAGGATCAAAGCGGAACACCGCCTTGTGCTGACCGGTACTCCCGTTGAAAACTCACTGACAGACCTGTGGACCCAGCTCAGCTTTATCAATCCCGGACTGCTCGGATCACTGGCTTTTTTCCGCCGGGAGTTTGCCAAACCGATAGAAATAAATAATGAGGAAGAGAGAGAGAAGCGTTTAAAAAAAATCATTCAGCCATTCATTATGAGACGCACCAAAGAGATGGTTGCAAAGGAGCTGCCGCCAATCTCGGAACAAGTGATATTCTGTGACATGGATGATGAGCAGGCAGTAATATATGAAAAGGAGAAGTCAGCAGTTCGCAACAGTATCCTTGAAAACATAGAAGCCATGGGAGTCGAGAAATCAGCCATCATGGTGCTGCAGGGTCTCATGAAACTTCGGCAGATTGCCAATCACCCGAGGCTTACCGATGAGACCTACCAGGGAGGCTCGGGCAAGTTCGAGGCTGTTATCCACAATATTGAAAGTGCCATTTCAGAAGGACATAAGATCCTCATATTCTCATCATTTGTCAAGCACCTCGAACTGTTCCCGGCATGGCTTCGGAGTAACGGTATAGGATATTCAATGCTGACCGGTTCCACACACGACCGGGAAAAGGTGATTGATGCTTTCCGCAAGGATCCTTCCATAAAAGTATTCCTGATCTCGCTGAAGGCCGGTGGGGTTGGACTTAATCTTACCGAAGCTGATTATGTATTCATTCTGGATCCCTGGTGGAACCCTGCCTCGGAGATCCAGGCTCTCAGCCGTGCACACAGGATAGGCCAGGACAAAACAGTATTTGTCCACAGGTATATATCCGCCGCAACGATTGAAGAGAAGATACAGCATCTTCAGGAGAGGAAGTCAAAACTGGCAGAGGCTTTCGTTGAATCAAACAACCCTATGGGAAATATGGACATCAGGGGCATACTTGAAATAATCAGCTGATTTATGTAGTTTTGCGCTATCATTAATCCAAAAATGACAATGCAGAATTATCAGAATCATCCCCTGGCAGGTGCCAGAGACCTTGACAGTGCAATGATCAGGCTATGGGCCTTTTACAGAAAATATTTTGTCGGGATGTATATTATCTCGTTGATTTCAGCGCTTATCTCAAACATGATCACCTCAACCCTTGACACCAATGCTTTGATGCAGGCGACAGGTGATCCTGAACAGATGATATCGGTGATGAAAGATTTGGCTCTGCCCTACTCCCTGATTATGCTCGTCTCTTTTGTGTTTACAATTATTCTCCATGCCTGGGTCCTGGGTAAACCCCTTGGCGAAAATTGGGGTATCGCAGACACACTTAAGGCTTCCGCCATGGCCTTCTTTCCTTTTCTTCTTGCTGCCATCGTCATGGGTATGGGAGGCGTAATGCTTATAGGGATAGGATTGGTGATGCTGGTATTGCCCGGCCTTTTTGCAATGTTTTACTTTATTACCGTATTTATTTTCGCCCTCCCTCTGGCTCTTGCAGAGACAAAAAATACTGCAACAATCATAGGAAAATCATT